>NZ_PZZP01000001.1:1530300-1836360 GCF_003046315.1 Desmospora activa DSM 45169 | reverse complement strand
TTTGCAGGATGCCGGTAAAATGACAGGGTTGATTGGAACGATCGATATGAAGATCGGGGAAGAGCGCTTCCCCGTCAAAAATACGACACCGGATGTTCTGGAGTTGCAACGAAGCTTTCGTCGCATGCTGGATGCGGGGTGCAGCCATGCGGTAATTGAGGTTTCCTCCCATGCACTGCATCAGGGACGCACATGGGGCGTTCGCTTCAAGACAGGGGCGTTTACCAACCTCACCCAGGATCACCTTGATTATCATCCGGATATGGATCATTATCGAGCGGCGAAAGGGCTGCTGTTTACCCAATTGGGCAATCACATCGCCGACCGCTGGGAAGAGCAGCCCTTAGCGATGCTCAATGTGGATGATGAAGCGAGCGGCTACTATAAGGAGATTACACCGGCGCAAGTGCTTACATATGGCATCGAGCGTCCGGCAGATGTACAGGCACGCGATATCGAGATGGATGCTGGCGGTACCCGTTTTATCTTGGATACGCCTGTAGGGGAGACCGCTGTCCAGCTGAAACTGATGGGCAAGTTTAGTGTTTACAACGCCTTGGCGGCGGCTGCGGTCAGCTTAGGAGAAGGCGTTTCCCTGGAAACGATTCGTCGTTCGCTGGAGAGCATTGAGGGAGTAGATGGTCGCCTGGAGCCTGTTGATGCTGGTCAAGGGTTTACGGTGTTGGTCGATTATGCCCACACACCGGACAGTTTGCAAAATGTATTGACGACTGTAAGGGAGTTTGCACAAGGCTCTGTGATCTGTGTTGTTGGTTGCGGTGGTGATCGCGATCGCAGCAAGCGGCCCATTATGGCTGAGATTGCTGCCCGTTTAAGTGACCGGGTGGTGATCACCAGTGACAACCCGCGCACAGAAGATCCCGATCGGATTATTGCCGATATGTTGGTAGGTGTAAAGGCGTTTCCACAAGAGCGGGTAGATGTGGTGCGTGACCGGAAAGAGGCGATCGACCGTGCTGTAGAAGCGGCACAACCGGGAGATGTAGTCCTAATCGCGGGCAAAGGGCATGAAACGTATCAGGAAATCGACGGAGTCCGTTATGATTTTGACGATCGCCTGGTGGCAATAGACGCGATACAACGAAAGCGATAAAGGAGCGTACGATGCGGCGAACACTTTCCGAACTCACAAAGATGTCCCAAGGTGAATGGGTAGGATCCATTGATAACGGTACAATGGTAACAGGTGTATCTACCGATACTCGTACATTGAAACCGGGTCAGCTCTATGTCCCGCTCAGTGGAGAGCAGTTTGACGGCCATGATTTCTTGGCGCAAGCGGTCGCAAACGGAGCGGTTGCTTCCCTGTGGGAGCGTTCGCGCCCGCTGCCGGAGACCACGATTCCGTTGATTCAGGTGGATGATCCATTACAGACGTTGCAGCGATTGGCCTCAGCTTATCGACAGCAGTTGGATGTGACGGTGGTGGCAGTCACCGGCAGCAACGGAAAAACAACGACCAAAGATTTATTGGGATCGGTCCTGGAAACGCGTTATCGCGTGCACCGGACTCGCGGTAATCTAAACAATCATATCGGGGTACCGCTGACGTTATTGTCAATGGCGGAGGAGACTGAAGTCGCCGTGGTGGAGATGGGGATGAATCATGCGGGGGAGATTGCACTCCTCTCACAGATTGCACGCCCCGATATCGCGGTGGTGACCAATGTGGGCGATGCTCATTTGGAATTTTTGGGAAGTCGCGCCGGGATTGCCGACGCCAAGCTGGAAATTCGGGAAGGGTTGAGCGAAGACGGCATTCTTGTCTATGACGGAGATGAACCGCTTTTGCAAGCGCGCTTACGTCAGGAGCAGCACCTGCGATTGGTTTCAATCGGTTTTGATGAAGGCAATGCAGTTCAAATCCAAGCGCTGAAGTTACATGGAGACGAAGGGATACGGTTTCAATCTTCCAGCAGCGATTATCACTTTCATCTGTCTCTGCCAGGGCGCCATAATGCGATGAATGGGATGATGGCCATCACTGTTGGAAAGCTGTTAAATCTCTCCGATGCGGAGATTCAACGGGGCCTGGAGCAGGCGAAAGTTTCCGGAATGAGATTAGAACGGCTCGTTGCCTCTAATGGTATGGCGATCATCAATGATGCGTACAATGCCAGCCCACGGGCGATGAAGGCAGCGATCGACCTGTTGGTGGCGCTGCCCAACCAGCGTAAGAAATGGGTGCTCCTGGCCGATATGTTAGAGTTGGGGGCGGAAGAAGAAGTGTATCATCGGCAAATTGGAGCCTACGCTGTAGAAAAAGGGGTAGACAAAATCTTCACGATGGGACAGCGAGGCCGCTGGATTGCGGCGGGAGCTGCGGCGGTAGCGACGGAAACGAGGGTGATCCACTGTGAAACGGCAGCAGAGGTTGCCGCAACGTTGTTGCAGGAGGGAGATGCATCGGTCACCCTGTTGGTAAAAGCTTCTCGCGGTGCCCGCTTGGAAGCGGTTGTACAGCAACTTGTCGAAGGGGAGAAGGCAAAAAGCGATGGATATTAGAATGATCATGGTTCCGCTTGGCGTGGCGTTCGGGTTGGGCGTGCTGTTGGGGCCGTTGGTAATTCCCGTCTTGCGGCGCTTGAAGTTTGGTCAGGCCATTCGTGAAGAGGGGCCGAAAGCGCACCAAAAAAAGGCGGGAACACCGACGATGGGCGGTTCCATCTTTATGGTGGTGCTGGTGTTGACGGCGATTCCCGTAAGCAATATCTTTGATCAAGATGGCCATCTGTCTGATCTGTTTTTTCTGCTGTTTGCCACCCTCGGCTACGGGATCCTGGGCTTTATGGATGATTACATTAAAGTCGTCATGAAACGCAATCTGGGATTGACCGCTAAGCAAAAGTTGTTAGGACAGTTGTTTATCGGCTTGGTACTTTTCTGGGTGCTGATGGAGGTGCGGGTGGTTCGCGGTTTGTATGAATCGATCTCCACCATCACAATTCCCGGCACGCAATTTAGTATTGAGTTAAACTGGTTATACCTGCCGCTATTGGTTTTAATCATGATCGCCACTTCCAACGCCGTCAACCTGACGGACGGATTGGATGGTTTGGTGGCGGGAACTGCAGCCATCGCTTATGGTGCGTATGCCATTATTGGATTAGTGCAGAGTAACTATATGGTGGTAATTTTTTCTGCATCTATGGTGGGGGCATTGCTTGGATTTTTGGTGTTTAATGCTCATCCAGCCAAAGTGTTTATGGGCGATACCGGCTCATTGGCGCTGGGCGGCGGGCTGGCGGCGTTGGCGGTGATTACGAAAACCGAGCTGTTGCTGCTGATTATCGGAATCGTCTTTGTGATTGAAACCTTGTCCGTGATGATTCAAGTCAGCTCTTTTAAGTTAAGAGGAAAACGCATCTTTCGGATGAGTCCACTTCACCATCATTTTGAACTGGTGGGCTGGTCGGAATGGCGCGTGGTGACTACTTTCTGGTTGATTGGATTCCTCGCTGCCGCATTGGGAATCTACCTGGAGGTGTTCCTACGGTGAAGCTGAGGGATCAAACGAGTTGGGAAGATCGGCATGTGGTGGTGCTGGGTTTAGCCAGGAGTGGGGTGGCGGTGGCGAAGCTGTTGCATCGCTTAGGAGCACAGGTGACGGTAAACGATCGCAAGCCTCGTTCTGAAAGTCCGGAAGCGGCGGAATTGGAGGCATTGGGCATTCCCGTTATCTGTGGCGGCCATCCTGCTGACCTGATTGGAGCGGAAGTGGATATGCTGGTGAAAAACCCCGGCATCCCCTATCATGCACCACCGATTGTACAGGCCATGGAAATCGGTGTTCCAGTGGTGACCGAAGTGGAGGTAGCCTCTCTTGTAACCGCGGCCCCCATCATCGGTATCACCGGCTCCAACGGAAAGACGACGACCACGTCCCTGGTGGGGCGGATGCTGGTTGCAGGGGAGATCCCTGCCCGAGTGGCAGGCAATATTGGACAAGCCTTAGCCGAGGTCGCCCCCGATATGAAAGCGGATCAGTGGCTGGTGGCGGAATTGAGCAGTTTTCAACTAAAAGGGACCAACGTATTCCGCCCCCGCATTGGCGTATTGCTCAATATCACCCCTGCACACCTCGATTATCATAGGGGAATGGAGGATTATATCGCTTCCAAGCAAAAGCTGTTCACCAACCAGCAGGAACGTGATATAGCCGTGCTCAATTGGGATTCAGCTGTCTGCCGTACCCTCGGGGAGCGTTTGCAGCAGCAGGTGCTTTGGTTTAGCCGCTTTGAGCCGGTGCCTGTCGGCTGGTATATTCGAGACGGAATGATCATCCATCGCGATACGGATGGAAATGAAAACAAAGTTCTGCCAATATCACAGGTAAAGTTACCCGGTGTCCATTTGGAGAATGGATTAGCCGCTGCCGCGACTGCTTTTGCCGCAGGCTGCCCGCTTACCGCGATTGTCCATGAACTGACAACCTTTACCGGTGTAGAACATCGCTTAGAGTTTGTAGCAGAGAAAAACGGGGTCCGTTGGTATAACGATTCTAAAGCGACCAATCCCCAGGCGGCGACGGCGGCATTGGAATCCTTTGAGTCTCCTGTGGTTCTAATCGCCGGCGGTTTGGATCGCGGCATCGACTTTCAGGAGTTGATACCCATTTTTCGGAAGCGGATCACCGGCCTTGTCTCTTTTGGACAAACCGCCACCATCTTGACGGAGCGGGCGCGAGAGGCGGGAGTCGCCCATCTGCGGCAGGCAGCCGATGTGACGGAAGCAGTCCGGTTGGCGGCGGAGATGGCAGTGCCGGGAGATGTCGCTCTCTTATCGCCGGCCTGTGCCAGTTGGGATCAATATCCCTCCTTTGAGGAACGGGGACGCATGTTCAAAGAAGCCGTGCATACTCTTTAAACAGGGCTTGCCAGGCTCGCCCCAATCCTTTGCTCGAGGTGAGGGTATATGCCTCAAACGCGGAACGCACCGGATCTGGTCATAATCGTGGTCATTTTTCTGTTGCTCACTCTAGGCGTGGTGATGGTGTACAGTGCGAGTGCCGCTTACTCCCTCCATAAATTTGGGGACAGCTTTTTCTATGCAAAGCGGCAGATGCTGTTTGCCGCGTTAGGCGTCTTTTTGATGTTGGTTGTTTCCCGACTGGATCCACAATTGTTTCAACGTTGGGCCAAACCGGGATTGTTGATCTGTTTTATACTGTTGGTAGCGGTGTTGATTCCCGGAGTCGGAATGACGCGTAACGGTGCTCAGAGCTGGTTGGGCATCGGCGCTTTCAGTATACAGCCATCGGAATTTTCCAAGATGGGCATTATTCTATTTTTATCCTGGTATCTTACACAGAATGCACACCGTGTCTCCTCTTTTAGCAAGGGTCTTTTAACCCCTCTCGCCATTGCCGGTACAGTGTTTGCCTTGATCATGATGCAACCGGATTTAGGCACCGGTACGGTGATGATGGGAACGGCCGTCGTTATGATCTATGCGGCGGGGGCGCGCTTAAAGCATTTACTGGGTCTTTCACTGGTGGGCGTGCTCGGTTTTGTGGGGCTGGTGTTGGCGGCTCCATACCGCATTCAACGGATTACTGCTTTTTTAAATCCGTGGCAAGATCCTTTAGGTGCCGGCTATCAACTGATTCAATCGCTGTATGCGATCGGACCCGGGGGATTGATGGGGTTGGGCTTGGGCATGAGCCGACAAAAACATCTATATCTGCCGGAGCCACATACCGATTTTATCTTTTCTATCCTGGCGGAAGAGTTGGGTTTTATCGGAGCCGGGACGGCTATCATTTTGTTCGGTATACTGGCATGGAGGGGGCTGCGGGTAGCGATCACCGCACCGGATCTGTTTTCCAGCTTGGTGGCCGCCGGTGTCACTGGGATGATTGTCATTCAGGCGGTGATCAATATCGGAGTGGTGACGGGAGCATTTCCGGTAACGGGGATCACCCTTCCCTTTCTCAGTTATGGTGGTTCTTCTCTAACCTTAACCTTGGTGGCTGTAGGACTGTTGTTAAATCTGTCCCGCTTCAGCCGACAATAAAAATCGAAAAATATATGGAAACGGGTGGTACCATGAAAAAGATACTTCTTTCCGGCGGAGGGACGGGGGGGCACATTTACCCGGCCCTGGCAATCGTAGAGGCAGTCCGTCGCCGTTTTCCCGATATTGAAGTGGGCTATGTCGGTACCAAGAACGGATTGGAAGCGAAAATCGTGCCCAAGGCGGGCGAGATCCGGTTTTTTGATGTGGAGATCCAAGGGTTTAAACGAAAGATCAGTCTCGATAATTTGCATACGATGACCAAATTTATAAAAGCCGTTCGGGATTGCAAGGAGACAATCCGCTCATTCCAACCGGATGTGGTGGTGGGTACCGGCGGTTATGTAGCGGGGCCGACGTTGTATGCAGCAGCCAAATTGGAGGTTCCCACTTTCATTCTGGAACCGGATGTGTTGCCGGGGTTGACCACCCGCTTCCTCACGCGTTATGTCGATCGAGTAGCGGTCAGCCTGAGTGGGGCGGAAAAATATCTCCCCAAGGCGAAACAGTTGATCCATACCGGAAATCCTCGTGGTACGGAAGCGGTTTACGCCGATGCTGCAAAAGGACGAGCTTCTCTCGGTTTGGAAGGATCGGACAAGCCAATTGTGCTGATCGCCGGTGGGAGCCGTGGTGCTCAGCCGATCAATGAAGCGGTTGTAGCGATGCTTTCGCAGGTGCGAGCCGCACAGGAGCTTCAGTTTGTGTTTGTCACCGGGGAAGTGCATTATGATACAGTAGCTGCTAAAGTAAACGAAGAGCCGGTGGATAATCTGATCGTCAAACCGTTTATCTATAACATGCCGGAAGTATTGGCAGCTGCCTCCTTGATGGTGGGACGATCGGGGGCTTCTTTCCTGGCGGAATTGACCGCTTTGGGGATCCCGGCGATTCTCGTTCCTTCCCCTTATGTTACCAATAACCACCAAGAGGTAAATGCCCGCTGGTTGGAAGAGCAGGGAGCCGCTCGTATGATTTTGGAGCGGGAACTGACGGGAGAGAGCCTGTGGGCAGCGATTGAATCGATTATGAAAGACTCGGAATGCCACCGTAATATGAGTGAAGCGTCAAAGCAACAGGGGCGGCCCGATGCGGCGGAGGTGATTGTCGATGAACTGGTTCAGCTGTCAGCGCAAAAGGTGTGAGGTTGCCCTTGATCACCATATTGGATCCGCGTCACACAATCAGGGCATAGGCATAGGATATCGTATGCCGCGCCTGGATGCCATCCGTGTGCTGAGTGTTTGTGAAAGGAGGTCCCGCCCGTGAAAGCGATCACCCAAGAATTGATAGATGCTCAAATAGAAGATGTTCGACTCCATGAACCACTTTCGCGCCATACGACTTGGAAAGTGGGCGGACCCGCCGATATCCTGGTGATTCCCCGAGACAAAGATGAGCTAAAACGGACGATAGAGGTTTTGCACCGCCGAAATATTCCTTGGCGGGCGATCGGCCGCGGCTCCAATCTGTTGGTTCGGGATGGCGGCATTCGCGGTGTCGTCATCAAACTGGGGAACGGATTGGATTATTATCGGGTGGATGGAGATCGGGTGATTGCGGGTGGTGGACTCTCTTTCGTCAAATTGTCGGTCCTCATCGCTAAACGGGGTTTAACAGGTCTTGAGTTTGCCGGAGGAATTCCAGGAACTGTGGGTGGTGCTGTTTTTATGAATGCCGGTGCCCACGGATCGGAAATTTCTCGGGTATTGGAGTCGGCTGAGGTATTGCTGGAAGAGGGACGATGGATTCGCCTGACCAATCGGGAACTCAATTTTTCCTATCGGCATTCCATCTTGCAGTCTTCTGTACGCGGCATCGTCACGGAAGCGGTCTTTCAGTTAAAAGAGGGCAACCGCGAACAGGTAGCTGCATCCATGGCTCAGTTTAAGGATCGGCGCCGTCAAACACAGCCCCTTCAGCACCCTTGTGCGGGAAGTGTTTTTCGCAATCCCGGAGGTGATCATTCCGGTCGCCTTATCGAAGCCGCTGGTCTAAAAGGTTATCGGATCGGTGATGCTGAAGTCTCCACTCAACACGCGAACTTTATCATTAATCGCGGGCAAGCGACGGCAAACGATGTTCTCACCCTGATAGAGCACATCATCCGAACGATTGAGAAAGAATACGGCGTCACCCTGGTGCCGGAAGTTCAGGTGGTGGGCGAAGGGTAGACGGAGGTGGAACATTGGAGCAGTTTGTCATCAAGGGCGGAAAATCTCTGTACGGAACCGTTCGTGTCCAGGGTGCGAAAAACTCGGCCCTTCCCATCCTGGCGGCTACGCTGTTGGTGGAAGGGATCCATGAGATCCGGGATGTGCCGCACCTGTCGGACATCGCCGTAATGAATGAAATCCTGAAATCCCTCGGTGTCAAGATGCGATGGGATGGGAACACCGTCAAGCTGGAAACCTCCACGCTGAAATCTTCCCGGATTCCCGAAATCCTGATGCGTCAGATGCGTTCGTCCATTTTCTTGATGGGACCACTGTTATCCCGGCTAGGGGAGGTCTCCATTACGCGCCCGGGTGGCTGTGCTATCGGAGCGCGACCGATTGACCTTCATCTTCAGGGGTTGGAAGCGCTTGGAGCTATGGTGGAGGATGACGGTGAGTCGATCCGCTGCACGGCACCCCAGTTGAGGGGAGCGCGAATCCACTTAGCTCTTCCCAGTGTGGGAGCGACTGAAAACATCATGATGGCGGCGGTATGTGCGCAAGGGGAGACCGTGATTCAAAACGCTGCTCGTGAACCTGAAATCATGGATCTGCAACGCTTTCTCAATTTGATGGGAGCCGACGTGAATGGGGCGGGTTCGGATACCATCACGATCCGAGGTGTAGACAGGCTGCATTCCGTTTCCTACGAAGTGATACCGGATCGGATCGTAGCGGGTACGTTGGCCGTGGCAGCGGCTGTGACGGGTGGAGAGGTCCTGCTGACTCATGTTATGCCTGATCACATGACATCCACTATCAAGCTGTTGCGGCGGGCAGGCGTTCAACTGAAATTAGAGGGAGACGCTCTCTGGGTTCGCGGAAACGGACGGTTATCCGGGGTGGGGGAAGTCATGACGGAACCGTATCCCGGCTTTCCCACCGATATGCAGCCGCAAATGATGACACTTCTATCGATGACGAGCGGGAAGAGTATGATTCAGGAAGGAATTTTTGACGGTCGTTTTAAACATGTGCATGAATTGAGACGCATGGGTGCTCAGTTAACGGTCAAGGAGAATCGGGTTGAGATCGAAGGGGTGCCCCACCTCCAAGGGACGGTTGTGGAAGCGACGGATCTAAGAGCGGGTGCTGCCCTGGTGATCGCCGGTTTGGCGGCGGATGGAACGACTCATGTTCGTGGTCTTACCCATATCGACCGCGGCTATGAACGGTTAGAACAAATCCTGCTCCAACTGGGCGGTCAAATTCAGCGTCACCCGGGAAAACGAGCGTTTGCGTGAAAAAACAGCGACACATTGGTGCGCTGTTTTTTATTGACAGGGTGGACCCGAGAACCCTATGTTTGTGGTAACATAAAAAAAGGTTCATTTCATGGTGTTTCGACCGAAAGGAGTGTCGCCATGGAAGAGCGGATGCGTCCCTTACCTTCATCCACCCGTTCCCGTAAGCCTCCTTCAGTGACGGCGATTCTGTCCATTCTGCTCTTTTTTACAGGGGTATTGATTCTGCTGTTTTTAAAATCCCCCTTGGGAGAGATCCGGGATGTACAGATCAAGGGGAACCATATGGTAACGGAAGAAGAGCTCTTACAACTGGCCCGACTAAACGAGGGGAGCTCTTATTTTCATTGGGATGGTGAGGAGGCGGAAGAACGGATAGCCGCTCTGTCCGAGGTAAAGGAGGCGGCGATAACCAAGGTCTTTCCTGGAACAGTGGTGATCGAGGTGAAGGAATCGGAGCGGGTTGCGTTTTGGATGGATGGTTCCGACGCTTATCCAGTTTTGGCAAATGGAAAAGTGTTGACCAACCGTACTTGGTCCGATTCGCTGGACAAGCCCCTTTTGAAAGGATGGAAAAAAGGGGAGGAGATCGATCCCGCCCTTGCCCGCGGATTGGCCGATCTTCCAAAGCGAATCCAAATGGACCTGTCCGAGATTCGCCCAGGTGAAGACGCTACATATCCGGATCTGGTCCAAGTCTATACGCGCAACAATCATACCGTGCGCGTGCGCATCCAAGATTTTACCGAGAAAATCCCCTATTATTCCATGTTTCGCGATCGCCCACCGGGTACGTTAAATCTGTTGGAAAGCACATGGTTTGATCCGGAAAAAAAGTAAAAAAACACCGTTTTCTCACCATAGAAAAAGTTGAGTGGGAAAAAG
Organism: Desmospora activa DSM 45169; assembly: GCF_003046315.1. Classification (NCBI taxonomy): domain Bacteria; kingdom Bacillati; phylum Bacillota; class Bacilli; order Caryophanales; family Thermoactinomycetaceae; genus Desmospora; species Desmospora activa. The sequence continues at coordinate 1,825,979 of NZ_PZZP01000001.1, read as the reverse complement.
GGGAAATCTCCCTTCATGTTGAATAGTTGTGATACAAGCGGAATCTCCCTTCGCTTCTCCCCTCTTTTAAAAAATGAAGATTTCCACCACCGTTGAACGATTCTCGGGCAAGGAGGTGCCCAGGATTTGAGCAGTGGAGAGTTCATTGTCAGCTTAGACATCGGAACATCCAAGGTACGAGTGATCGTCGCCGAGGTGACAAAAGAGAGTACGCAAATTGTCGGCGTCGGATCGGCGGTCGCCAAGGGGACGAAGAAAGGGGCCATCATTGACATCGACCAAGCCGTTCAATCGATCCGGGAAGCAATTGACCATGCGGAACGAATGGTTGGCATAGAAATTTCCAAAGTGTTTGTCGGTATTACCGGTAACCATGTTTCGCTCCAGCCCAGTCACGGAGTGGTGGCGGTTTCCAGCGAGAACCGGGAAATCGGAAGGCAGGATATCGAGCGGGTCATGCAGGCGGCCCGCGTGATTGCGTTGCCTCCGGAGCGGGCGATTATCGAAGTCGTGCCGAAACAATTCGTGGTGGATGGCCTCAGTGATGTACAAGATCCCCACGGGATGGTGGGTGTTCGTCTGGAAGTGGAAGCCATCATTGTAACGGGATCGAAAACGATTATTCACAATGTCCTCCGATGTGTGGAGAAGGCTTCATTATCTGTGGCAGGAATCCTGCTACTTCCCCTCGCAGCCAGCGAAATTTGTCTGTCGGCTGATGAAAAAAATATGGGAGTCGTCCTGGCGGACGTCGGGGGTGGGGCTACTTCCATTGCCGTTTTTGAGCAGGGTCAGTTGGCAGCGACGGCCGTGTTGCCCATCGGTGGTGAATACATTACCAACGATATTGCCATCGGCCTAAGAACCCATTCGGAAGCAGCGGAAAAGGTAAAGCGAAAATACGGCGTCGCCACGGTAAAAGAAGCTTCCGGAGACATTTCGTTTCCGGTACCCACCATCGGTAGCAATCGAGAAAATACGATCAACCAGGAAGAGTTGGCGATGATTATTGAGCCACGGATCGCGGAGATTTTTCAGCTGATCCGTGAACAGGTGGAGGAGATGGGGTATGATGGGGACCCTGCCGGCGGTTATGTTCTGACGGGAGGTGTATTGTCCACCCCACACATTTTGCGCGTCGCACAAAGCGAATTGGGGCAGGCGGTGCGGGTGGTCTCCCCTGAACATATCGGCGTGCAAGACCCTTCTTTCACCAGCGGCGTGGGTATGATCCACTATATTCAAAAACGGTGGATGCTTCGTCAGGGGGAATCGGAAGAAGGGCATCATCGATCCCCCAAAAAGAAACGGGGCCCCTCTACACTGGAACGCATGAAAAACTGGTTCAGTGAATTTATCTGAACCATCGATTGAAACTTTCGTTATTGGAGGGACGTTTGATGTTGGAGTTTGATATGGAAGTAGAACAAATAGCCCAAATTAAGGTCATCGGAGTGGGTGGCGGTGGTAGTAACGCCGTGAACCGCATGATTGAGGGTGGAGTACAAGGGGTAGAGTTTATCGCCGCCAATACGGACGCCCAGGCTCTCAACCGCTCCCACGCTCCGATCAAACTCCAGATCGGGGAAAAATTAACCCGAGGGCTCGGGGCTGGCGCCAATCCCTCCGTTGGGAAAAAAGCGGCTGAAGAGAGCTTGGATAACATCGAAAATGTGCTCAAGGGAGCGGACATGGTGTTTGTTACCGCCGGAATGGGCGGCGGGACAGGTACTGGTGCCGCTCCGGAGATTGCGGCGGTCGCTCGTGAGCAAGGAGCCCTTACCGTCGGTGTGGTGACCCGTCCCTTCACATTTGAAGGGCGGAAACGCTCGTTACAGGCGGATCAAGGAATCGCAGAGTTAAAAGAGAAGGTGGACACCTTAATTGTGATTCCCAATGATCGCCTGTTGGAGATCGTGGATAAAAACACCCCCATGTTGGAAGCGTTCCGGGAGGCGGATAATGTCTTGCGCCAAGGTGTTCAGGGTATTTCAGACTTAATCGCCGTGCCCGGCTTGATCAACCTGGATTTTGCTGACGTCAAAACGATTATGACGGAGCGCGGCTCCGCCCTGATGGGTATTGGCATGGCGACAGGGGAATCTCGTGCGACGGAAGCAGCCAAAAAAGCGATCTGCAGCCCACTCCTGGAAACCTCCATCGATGGCGCGCGCGGCGTCCTGATGAACATCACCGGCGGTACCAACCTCAGTCTATATGAGGTTAATGAAGCCGCAGACATTGTTGCTTCCGCTTCCGATCCGGAAGTGAACATGATTTTTGGTGCGGTGATCAATGAAGAACTAAAGGATGAAATCATGGTGACGGTCATCGCTACCGGCTTTGATGGCAAGGAACAGGAGCAGGCAAAGGGGAAACCTCAGTTTGCTTTTGAGGAAAAAAAGGAATCGACCCATCATAGCCAAGTAGTGGACATCGTTCGGCCCAACGTCAAAGAAGACGGCGGCTTGGAGATCCCTACTTTCCTGCGCCATCGCCGCAAGAAGTAACGGTGGTACCAAACCGTGATTGATTTCGTCAAAAAAGCTCAGCAGTCCGACATGGACTCTGAGCTTTTGTATGTATCAATATAAGCTTATTTGATTGGGCGGCGGGAATGTGATTGACAGATCGGCTTTTCCGGTTGATCGATGCATACAGAAAGGAGCAATCAACGTGAAAACCTCACCGGAACCGATGCGGCCGCGATTGGCGATGTGCTGTTACAAGATGAACGGGTACGAAAGATCACCTTTACCGGTTCTACGGAAGTAGGCAAGATCTTAATGAGAAAAGCGGCGGACACAGTGAAGCGGGTCAGCCTTGAACTGGGAGGGCATGCACCGTTTTTGGTGTTTGAGGATGCCGATTTAAAAGCGGCAGCTCGCGAGGTGATCGCCAGCAAATTTCGCAATGCTGGTCAAACCTTGTCTGTACCAACCGCGTCTATGTGCATTATCGTGTAAAAGAAGAATTTGCCGCGATTCTGGCTCGGATGGCGGCCGCTTTACAGGTGGGTGACGGGTTAACGGAAGGCGTGCAGATTGGACCTTTGATCGATGAACAAGCGATGAAAAAGGTGGAGCGACATGTGCAGGATGCGGTAGTAAAAGGCGCTCGCATCGCCACCGACGGTAAGCGGATCGCTGGAGAACGAACGGGGAACTTTTATGAACCGACGGTATTGGTCGATACCCATGCCGAAATGTTGGTGGAACATGAAGAAACCTTTGGCCCGGTCCTTCCAATCCACGCTTTTGCATCGGAAGAAGAAGCATTGAACAAAGCGAACGATTCACGCTACGGCTTAGCCGCCTATGTGTATACCCGCGATTTGGCTCGTGCTATCCGAGTCTCCGAAAAGCTGGAGTATGGTATCGTCGGTGTTAATGACGGAGTACCTTCTACCGTGCAGGCGCCTTTCGGCGGTGTAAAAGAGAGCGGCCTAGGCCGCGAAGGCGGCCGTCATGGGATCGAGGAGTATTTGGAGCTAAAGTATATCTCGGTAAAACTGGATTGAGGTAGAACCAACCTAGTGGTATTGATGATGTTGACTGCTGATGAAGGGAAGATGGAAATCGAGACCCGGGCCCACACTATCATTAATCTGAGAACCAACCGTTTGGGTTAGTTCTTTTTTTCATCGATTTTTGACAAAAAAAGTCCTGCACAAGCAGCAAGTTTAGACAGACATTGAAAATTGATTGAGATATACTGGGGACACCTTGACGGGAAAGGGACCTAAAAATGGTAGTATATGCCGATATGGTCTTTTTGCTCAACCTATGTATCGACGGGCTGATCCTGTGGTTGACCGCGGCCATCCGGCGCCAGCGAACGCCTTTTTGGCGGATCGCGGCGGCAGCGGTGATTGGGGCGATTTATGCGGTCTGGCACTTGTGGCAACCGTTGACGTTAGCCTATACATTTGGCGGGAAACTGCTTGTGTCCATTCTCATGGTCACAGTGGCGATGGGGTTCCGGGCTCCGTTGGCATTTTTGCGGAATCTGGGTACCTTTTACTTGATCTCCTTTGTCACCGGTGGAGGAATGTTCGCTCTCCACTACTTGTTGGGTGCCGGTTTGGAAACCGGTGGTGGTCTATTTATCAGTTACGCCTCCGGTTGGGGTTCGCCCGTTTCGTGGGTGTTTGTGTTGGCTGCATTTCCTTTCGTCTGGTTTTATACGCGGGTATCGTTTCGATCGTTGCAGGATCGTCAAGTGATGCACGAATACTTAACCACGGTAGCGATTACGGTTGCGGGAGTACGGTTGGAATTTGTCGGTCTGATCGATACAGGCAATCAACTTCGCGATCCCATCAGTCGCACTCCGGTGATGATGGTGGAAATCGGTCGACTGGCGAATGTGTTACCTCCTGAGGTGATTCAGATGGCCAAAAGCAAAGATTGGAATACGCTCGGAGAGGGGTTGCCACCAGCTTGGCTGACGCGGGTACGGTTGGTTCCCTACCGTGGAGCGGCTGGTGACGGCGGCATGCTGTTGGCCTTTAAACCGGATCGGGTGGATGTGCATCAAAAAGGGACATGGGTGGAGTCGGGGCAGGTGTTGATCGGATTGGATACTGGCAGGTTGTCCTCGGATGGTAGTTATCAAGCGATTCTTCATCCAGCGGCGATGCAGGTGGCGGGATGAGGATCAATCTGATAAGAGGAGGTAACGAGCCATGGTAGTCAAGTGGAAATTGGCACTGCAACTGCTCTGGTATCGGATTTTGATCCAGATCGGACTAAAAGGGGAAGAGATCTATTACATCGGCGGGAGTGAAGCGTTGCCTCCCCCACTAACGCGGGAGGAAGAAGCACACCTTTTGGATAAACTCCCCAACGGTGATACCGCTGTGCGGGCGATGTTGATTGAGCGGAATCTACGCTTGGTCGTCTATATTGCTCGAAAGTTTGAAAATACGGGCATAAACATCGAAGATCTCGTCTCCATCGGAACGATCGGGTTGATCAAGGCGGTCAACACCTTTGATCCTACAAAGAAGATAAAGTTGGCTACTTACGCCTCTCGCTGTATCGAGAATGAAATCTTGATGTTTTTGCGCCGCAACAACAAGATACGTTCCGAAGTTTCCTTTGATGAACCGCTCAACATGGACTGGGATGGCAATGAGTTGCTTTTGTCCGATGTGATGGGAACGGAGAACGATACAATCTACCGCAACATCGAGGATCAGGTGGATCGCAAAATCCTACGCACCGCTTTACTGAAATTATCGGAGCGAGAGCGGAAGATTATGGAGCTCCGCTTTGGTCTCAACGGCGGCGAAGAAAAGACACAAAAAGATGTGGCGGATCTGTTGGGAATCTCTCAATCCTATATCTCCCGCCTGGAAAAACGAATTATCAAACGACTTCGCAAAGAATTTAATAAAATGGTTTAAGTGACGGGCTGCCGGTTTCGGCAGCTTGTTGCTTTTTTGATTAAGATTATAATTTCACCTCCAAAGGAGATACTTGACAGTAACGTATCCGTAGGAGGGGAATCCATGGCGCGAAACAAAGTGGAAATATGCGGAGTGGACACATCAAAATTGCCGGTCCTCAAAAATGAGGAAATGCGCGCCCTATTCCGCTCCCTGCAGGAAGAAGGGGATCGCTCCGCCAGAGAGAAGCTGGTAAACGGAAACCTGCGTCTGGTGTTAAGTGTGATCCAACGCTTCAACAACCGCGGGGAAAATGTGGACGACCTGTTCCAAGTGGGTTGCATCGGCTTGATGAAAGCGATCGATAATTTCGATCTGAGCCAAAACGTGAAGTTCTCCACTTATGCAGTACCGATGATTATCGGCGAAATTCGCCGCTATCTTCGGGACAACAATCCGATTCGGGTATCCCGGTCCTTGCGCGACATCGCCTATAAAGCGTTGCAGGTGAGAGATACACTCACTTATCGCCACTCGCGCGAACCCACCATTAACGAAATTTCAGAGGCGTTAAGTGTATCAAAAGAGGAAGTGGTTTTCGCGCTGGATGCGATTCAAGATCCTGTTTCTCTGTTTGAACCGATATTTCAGGATGGAGGCGATCCCATTTACGTCATGGATCAACTGTCCGATGACAAAGATGTGAGCTGGGTGGAGGAGATCGCCCTCCGGGAAGCGATGGGCAAGCTGAACAACAGGGAAAAAATGATCTTATCCATGCGTTTCTTTGAAGGGAAAACGCAGATGGAGGTGGCGGACGAGATTGGAATTTCCCAAGCGCAAGTTTCCCGACTGGAGAAAGCAGCGATCCAGCAGATGAACAAGTTTATCGAATAGGAATTCCCCTGCCGCACCGTTGGGTGTGGCTTTTTTTCGTTTTGCTGCTTTGGACTGTCCTCTTTTTTTGACAAGCTGAAATGAATGGAGGAAGTTCTCCATATAAATGAAGCAATCATAAAAAATTGAGGTGGTCCTCATGATTAAAATCTCGGATTTACAAGCGAAAGATGTCGTCAATGTTGGCGACGGACGGAAATTGGGGCAAATTCATGATTTGGATATCGATTTGCGATCCGGGCGCATTCGGGCACTGATGGTGCCGGGGGAAACGCGCCTGTTCGGATTGTGGACCGGAGGAAAGGAGTGGGTGATTTCATGGAATCAAATCGTGAAGATCGGTTCTGATGTCATTTTGGTGAGACTGGACTCCGCCCGCCATTCATCAGAACAGGACAGCGAGCCGCAACCGTTGTTAATCCAACCGCCGAATGAAGGATCATAATGGACAAATCCCTTGTCTCCCCATGGGGCTGTGGTAAACTGATAAACGGGAGGGAAGACGATGGAACCCTTTCAGTTTCAAACCGATGCATCTGTCCCTTTTTTCACAGTGGCTCCCTGGGAACGGGAGTTTTCGCATGTGGTGGCAGGGATGAGCGCACGGGACAGCGAATCTTTAAAGATACCCAACAGTTGTAATTACGCCCTTCATGTGGGAGAAAATCCCCAGAACGCCATTGCTGATCGACAGCAATTGATGGAAACGTTGCAGTTGCCTTTTGCCGCTTGGACTTGTGCCGAGCAGGTGCATGGTGTCCACATCCAAGAGGTGAAGGCCGGGGACCGGGGCAGAGGACGGGAATCCCGCCAGTCAGCATTGGCGGAGACGGACGGGTTGATCACCCGAGAGCCGGACATCTTGCTCGCCTCCTTTTATGCGGATTGTGTGCCACTCCTGTTTTACAGCCCTGATATTGATGCCGTAGGTGTGGCCCATGCCGGCTGGCGAGGAACCGTCGGCAAAATTGGTCCATTGATGGTTTGTCAGCTGGTACGAATGGGAGCGGAGCGGGATCGAATTCGGGCAGCGATCGCCCCTTCTATCGGTGGTTGTTGCTATGAAGTGGATGAGCGGGTGGCTGCTCCGGTAAGGGAAGTTTTGCGGGATCAGGCGGATATGGTGTTAAAACCGGCAACCTTGGGTAAATGGATGTTAGATTTACGTGAGGTGAACCGACGCTTGTTGTTGGCGGAGGGATTGCAAAAAGAGAATGTGGCAGTAACCGGATGGTGTACCAGTTGTCACCCGGAGTATTTCCATTCCCACCGGCGCGATCGAAGGAGAACGGGACGGATGGTGGCTTTTATCGGGATAAGAAAGGGTGAGCGACTGGGATGATAACAATCCAGCAGCAGTGGGATCAAGTACAGCGACAGATCCGGGAAGCATGCCGTCGTTCGGACCGAGATCCCCAAGATGTCAACATCATCGCGGTAACCAAATATGTAGATCAGGAACGGACACGGGAAGCGTTGGATACCGGATTGGTCCATATTGGCGAGAGTCGGGCACAAGAGGCGGTCCCCAAGTGGGAAGCTTTGGGGGATCGCGGGGTCTGGCATTTTATCGGGCGTTTGCAGCGGAATAAGGTAAGACAGGTGGCGGGTCGCTTTCAATACCTGCATTCCCTGGATCGGTTTTCTCTCGCTGAGGAAGTGAACAAACGAGCTGGAGAAGCGGAAACGCCCATGCATTGTTTTATCCAGGTGAATGTTTCCGGCGAGGCCAATAAACAGGGAGTCGTACCGCAAGAGTTGCCAGAGTTTGCCCGGGAAATTGTGCAACTCCCATTTATCCGAGTGGTGGGGCTGATGACGATGGCCCCACTGACGGAGAAGCCCGAAGAGACACGACCGGTGTTCCGGGAATTAAAATCGTTGCAGGCACGACTGCGGAGTTTGGATGATCTGCGTTTGGACATGCCCCACCTATCGATGGGGATGTCCCGTGACTATTCCATCGCCGTTGAAGAGGGAGCCACTTTTCTCCGTTTGGGTTCCGTGTTGGTGGGGCGGCAAGATTAAACGAATCGGTGCATCCAATGGAGTGAACTGCTGCACATGATGGTGATGATAAGGAGGTGGTTGGTTTGCGATTAATGGATCGCATGATGGGTTTCTTCGGAATCAATGAAGAGGAAGAGCAGTACCGGGATTATACACAGGAACCTGCCGAACCTTCTTCCGCAGGGGGGCGGCGGAAAGTAGTCTCGCTGCATACCCAGAAAAACATTCGTGTCGTACTCGCTGAGCCCCGCTCTTATGATGAGGCTCAGGATATTGCCGATAACTTGAAAAACCACCGTCCGATCATCGTCAACCTGCAGCGGGTCCCCAAAGAGCATGCGGTTCGGATAGTCGATTTTCTCAGCGGTACAGTCTACGCTCTTAATGGGACCATCCAAAAATTAGGATCTCACATTTTTATGTGTACCCCCGCCAATGTCGATATTCAAGGATCGATCAGCGATTTGTTAGCAGATGATGCGAATGATATTTTGAGGTGAAGCAATGCAAAGCATAGTGTTGGATGTCACAGTGATGCTGGTCAATATATACCGCTTTATGATTTTTGGATATATCCTCCTCTCTTGGTTCCCAAACGGGAGGGATTCTCCGATCGCCACGGTACTGGGCCGATTGGTTGAACCGTATCTGTCAATCTTTCGCAGCTTTATTCCGCCATTGGGGATGATTGATATTTCTCCGATTGTTGCGCTGATCGCCCTTCACTTTATTCAAAGTGGGCTCATATTTGTGATTACCCTGTTGTTCGGGATGTTCTGAAGTGGCCAAGGAAGAATGGTTTCACCATTTCCGACCGGAAGAAAAGGTGTTGGCGGAGCGGGTGCTGGATTGGAGTATATTGGCGGAAGAGCGGTACCAGTCTGTGCTCACCCCTTTCCTTAATCCGCGGGAACAACGGGTAGCACAGATGTTGATCAATCGTCACTCCGATTTAGCGATAACGACAGATGGCGGATATGAGGGAGCGGAGCGTCAGCGGATGCGAATCAATCCGCCCTATGTGGAAGATGCGGATCACGGCTTAATCTACCTGGATTTAGAGCCAGCAGAGCGTGATCGTGACCTACGCCATCCTGACGTGTTGGGGTCTCTTCTGGGTTTAGGTTTAAAACGGGACAAGCTGGGGGATATTCTTCCCTTACAGGGTAGATGCCAAGTGATTGTGGCTGTGGAGCTGGGCGACTTTATCGTTTCCCAATTGCAACGGATCGGTCGTCATTCCGTTACGGTCAACAGGATCGACCGTGGGGAGCTAACGATTCCCACCATCTCTACCGAAACGGCATCGGTATCGGTGGCTTCCTTACGCCTGGATGCGGTGTTGGCGGAAGGTTTCCGCCTTTCCCGTTCCCGGGCGTCAGCCATCATTAAAAATGGACAGGCACAAATCAACTGGAAATCGACAGAAAACCCCGCTGAAACCGTGGCAGAGGGAGATATGATTTCCCTGCGAGGATTCGGAAGAATTCAGGTGTGGGAAAAATTGGGTGTTTCCAAAAAAGGGCGTTTCTTGTTAAATTTGATTCGATACTTGTAGGAAGAGAACATCGTTTCGTTTTGCTTCGCCACTTTATGCTTTCCGCTCTTGAGCGGTTTGAAACAGCAGTAGCCATGTGGAAGGAATTTTGCTACCATTGTAGAATAAAGATGGCGAAGCCAATCCTTTGAGGAGGTGTCAATCTTGCCGCTTAGTCCTTTGGATATACACAACAAAGAATTTAAACGCTCGTTTCGCGGCTATGATGTAGATGAAGTGAACGACTTCCTCGATCAGATTATCAAGGATTTTGAATTCCTGATTCGAGAGAAACAACAACTGGAACAACAGGTTGAGGAGTTGCAGCAAGAACTGGAGCAAGCGCTGGAAGAGCAGGAGATGGCGCCGGTGCATCATGAACCGCCCCAACCGCAACAACCGCAACCACAACATACCGCCCCACAACCGCCGGCTGTTCAGCAACGTTACCAAGCTCCAGAACCTCCGGCCCCGGTTCAGAATGCCCCCGCTCCCCTCTCATCCGCTACACTCTCTTCGATGGAGCAGAGCATTCACAAATCGATTCGTGTGGCGCAGGAAGTTGCGGAAGAGGTGCGCTTAAACGCTAAGAAAGAAGCGGAATTGATCGTTCAGGAAGCGGAGAAAAATGCGGATCGGATTATTAATGAAGCGCTGCAAAAAGCGCGTGCCATTCACAGTGAGCTGTTGGATCTGAAGCAAAAAGCGACAGTGTACCGTGCCCGTTTCCGCACATTGGTTCAGTCCCATCTGGATATCTTGGACAACTCCGATTGGGAATCCCTCGAAGAACTGGAAGAAGGGCTGGAAGAAGTGGGGGAACAGCTGGAGCAATACAGTGAGCAAGATTCGCAACAACTGGCAATGGAAGGCCGTTCTCACCAACAGGATTACAGTCATACGGACAGTTATAACACGCACGCGTCTATGGATGATAGTGAGGCTTCTTATATGGAAGAAGAGGACGAGCCTCGCCGGGAATTGCGTCGTACTTCCCGTAAAATGAAGCGGAAAGCGATGTTCTAATCCTCTTGCACGTATGTGACAGTTTGTCAATGGCTAGACTGAAAGGCAAACCAAAAGGCAGTAGGTCTGGTCTAGTTATAGTGACAAAGCGCTATTTTACCGTGGGGTTTACGGTTCGCTTAGGAACTCACTGGACTACTGGAGATCACCCAAGCGACCGAAGGAAGTCCCTGTGGGAAATCCCCTGCGTATGCAGGGAGAGTGGTAAAAGCAAACATGTGTAGGCAAGGATCGGGAGAGTAGACAGAGTAGCATTGGTTCAGCGAACCGGGGAAGGTGGGAGCCCGGTCCAAGCACCTGTCGAAGATCACCCGGGAGCTGTTTTCCTGAAACGTGAAAGGAGTAGGGAGAACCGCGTCATTCCCGTTACGAATGAAAAGTGGGCTCTTTACGCATTCAGCGTAGAGGCTTATCAGGGTGGTACCGCGGGTAACTTCTCGTCCCTTTGGGATAGAGGAGTTTTTTTATGATGGAAGGAGTAGGGGATATGGATTATAAAAAAACACTCAACCTGCCGCAGACCGACTTTCCCATGCGGGGGAACCTCCCCAACCGGGAACCGGAGATGCAAAAATGGTGGGAAGAGGTACAAATCTATGAACAGGTATTGGAACGACGACAAGGACAACCAAAATTTATCCTCCACGATGGCCCTCCGTACGCCAACGGCGATATCCATATTGGTCACGCGTTGAATAAAATCTTAAAAGATTTTATCGTCCGTTTTCGCTCGCTGCAAGGATATGATGCTCCCTATATTCCAGGATGGGATACACACGGTCTGCCAATTGAGCATGCCGTTACCACCAAAAAGAAAGTAGATCGCAAAAAAATGGACCCTGTTGAATTCCGTCGGCATTGTGAGGATTACGCTTGGTCCTTTATCGATAAACAACGGGAACAGTTTAAGCGCTTGGGTGTACGGGGTGATTGGGAGAACCCATATGTAACATTGAAACCGAAATATGAAGCGGAGCAAGTGCGCGTCTTTGGTGAGATGGTGAAGAAGGGACACATCTATCGCGGGTATCGATCCATCTATTGGTCCCCGTCGTCAGAGTCAGCACTTGCCGATGCTGAAATCGAGTATATGGATAAACGATCCCCTTCCATCTATGTCAAATTCCCGGTAAAGGATGGAAACGGAATCCTGCCGCAAGATGCTTTTGTCGTTATCTGGACGACGACTCCTTGGACGATTCCGGCGAACTTGGCCATTGCAATCCATGCCGATTTTACCTACACCTTGGTCAAAACCGGTGGGCAGCAGTGGTTGATGGCGGAGGAATTGGTCGATTCCGTGATGAAATTGGCAGGAATCGAGGAGTATCAAAAAGGAGAGACCTTTAAAGGCTCGCAACTATCCGATGTGATCTGTCGCCATCCTTTCTATGACCGAGAAAGTCCCCTTGTTCTGGGAGACCACGTCACCTTGGATGCCGGTACTGGTTGTGTACACACGGCACCGGGCCATGGAGCGGAAGACTTTGAACTGGGCAAGAAATATAACTTAGGGGTTTTATGCCCGGTTGACGAAAAAGGAAAAATGACGGCTGAGGCTCCTGGCTTTGAAGGACTTTTCTATGAAGAGGCCAATAAAGCGATTACCGCTAAATTGGATGAAACCGGTTATCTGTTGAAGCTAACCTTTCTCACTCACCAATACCCCCATGACTGGCGCACAAAAAAGCCGGTTATTTACCGGGCGACAGAGCAATGGTTTGCCTCAATTGACGGCTTTCGCCAACAATTGCTAGAGGCGATCCGCGAGGTGAAGTGGATTCCTGCCTGGGGAGAAGTGCGTCTACACAATATGGTTGCGGATCGAGGAGATTGGTGTATTTCCCGGCAACGGGTGTGGGGAGTGCCGTTGCCCATCTTCTATTGTGAAAAATGTAGCCATCCTCATATCACCGATGAATCGATTGACCATATTGCCGCTATTTTTGCCGCGGAGGGCTCCTCCGCTTGGTTTGCCAAAGATGTGGAGCAACTTCTCCATCCGGGAGCGACCTGTGCCGAATGCGGCAACCAGACCTTCCGCAAAGAGACAGATATCATGGATGTCTGGTTTGATTCCGGCAGCAGCCATGCCGCTGTACTGCAACAACGCGAAGAAACGGCATGGCCGGCGGATATCTACCTGGAAGGTTCCGATCAGTACCGGGGCTGGTTCAATTCTTCTCTATCTACTGCTGTCGCTACTACAGGAAAGCCACCATACAAAGGTGTGCTGTCCCATGGGTTTACCTTGGACGGGGAAGGGCGCAAAATGTCCAAATCAATCGGCAATGTCATTGACCCGCTTAAGGTGATGAAAACCTATGGCGCCGATATTTTACGGTTGTGGGTGGCATCGGTGGATTATCAGGCGGATGTGCGGGTATCCGATGATATTTTGAAACAGATCGCCGAGGTATACCGTAAAATCCGCAACACCTTCCGCTTTCTGCTGGGTAATCTCAGCGATTTTGATCCAGTAGTGGATCGGGTACCATTGGAGCAATTGGATGAGATCGACCGCTATGCCTTAATTCGATTGCAGCGGTTGGTGGAACAGGTTACCCCTGCCTATGAAAACTACGAATTCCACACTGTTTATGCGGCGGTTCATCATTTTTGCACGGTATTCCTAAGCCAGTTCTATCTGGATGTGTTGAAGGATCGGCTGTATGTTTCAGCAGAGGCAGACCCCAAACGCCGTTCTTCACAAACGGTGATGCTGGAGATTTTGCATGCGTTGGTACGGATGCTAAACCCGATTATCCCTCACACCACTGAAGAAGTGTGGAAATATGTCCCGGGGGCAGACGATATCAGTGTGCAGCTGACGGATTTCCCTGAGGTGAAAGTAGAGTATCTGGATCAGGAGCTGGAGCAGAAGTGGGATCAGTTGTTACAACTGCGGGACGTGGTGCTTAAAGGCCTGGAGGAAGCCCGTGCACAAAAAGTTATCGGTAACTCATTGGGTGCCGCAGTTGAGTTGGTACCATCCGAAGAGCAGCACCAGTTGCTGAAGGACGTTTCCAACCTGGAAGAACTGTTTATCGTCTCCGCTGTCCGGCTGTTGCCGCCACAAGGTGACGGCGATCAACTTCAGGTAAACGTAAAACCGGCAGAAGGCGACAAATGCCAGCGTTGCTGGATGATCACCCCCACCGTCGGACAAAATGAAAGCCACCCCGATCTATGTGAACGCTGTGTTTCGATTGTACAGGAGCATGGAGATGGTGATCGTGCATAAAGGAATCCCCTTAAAGTGCAGTAGTGTGTCCATCTAAGGGTGTACGGCATTTGCAAAAAACCTCCATTCCGGTATGTAGGAATGGAGGTTTTTTAGGTGACTAATAAGCTTATAAGCAGAAACGTGTTGCATTCTGGTAAACTGAGATGCTCAATAATGCCAGCGATCCTGCGGACTCACGACTTTTCAATTGTGCTTGTGACGGCATAAGTCCGAACCGATGAGTCGATTATCACCTCAAAGAACGTTTTGACTACGACAGGTGGAAGGCTGTTCGTGTCCAGCTTGATTGGAATACTTCCGCTGAACCAGTATCAACCGTGCCCATAAACCGATGGCACCCACACCCAGTCCACTGATTAAACCCATCCAATAGCCAAAGGGTCCAAAGGCGGTATAGTTGGCTAAGAGGATACCAACCGGGATTCCAAACACCCAAAACGAGATCAAGGTTAAAAAGAGGGTCCAATTGACATCTTTATACCCTCGCAGCACTCCTTGAATCGGAGTGACCAGGGCATCGGACAACTGAAAGAAGATCGCATACAGCAAAAATTGTTGTGTCATGGTTCGCACCGCTTGTTCGGTTGAATACAATGCTGCCGCTTCCGCTCGAAACACCCACAGCAATACAGCAGACAAGAGGGAGAAGGCGACAGCGGTACCGATTCCCATAATGCTGTACTGTTTGGCGTCTTGCAGTCGGTTGGCACCGACCTCAAAGCCGACCAAAATGGTAAGTGCGGTGCCGATGCCCATGGGGACCATATACATCCACGAAGCGAAGTTGATGGCCGCTTGGTGTGCCGCGATTGTGATGGTATCAAAGGCGCTCATAAACAGGGTGACAACAGCAAAAATACTGGTTTCAAAAAAGATGGCACAACCGACCGGCACCCCGATTGTCAACATTTCTTTCCAGTGCGCAAGGGAAATACGAGGTCGCTGCTGAAAAATGGCGAAAGCGGAGAAGGGCTGCCAACGGATGACGATGAACAATGCGATCGCCGCGATAAACCAATAGGTGAGAGCGGTGGCTACACCTGCCCCGATTCCTCCCAACCGCGGCATTCCCCATTGGCCAAATATGAACACATAGTTGAACAGGGCGTTAAAAGGAAGTGCCACCAGGATGATAAACATGGAGATGCGGGTTTGTCCCAATGCATCGATAAAATAGCGTAAGACGTTATAGAGAAACAAGGGAACGATCCCAAAGGCCAGGGCGATCAGATAGCCTTTGGCGACGCGGTAAACTTCTTCTTCCAATTGCATTAGGCTTAGCACTGGGTCGGCCACAAGCACCCCGACACCTAGAATGACCAAAGCGATGATGACAGCGAGATAAATTCCCTGGAATACAGTAGAAGGGATCTCTTTCTGGCGGTTCGCACCCACCAGTTGGGAGACGATTGGTGTAATACTCATCAATATGCCGGCGATTCCGGTGTAAAAAGGAAGCCAGAGGCTGGTGGCGATGGCGACGCCGGCCAAATCGGACGCTCCTGCGTTTCCCGCCATAATCGTATCGATGAATTTCATCGCAAATAATCCGACTTGGGTGATTAACATTGGGGTGAGTACAGTTAAAAATTGTTTCCATTTCCCTTTGATTGTGGTGGTTGCTTGCATGATGTCCGACCCTTTCGTTTGACGAAAAATTCTTCATCAGTAGGATTCTATCACCAGTTTAAGGTATTGGCATCCTTTTTTTAGATGCCATTTTTTATACGACATTTTAGTGTTTGGGGCCGGCGGAGCATACGCTCAAGCCCCTTACGTATTCGGTGGAAGAGCGAAGGGCGGAAATGACGGGGTTCACGCAGGTAAGCCTCCAGGGTACGCTTTCGCTCTTTTTGGTATTGCTCCAGAAAATAGGGGTGCTGATTCATTGAAAAAACCTCCTAGAACTAAAAGTAGAAATACGCAGGGGTTGACAGATCCTCCAGAGAGGATGGATCACCGTTTAAGGGTGTAAAAAACACCGCAGGCCGAATACCGGTCTGCGGTGTTGGTTTGCTCATCCGTAAAAGGCAGCAAAAAACCGCAGGCCGGATACGACCTGCGGTGCTGTTACCACATCAAGGTGGATTAAGAGAGCGTTGCTCCCCTGCACGAAGGTCGCCGATCGGGACAGCTGAAAATGGACAGACCACTCCCGCCAAATCCGTTTGCCAATGTCATTGGGGCATTGCCTTTGATAAAAGCGCCAACAGACATACCAATCCCCTGTTGAGTGAAATCCAATTGCATTAACATAACGACGACCTCCTTTCACAGAAATGTCATGAATTTCAAAGGCAGTTTTAATTCTACTCTGCTTTGATGTCGGTGTCAATGAGTTTTCGCTGTGTTATATGTAATAATTGGAAAATGGATTTAGGTACTACTCTGTACAACATCTTAAGAACAGATTCGGGATGAAATGAACGAGAAAACAAAACAAGCGCTTAAGCGGGCGCTGAATGAGCTTTACTTTGACAGACTTGATTTTCAGGAGGAGGTAAGTCTACTTCAATAACATTTTTAGGATTGGGACAGCCTATGGTTATTCGATTTTCCGTTACTGGAGGAGGTTGGTGTAAGCGGTGACGATACACTGATTAAATCCAGTGGGGAGTGAGTAAGACAGAGGGGGAATAAAGGATGTTGACACAAGAGCAACAGGCAAAATTAAAACAACACCTGCTGGAAGAAAAGAAGCGCCTCGAAAAAAAGCTGACAGATAACCACCACTTTGGTTTGGAAACCGGGATGAACGATTCCATCGGGGAATTGTCCGGTTATGATAATCATCCCGCCGATGTGGGAACAGAGTTGTATGAACGTGGAAAAGATATCGCGTTAAATGAAGAGAGTGAAGTTCAATTGGAAGAAGTGGAGATGGCGCTGTTGCGCATGGAGGAAGGTCATTATGGGATTTGTGCTGTCTGTGGAATGGAGATTCCCTATGAACGACTAGAAGCGGTACCGGAGACAGCCTACTGTATCGAGCATCAGCGAGAACGCGATATCTCCAACCGGCGTCCGGCGGAGGAGGATGTGACACGTCCACCGTTTGGACGCGATTTCTTAGAGGGGAAAGAGCATAAGCGCGTATCTTGGGATGGAGAAGATGCATGGCAGGATGTAGAACGATACGGAACATCCAACCCTCCCGATTTTCAGCGTGACGGCGAGAATTACAATGAATTGGGAGTAGAACCCGATGAACGGCGGGGCTATGTCGATGATGTGGAAGCGGTGGCACTGGCGGATTTGGATGGACGGCCGACGGAGCAAACCGCTGCGATTAACCGCGGGGAAGCATCCCGACGCTTAGAGGAGGATGAAGAGGAGAAACGGGCGCCGGAGCGGGATTGAAGTTGTTAACGATACCCTCCTATGCTACAATAAAATTCTGGAAGAGGAAGGTTGTTCGATTGTCTGCGACGGAGGGGAGGACAACATTGCGCTATTTTTTTATCACCGCCGTTGTGCTGTTATTGGATCAGATTAGCAAGTGGTTCATCCTGCACCGGATGAGTTTATATGAGTCGATTCCTTTGTGGGATGGCGTTTTTTATATCACCTCCCACCGCAACAGAGGTGCGGCTTTTGGGATTCTGCAGGATCAGCAGTGGTTGTTTATTACGGTGACGTCAATCGTTATCGTCGGGATTATTGTTTATTTGATCCGGTTGAAGGGGCGGGAGCCGTTGATGGGATGGTCCCTGGCACTGATTTTATCCGGGGCGATCGGCAATTTGATCGATCGAGTGCGAATGGGTGAAGTGGTGGACTTTCTCGATTTTCGCCTCATTAACTATCCGATCTTCAATGTGGCTGACTCCGCCATTGTAATCGGTGTGGGGATTATGATCTGGATCACGTTACGAAATCCTCAAGCGGAAACGGAAGAGCAGGATGCGGTCGTAGGCGAAGCGGGGGAGCGCTCTTGAGTACGGTGCAAAATGATCGTTTTGTTGTTACTTCCGATACCGCCGGCCAACGACTCGATAAGTTTGTAGCTGACCGAAAATCCGACTGGTCCCGTACAGCCGTCCAATCCTGGATCCGCCAACAGAGAATCCGGGTGGACGGCTCTGTTGTAAAAGGGAATCACCGCCTGCAAGCAGGGGAGACGGTGGAGGTGGATGTACCTCCACCGGTGGAGATGACGGTGGATGCGGAAGCGATCCCGTTGGATATTGTGTATGAGGATGCCGATGTTGTGGTGGTAAACAAACCGCGTGGGATGGTGGTCCACCCAGCTCCGGGCAACCCCTCCGGCACATTGGTTAATGCGTTGTTGGCTCACTGTGATGATTTATCGGGGATTGGCGGAGTATATCGTCCGGGAATCGTCCATCGCATCGATAAGGATACCTCTGGTTTGATCATGGTCGCCAAAAACGATATGGCGCACCAATCTTTGACCGCCCAGTTGAAGGATCATCAGGTGGAACGGCGCTATATCGCTCTGGTGCATGGAAATGTTTCTCACGATCAGGGGCAGATTGAGGCTCCGATCGGGCGCGATCCCCGCTTGCGTCAACGGATGGCAGTAGAGCATAAAAACGGTAAATCTGCGATCACTCATTTTAAAGTGCTGGAGCGGTTTCCCAGGGCGACCCAGATCGCCTGTCGCCTGGAAACCGGGCGTACCCACCAAATCCGGGTGCATATGAAATATATTGGTCATCCGTTAGTGGGCGATCCTTTATACAGCAACCAATCGCATCGCTTCTCCATTCAAGGTCAAGCCTTGCATGCGGAAACGCTTGGTTTTATCCATCCTCGTTCCGGGGAGAAAATTCGGTTGACAGCGCCATTGCCGCAGGATATGCAGAAGTTGACTGCACAATTGCGTCATTCATAAATACGGTTGACAAAAGCGCGGTTCTGGTCCATAATGATTGCAACTGAATCAGACCTTTTAAACCAGTCCAGAGAGGCTGGCAAGGGTACGTGCCGTTGGCATCAATGAGGAAGACGTGTGCGCTTCTTGCCTTTCTGTGGGCAGGAGGCGTTTTTTCATGAGAGGGGGAAAACAGCATGCAAAAAACGATTTTGGATGAAGCGGCCATTCGACGAGCTTTAACCCGGATCGCCCATGAAATTATCGAACGGAATAAGGGAGTAGAAGATACGGTTTTGATCGGGATTCGCACCCGCGGCATCTTTTTGGCGGAACGCTTGGCCGAGCGCATTCGCCGTATCGAAGGACAGGATGTGCCGGTGGGGGAATTGGATATCACCTTATACCGCGACGATCTGACGGAAAAAGCGGAGGAGCCTGAGGTAAAAACGACACAGCTGCCGGTGGATATCCACGGTCAGACGGTGATCCTTGTCGATGATGTGCTCTATACCGGCCGCACGGTCCGGGCGGCTATGGATGCAATCATCGATCAGGGACGTCCACACATGATTCAGTTGGCAGTGTTGGTGGACAGAGGCCATCGCGAACTGCCGATACGGGCGGATTATGTGGGGAAAAATGTTCCCACTTCTAAGAGCGAGATCATTCAGGTGAAGGTGGAGGAGCATGACTCCGCCGACCATGTATGGATAAAAAGCGAGTAATAGGAACCCTTTAAAGACGGTCCCGTGAGACCGGCAAGGGAACGCCAAGCAAGCGCATGCCTTCATAGGGGTGCGCCCAGGCCTCTCTGCCGGTAAAGGTGGAGAGGTTTTTTTATGGGAAGAGGAGGCGTGATGATGGCAAAAAACCAGATTGTCTTAGATGTTCATGAAAAACCACAAGCGATGAAATGGATCGCTCTCAGTATTCAACATTTGTTTGCGATGTTTGGTGCGACCATCCTGGTGCCGCTGTTGACCGGATTGCAGCCGGCGATGGCGCTGTTGGCTAGCGGGATCGGCACACTGGCTTATCTAATCATTACCAGGGGGAAAGTGCCTGCATACCTCGGTTCCTCTTTTGCTTTTATCGTACCGATTATTACGGTTTCCCAAATCGAAGGTGTGGGCGCTGCACTCTTTGGCTGTTTATTGGCTGGGGTGCTGTATGGAGTTGTTGCTCTGGTCATTGTGCGCTTTGGCTCGGATTGGCTTCATTATCTGTTGCCACCGGTTGTCATCGGCTCCGTCGTGATTGTGATCGGGTTGGCTCTGGCGGCGACTGCCATCGATATGGCCAGCACGCAACAGGTGACACAACCGTTGCCGGATACGGTAGAAGAGTTTCAAGCCCTTCCGGGAACAGTGGAACAGGTGAATGAAGCCGCCGGTACGGTAACAGTCAAAACATACTCGCTTAAACACTTTAGTATCGCCTTGGCCACACTGGCCTTTGCCGTTATCGCCAGCCTGTTTTTCCGCGGCTTTCTCAACCTGATACCGATTCTTGTCGGCATTGTCGGCGGGTATGGGGTAGCAGTAATGGCAGGATTGGTCGATTTTACGCCGGTTCAGGAAGCGGCATGGTTGGCGTTACCCACCTTTACGACACCGACGGTATCATGGACGGCAGCGCTGGTGATTGTGCCGGTCGCCTTGGTTTCTTTGACGGAGCATATCGGCCATCTCATGGTGACAAGCAACATCATGAACCGGGATCTGGCCAAAGATCCAGGCCTACACCGCTCCATCTTAGGTGACGGTGTTGCCACTTCGCTGGCAGCCATGATCGGTGCTCCCCCCAATACCACCTATGGTGAAAATATCGGCGTGATGGCGATGACCCGCATCTTTAGCGTCTATGTTATCGGCGGGGCAGCGGTGGTGGCGATCCTCTTCTCCTTTGTCGGCAAGTTATCCGCACTGATTTCAACAATTCCGCCGGCGGTGATCGGCGGGGTTTCGATTCTATTGTTTGGAGTGATCGCATCGGCGGGTTTACGCATGATGGTGGAACACCAAATTGACTTTGGTGATAAGCGCAATTTGGTGATTGCAGCGGTAGTATTGGTGATTGGGGTAGGCGGTGCTGCCCTCAAGTTTAATGGCATCCATTTGGAGCTGGAAGGAATGGCACTGGCCACCGTGATTGGAATTGTGCTCAACCTGATTTTGCCCGCCAACCGGGATGCTGAGCAGGAAGTGATGGAACAGGTTGCTTAATAAATGATAAATGAAGATCAAACCCAGTCTGTTGAGCATTTGAATAATGGAAGGGATTTTTGAAAGCGAAGTGCCTTTGCTGTGCTGCTTAGCGGTAGCCGCCGAGGGTGGGAAAAAGCGGGCAAGTTGTTTGAGCGACAGCGAGTTTTGCAGCTCTCGCTGGTGGCTGGAGCGGACAGCTCCCCCTTCTTTGCAAACAGCAAGAGCACGCAGATTCAATAATCCCTCCGCCTATATCCGAAACATGGCTATAACAGGCTTAAATCAAAATAGTTCCTTTAACAGCCGGTCCCGTGAGGCCGGGAAGGAAACGAACCGCTGAAAGTGATTTTTGGCGGATCATCGGCATGTGAATCCTCGTCATCTCGGCTGTTTGACGACGGACGAGCCGCTGCCTTCTTCACTCCTTCCCCGCAAACGGGAAGGAGTTTCTTTTAATCGGAGGGAGGAGAAGTCATGTTGAAAACAAAAGTGGGTCGCCGTCATTTGATCGATACGGATGAACTGACAGTGGAAGAGATGGAAACGCTCTTTGGACGCGCTGCTTACTGGCGCGATCATCCGGAAGCCTGGTTTCAGACGGGAAAAGGGCGCTTTGTCGCCAATTGGTTTTTAGAGCCCAGCACCCGTACCCGCGTCTCCTTTGAAGTGGCGGAAAAACGGCTGGGAATGGAGACGATTGATCTCGACGGAGAAACCTCCAGCACGGTAAAGGGAGAATCTTTCTATGACACCTTGCGCACCTTGTCTGCGATCGGGGCGGAGGTGGTGGTGGTGCGCCATGCGGGGGTCGGTACACTGGCGGAGATGGCTTGGGAGAACCCAGGGGTCTCTCTGGTCAATGCTGGTGAAGGGAATGGTGGCCACCCGACACAAGCCCTCCTCGATCTGTTTACCATGCAGGAACACTTTCGGGAGTTAAAAGGGCTGACCGTAGCCATTATCGGCGATATTCGCCATAGTCGGGTGGCACGCTCCAATTACTGGGCGCTAAAAGCATTTGGAGCCCGAATCATCCTGGCAGGGCCGGAATCGATGCGGAACCCCTCCCTGGAAGAGAATGCCCCTTATCTACCGGTGGATGAGGCGATCCAACAAGCGGATGTGGTGATGATGTTACGGGTACAACTGGAACGGCATCGTGAAACTCTATTTTCATCTCCGGACGTCTATCGCCATGCATATGGCTTGACACCGGAACGGCTGGAGGCGATGCAGCCTCATGCCGTTATGATGCACCCGGCTCCCGTCAATCGCGGTGTAGAGATTGCAGATGAGTTGGTGGAACATCCACGCTCCAAGATTTTTGAACAGATGGCCAACGGGGTTTGGATTCGGATGGCGGTACTGGAACGAGCGATAGAAGGAGGAAGATGGCGATGACCCTATTAAAAAATGGAAAAGTGATCGGGAATGGAGGGAAACTTTCTCCTGCCGATATTCGGATTCGGGACGGGAAAATCATAGCGATTGCTTCGCAATTGGAAGTGGACCCTGGTGAAGAAGTGATTGATGTAAAAGGAAAACTGATCATTTCTGGTTTGATCGATCTTCATATCCATCTGCGTGAACCGGGTTTTGAGCAAAAAGAGACGATTGCCACCGGTACCCGTGCAGCCGCCAGAGGTGGATATACCGTTGTCGCCTGTATGCCCAACACCGCTCCCGTTACCGACAGCCCGGAAGTGGTGGAACGCATCCTGGCCAGCAACCGTGCCGGCGGCAGCGGTGTGCGAGTACTGCCGATCGCGGCCATTACCACAGGGCTAGCTGGGGATCGCCTAACAGATATGGCGGCGTTAAAAGAAGCGGGAGCGTTTGCGGTTTCCGATGATGGGGTCGGTGTACAAAGTCCGCGTATGATGAAGGCGGCGATGCGGGAAGCCGCTCGGTTGGGGTTGCCGTTGGTGGCTCACTGCGAGGAAGAGGATCTGCTTATCCCTGGTGCCTGTGTCCATGAAGGGGAATTTGCTCGCAAACACAACTTGCCTGGAATCCCGCCGGAAGCGGAAGCGATCCATGTGGGACGGGATATCTTATTGGCGGAGGATACCGGAGTTCATTATCATGTTTGCCATGTCAGTGCAGAGTCGTCGGTGTGGCTGATCCGGGAAGCGAAGGCACGAGGGCAGCGGGTGACGGCAGAGGTAAGCCCTCATCATCTGCTGTTGTGTGATACCGACATTCCCGGACCAGACCCCGCTTATAAAATGAACCCTCCCCTGCGCAGTGCCCGGGATCGGCAGGTGCTGCTGGAGGCGTTAAAAGACGGCACCATCGATTTTATCGCGACGGATCATGCCCCACATACAACAGAAGAAAAAGAGCGCCCCATCACGGAAGCTCCCTTTGGCATTGTTGGATTAGAGACTGCTTTTCCGCTGCTTTATACCCACCTGGTACAAAATGGTGAGTTAACGCTGGCAGAATTGGTGGATAAAATGACCCGCATTCCCGCAGATTGCTTCAATTTGCCCTGGGGGGTGCTAAAAGAGGGCGCCGTCGCGGATATCGCAGTGATCGACCTGGAGCAAGAAAGGGAAATCGACCCCAAAACCTTTCTCTCCAAAGGGAAGAACACTCCTTTTTCCGGCTGGAAGGTACAGGGCTGGCCGGTGATGACCCTAGTGGAAGGGCGTGTGATTTGGCGGGAAGATCAGGATTGAAAAGCTAAAAGAGAAGAAATCAATCGGAGGAGGGAGAGCCATGCGCGCAAAATTGTTGTTGGAAGACGGAAGCAAATGGGAAGGCATTTCTTTTGGAGCCGAAGGGGAATCGATGGGGGAAGTTGTTTTTAACACTGGTATGACGGGTTATCAGGAGGTACTGACCGATCCCTCTTATTGCGGTCAGATAGTGACCATGACGTATCCCTTGATCGGAAACTACGGCATCAACCGCCATGATATTGAATCCCGTCGCCCGTTTGTACACGGATTTATCGTGCGGGAGCAGGCGGAAGCGCCCAGCCATTGGCGCAGTGAACGCAGTATCGGCCATTGGTTGAAAGAGTACGAACTCTTAGGCTTGGCTGGGATTGATACCCGCCAACTGACTCGTCGCATCCGTGTCCACGGCACGATGAAAGGAATTCTCTCCACCAAGGAGGAGTCGTGGGATGCCTTGGCTGAACGCCTGGATCGGCAAGCGCTGATGCAGGATCAAGTCGCCCGTGTCAGTACCCAGAGCATTCATACCGCTCCCAGTTACGGGCCGCGTGTAGTGCTGATGGACTTTGGCGCCAAATACGGATTGCAACGGGAGTTGGCCCGACGTGGTTGCGATGTGGTGGTGGTTCCCCATCACACCACCGCAGAAGAGATTGAGCGTCTACGCCCAGATGGAATTCTGCTTTCCAATGGACCAGGAGATCCCAAGGATGTTCCTCATGCTATCCGCACGGTGGCATCGCTGTTGGGGCGGTACCCGTTGTTTGGAATTTGTCTGGGGCATCAATTGTTTGCCCTTGCTTGTGGAGCGGATACGGAAAAGATGAAATTTGGTCATCGCGGCAGCAACCATCCGGTAAAAGAGCTAGCCAGCGGTCGTACCTGGATCACCTCTCAGAATCACGGCTATGCTGTTCGCAACGAATCGCTTACGGGAACACCGCTGAAGCTAACCCATGTCGCGTTGAATGACGGCACCTGTGAAGGTTTGGAACATCAAGAGTTACAAGCTTTCTCTGTGCAGTTTCATCCGGAGGCTGCTCCCGGTCCCCATGATTCCGAGTCGCTGTTTGATCGGTTTGTAGCGGGATTACAACCTGATTCATCCCTGCGAGAAGGAGGAAACATCCATGCCTAAAGATCCATCGCTAAAAAAAATATTAGTGATCGGCTCTGGTCCCATTGTGATCGGTCAAGCGGCGGAATTTGACTATGCTGGTACCCAAGCCTGCCAATCACTGCAGGAAGAGGGCATCGAGGTGGTGTTGATCAACAGCAACCCCGCCACTATTATGACGGATACCGATATAGCAGATCAGGTTTATATTGAACCGATGACACCGGAGTTTGTCACCCAGGTGATCCGCAAAGAGCGTCCGGATGGGCTGCTTCCCACTTTAGGCGGGCAAACCGGCCTCAACCTGGCGGTAAAGCTGGCTCAATCTGGTGTGTTGGAGCGGGAAGGGGTACGCCTGTTGGGTACGGAGCTGGAGGCGATCACCTGCGCAGAAGACCGGGATCGCTTCCGCAGCCTGATGCAAGAGATCGAAGAGCCGGTACCGGAGAGTGCGATTGTCCATTCCATCGAGGAAGCGGTTGATTTCTCCCGCGTCGCCGGTTTTCCCCTGATTGTACGTCCCGCTTATACCCTGGGCGGAAGTGGTGGCGGCATCGCCTCAACAGAAGAAGAGCTGCGGGAAATCGTCGACAACGGCATTCGCTATAGCCCTATCGGTCAATGTCTGATTGAAGAAAGCATCGCCGGATGGAAAGAAGTGGAGTATGAGGTGATGCGAGATGCGGCGGATAATGCCATCGTCGTCTGTAATATGGAAAACTTTGACCCGGTTGGGGTGCATACTGGTGACAGCATTGTGTTTGCCCCAACGCAAACCTTATCGGATCGGGATCATCAGATGCTACGCAGTTCTGCTCTCAAAATTATCCGCTCCCTCGATATTCGCGGTGGCTGCAATGTTCAGTTTGCCCTCGATACTAACAGCTTCCAATACCATGTGATTGAAGTTAATCCGCGGGTGAGCCGCTCGAGTGCTCTTGCCTCCAAAGCGACAGGTTATCCCATCGCCCGGATTGCGGCTAAAATTGCCATCGGTTATACCTTGGACGAATTGACCAACCCGGTTACTGGTCAAACATCCGCCTGTTTTGAACCGACCCTGGATTATGTGGTCAGCAAGATTCCGCGCTGGCCTTTTGATAAATTTACTACGGCAAACCGCAAACTGGGAACACAGATGAAGGCTACCGGGGAAGTGATGGCGATTGGGCGTACCTTGGAGGAGTCACTGTTAAAAGCGGTCCGCTCCCTTGAATTAGGCTTGGATCATGTGCAACTGCCTGAGGCGGAAACAATGACCCGTGATGAGCTGCAACAACGGTTACACGTTCCCGACGATGAACGTCTCTTCCTAGTGGCGGAGTGGCTGCGTCGGGGCGAATCGTTGCAGGAGTTACAGCAATTGACCCAGATCGATCCCTTTTTCCTAAGTAAGCTGGAAAACATCATCCGACTGGAGCGGGAACTGGCTGCTGCACAATCGCTGACGAAAGATCGTTTGTATCAAGCAAAGCGAGCCGGTTTTACCGATGCGGCCATCGCCCGTATCACGGATAGGGTGGAACAGGATGTAACCCGCCTACGCAAGGATTGGTCAATCCGACCCGTCTACAAAATCGTCGATACTTGTGCGGCGGAATTTGAGGCGGCTACTCCTTACTACTACTCCACTTATGAAGAAGAAGACGAAGGAAAGGCCGGGAAAAAGCCGACGGTATTGGTGTTAGGGTCCGGCCCCATTCGTATCGGCCAAGGGGTGGAGTTTGATTACGCTACAGTGCATGCGATCCGGGCAATCCGGGAAGCGGGACTAGAAGCGGTGATTATCAACAATAATCCGGAGACGGTTTCAACGGACTATAACATTTCCGATCGCCTTTATTTTGAGCCCTTGACGACGGAAGATGTGTTACACGTGATTGAGAAAGAGAAGCCGATGGGTGTGATTGTCCAGTTTGGCGGGCAGACCTCGCTTAATCTGGCTCGGGATTTAAAGGAAGTGGGCATTCCCATCTTAGGCACGCCGCTGGAGGAAATTGACCGGGCGGAGGATCGGGAGAAATTTGAACGCTTACTGCAACAACTCCATATTCCGCAGCCGCCGGGAGTGGCGGTTACGTCGGTGGAAGAAGCGGTGGATGCTGCCCAGGAGTTAGGTTTTCCAGTGTTGGTTCGCCCCTCTTATGTGTTGGGGGGAAGGGCGATGGAGATCGTCTACAGCGTAGAGGAGCTACGCTCTTATATGGATGCCGCTGTCAAGGTGAATCCGCGCCACCCCGTTCTGATCGATCGTTATCTGCGTGGGCGTGAGATCGAGGTGGACGCGATCGCCGATGGCAAAGAGGTGCTGGTACCTGGAATTATGGAGCATATTGAGCGAGCCGGGGTTCATTCCGGTGATTCCATCGCCGTCTATCCGCCGCAAACGGTAACAGCGGAACAAAAACAGCGGCTGGTGACGATGACGGCAGAAATCGCCCGTGCCCTTAACACCAAAGGATTGATCAATATCCAGTATGTCTTGCACAAAGGTGAAATCTACGTGCTGGAGGTGAATCCTCGTGCCTCCCGTACCGTTCCTTTCCTCAGTAAGGTGACTGGGGTTCCGATGGCACAAATCGCTACCCGTATCATGCTGGGAGAAAGTTTGGCCGACCAGAAATATCCCCACGGGTTATGGCCGGAAAATGGCGATGTAGCCGTCAAAGCGCCGGTCTTCTCCTTTGCCAAACTACGTCGGGTTGATGTGACACTGGGACCGGAGATGAAATCGACAGGAGAAGTGATGGGACGTGATCGCGATTATGCTCGTGCCGTCTATAAAGGCTTACTGGCGGCGGGGGTATCGTTGCCGCGTTTTGGCACGGTGGTAACCACGATCAGCGATAAAGAAAAAGAAGAAGCGCTGCCCTTGATCCATCAATTTCATCGCTTAGGCTATCAGATCGTTGCCACTACGGGAACAGCGGATCTGTTGGAGTCGGAAGGAATCCCGGTTACCCGGGTAAACAAACTAAAAGAAGGCTCTCCTCATATCCTGGATTGGATTCGCCAAGGAAAAGCGGATCTGGTAGTCAATACCTGGACTCGAGGAAAGACGCCGGAACGGGACGGCTTCCGTATTCGGCGAGAAGCGGTGGAGCATGGCATCGCTTGCTTAACTTCCCTTGACACAGTAGAAGCCCTCCTAACTACACTGGCGTCGATTTATCTGACGGCGGAGCCGATCGGTCGCCCGCTACAAACGACGGATGCGCAAGAGGTATTGGTATGACAAGCATCGGTTCAACGGAGGCGGAACGGATTTGGATCGCCTTGGATTTTGCCAGTGAGGAGGAAGCGGAGCGATTTTTGCAAAGGTGGCCGCAAGAGGTGCGACCGGCGGTAAAGGTGGGAATGCAGCTCTTTTACGCTGCTGGTCCCCGCTGGGTGGCTCAGTTGGTGCAAGCGGGATATCCCGTCTTCTTGGATTTAAAATTGCATGATATTCCCCATACGGTGGCCAGAGCGACCGAATCGCTGGCCCATCTGGGGGTCCGCTGCACCACATTGCATGCCACCGGTGGACGAGCCATGATGGAAGCGGCGCGAGAAGCGGTGGATCGCGCTTCAAGCGAGCGTCCGATGGCGCTGCTGGCGGTGACACAGTTGACCAGCACTGATCGGCGTCGCATGAACAGCGAGATTGGGATACCCGGTAGTGTGCGGGATTCGGTGGCTAAGCTGGCACAGTTGGCCATTCAGGCGCGAATGGATGGCGTGGTCTGTTCCGGTGAAGAGGCGGGCTGGATTAAAACGGAGGTAACCACGGAGTTGTTGACAGTGGTGCCCGGTATCCGTTTGCCAGGGGACGATCCTGGGGATCAGCGGCGGGTGATGACCCCGGAGGCTGCGTGGCGAGATGGGGCGGATCAGTTGGTGGTGGGACGTTCCATCACCCAGGCCAGCGATCCAGTGGCGGTATATCAACGCATACAAGAACAATGGATTCAACTGCAAAAGGAGGAGCGATAAGATGCAATCATGGACGCTGGAGGCAGCGATTCAACGTACCGGTGTGCTGAAAGAAGGACATTTCCTGTTGTCCTCAGGGCGCCATAGCGCCCAGTATATGCAGTGTGCACAATTGCTGCAACACCCCGCAGAATCAGAGGAAGCCGGGCGTGCCTTGGCCGCTTTGTTTGCGGATATGCCGGTGGATGTTGTGGTAGGGCCGGCCCTCGGTGGAGTGATTATTGCTCATGAGACAGCACGGGCCTTAGGAGTACGGTGTCTGTTTGCCGAGCGCAAGGAGGGGCGCATGACTTTGCGTCGCGGTTTTACGGTTCAGCCGGGGGAAAAAGTGTTGGCGATTGAAGATGTGGTGACCACTGGTGGCTCTGTCGGCGAAGTGGTTAAGCTGTTGGAGGAGATGGGTACTGAAGTGGTCGCCATCGGCACGATCGTGGATCGCAGCGGTGGAACAGCCGCTTTTCGCCAACCGTATCGCGCCTTGATGAGTCATACCATCGACAGCTATAAAGCGGAAGAGTGTCCGTTATGCCGCAAAGGAATCCCGGTGGTAAAGCCGGGAAGCCGGGAGTCGATCAAGTCATAAATCTTACGCGTTGAAATGGAAAAGCCGGACAGGGAATAGGCTCCCGTGTCCGGTTTTTTATGATTTTGGTTGGTTGATATGCAAACACGTTTCTTTCCCCTGATTGCTACTTGTTTATCCGTTTGAATAAAAAGGCCGATTGTCTTTTACCTGAAAGGAATCCTGAAAAATGTCTAACCTGATGGGGGTTATCTTACGACCAACGCCTTTCCACTTCTCAATGGGAAGGATCTCTCGTATTTCCTAAAAGGGTTGTTTTCCATCCCACAATCGATTCAGTGGTAAAGCCCGCTTCTGACATTACCCATGGTTCAACCGTTTATCTGCTGTAATAAGCTCCATCCGATATAAACGGCTACCCCCCAGATGATCAAGGCGGAAACACGGTTGAGCCGTCGCAGCCAGCGGCCGGAGCGGTCCCGTTTTTTGAGCCAGCGTCCGGCGAGGATCAGTCCAAGAAACCACAACCAAGAGACAATGATGCAAGCGAGGGTAAAGGCCCCTTTTTCCATCCCATCGTAATGGAGTGAGCTGGTTCCGATCACCCCGACGGTATCCAAGATGGCATGGGGGTTGAGCAGGGAGACGGAGGCGGCGAAGCCGATTTGTTTTTGTGGAGAGAGAGGGGTGGCTGCCGTTTCATCGGTGGCTGGGGTGCTGTTCCACACCGACCAGCCCATATAGAGTAAAAACAGAAATCCGATCCCGAAGATGGTCATTTGCAGCCAAGCGAATGACAGCACCAACAGCGAGATGCCCAACACCGCCAACAGGATAAGAAGCGTGTCACAGAGAGAGGCGGTTAATAATGCGGGCAGCGCCCGCCATACCGTCGCTTGATTGGCGCCTTGGTTAAATATGAATACATTTTGCGCTCCTAAAGGCAAGATCAGTCCAAAAGCAAGAATGACTCCGTGTATCGTTGCTTCAAGCAAAAAGGTGCCTCCTTTTTCGCGTGTCCCTGTTGATTGATTGGATGATCAGCGGCGAATGGATTTGTCGTTGCTTTTAGATCTGGTGATAAAGGATTATTTACCTGCCATCTTCTGAATCCCCGCCTCTATCCATCCCCAGGGGAGTCGCTTCAACCCTGCCAAGGTACGGATGCCGCGACCACGGGCATATCGCAATTTGGGACGTCTGGAGCGGGCGATGTGCCGAATCGTATCCGCCACCTCCTGGGGGTCTCCCGCTTTTTTCTCTAAGCGTTCCATAAACCCTTGATAAGGGTAAAGTTCAGTGCGATAGGAAGAATCTTCGCGTTGATGGGTGACCCGTTTATGGACAATGGCTGTCCGGTAATAACCCGGTTCCACCAAGCTGACATAAATGTTAAAAGGGAGCAGTTCCAAGCGAAGGGACTCACTGTATCCTTCCAGGGCGAACTTAGAGGCGCTATAAGCACCTGTGAGCGGGAATCCGATTAAACCGGCTCCGCTGCTGACATGGATGATTTTACCCGACTGTTGTTGACGCATATGGGGTAGAACCGCTTGTACCATAGTGACGGTTCCCAACAGATTGGTATCAAACAATTCACGCCAAGCGGTAAGCGGTGTTTCTTCTACCGGCCCTAACACCGCACAGCCCGCATTGTTAACCAAGATATCGATTTGACCGTGGTCCTTCACAACCCCCTCCACAACGGTATGGACGCGTTCTTCCTCCCGCACATCCAGGGCCTTGATCTCAATGCGCTCCCATACATCCAGACTTTTCGCCTCTTCGGTCAGGGCTCGTCCCTTATCCGGCTCACGCATCGTGGCAATGACATGAAAGCCCGCACGGGCCAGTGTAAGCGCGGTATAGAAGCCGATACCGCTGGAAGAACCAGTGATCAGGGCAACGGGTGGCTTTTTTATTTTAATCACTCCTTTAGACCCCGTTCTCGTACTTGTTAAAGATTTGTCACAGATTCCTTTTTATATAACCCATCGGCAGTAATTTTGCAATAGTGACTCAAAAAATAGCAATATTACTTATGGAGGGTATTTGTGTCTCCCCAATAATGTGGAGACAGTGGCTTTGTTTATTGAGGATGGTACTATTGCCCCTTCAGAGTACAGGTAAGTAGAGCAAACACAGGTAAAAGATAGAATAAAGGCCACCAGTAGAAGAAAGAAGACCAAAAACCTTCTACTCACGAGGAAAGGATTGAACGCTTAATCCCAATTGCACAAACGGTGATGGAACGGATGAAGGATCTTTAAAGAGAATGAGGTCCTTAGCATTGAGCTAAAGACCGCATTCAATACGGTAGCCTTTTTGAGAGGCTATATATCGTTATTCTTGTACATATACCGATACCGACCCGCCGTTAACGGGAAATTCACCCCAACCGTCGCTGTTGATGGTTACACGGTCGGAACGGTTGCCGGTTAGATCCACCCAGGTTTGGCCGGCGCGAGATTTGCCGATATACATCCATTTAGAGCCACCGGAGCCGTCGGTTAAAATGGTGGCAAGGCCGGATTTGGGATGATCCGCATCGCCTTCCCGCGTCCATCCGATGATATCAGGATGATCGAAGTAATCGTGCTGTGGCCCATAGGCATAGGTTTTGCGGGCTTCCAATAACGGATCGATCGACGCGTTCATCGCTGGGATCTCCCCGTCCCCCGTGCCAAAGTAATCCCCATAGAATACGCTGGGGTAGCCGGATTCGCGGGTAAGGATCAAGGCGTAAGCCTGAGGTTTAAACCATTCTTCTACGGTGGATTCCAGTGATTCACGGGGTTGAGTATCATGGTTGTCGACAAAGGTAACGGCATGGACGGGATGAGCTTTAACCAAGGTTCCATCCAATATCCGACGCATATCATACTGACCGCCAGCATTGGAAGCGTCATAAAGGTTGTAGTGAAGGGGCACATCAAACAAAGAGAGGGACCAGCCAGTTTTGTTTAGGTAATTCTCAAGGGCGCCTACATTGTTGGCCCAATATTCACCCACCGCAAATAATTCTTTGCCGGTGGAGGAGCGAACATCTCGCAACCACTCAGCGATATAGGCGAATTGAATATGTTTGACGGCATCGAGGCGAAATCCATCCAATTGTGCTGTGTTGGCAAACCAGGTTCCCCAATCTTTGAGCTCCTGACGTACTTCGGGATGGTCCATGTCCACATCGGCTCCCAACAGGTAATCGTAGTTGCCATTTTCAGTGTCCACTTCCCAATCCCAACCCTTGCCGTCACCGCGGAATTGATAGATGGCGTTTCGTTCTTGTGATTGGTCCCAATCGACGCCGTCAAAATGGTACCAGCGCCATTTAAAATCGGAGTAGGTGTTGTCACGCCCGGGAAAATCAAACCGTGTCCATGCTTCAATGGTGGTATCTCCCCCAATTTCCTGATTGCGATTGCCGCCGTTTACCTCGACGGCGGTTACGGTTTCTGTCTCATCGGCTCCTAATTTATGATTGAGTACGACATCGGCGTATACTTGGATGTTCTGGTTGTGCAGTTGACTGATCGCGGCTTGTAGTTGGTCCTTGGTTCCATACTTGGTGCGAACCGTCCCCTTTTGATTAAACTCACCCAGATCGTATAAATCATAGGCAGAGTAGCCGACATCGTTTTGTTGCATCCCTTTGTAAGCGGGGGGAATCCAGACGGCGGTAATCCCTTTTTCTCTGAGTGCCGCCGCATCTTGACCTAAACGATTCCAGTGGTTACCGTCATTGGCGAGGTGCCATTCAAAGTATTGAAATAAGGTACCATTTGTGGCGGTATGCTGTGCTTGCGTCGGTTGAACCGGAGTCAATAAAGTTAAGAACAAGGAGAGGATCAGCAGAGCGACCATGATGACCGGGGAGAGACGCTTTAAGCGAAACATGGAATTCACTCCTTTGTAGAGAATGAAGCGGGCCAGTTAAAAAGACATTTTTGGGAAAGCGTTTTCATAGAGGGGCAAAAAAATCAACCAAACGCGCATCAATCGGTTTGTGCAACCGGTTTCATTATATCAGATTTTTGTGAAGGATAACCATTTTTTACCCGAAAGGATTGAGGGAAAAGTGTGCGACAGACGCGATTGGAGGAGTATGAATAAATTTTAACGGCTACTGTAGTGATATTAAGCGTATTTTGAAGGATACATGATACTGATAAGAGTGGGCTCCACAAATTTGTTCAGGGGTAAAACTAAGCCAATGAAACGGCTTCCATTTGTTGTGAAAGCGTTTCCTATTGACAAGAGTCGATTGATTGGATACGATTTTTACGAAAACGTTTTCGGAGGTTGTCAATATGGCTGTAACCATTAAAGATATCGCAAAAGCGGCAGGTGTGTCGGTAACAACTGTATCCCGTGCTTTGAACGGTTATCGGGACATCCATCCCAACACCCGGAAACGTGTACTGAAAATTGCGCAAGAGTTAAATTATCGTCCCAGTGGAATTGCTCGCAGTTTAGTGATGAAGCGGTCGCAAACCATTGGTTTGATCGTCTCCGAGATGACGCACTCCCGGATGGGGCATCATTTTTTGTTTGATGTGATTTGTGGAGTCAATGATCAGGCAACGACGTTGGGGTACGACCTGATCTTGGCGACGACCAGCCCCCATGAACAACAAGTGGTACCGTATATGGAGTTGTGTCATCGGCGTCAATTAGACGGCGTCATCCTGTTAGGCGTGCGGACTCATGATCCATATTTGCAAGAAGTGTTGCAATCTTCCATCCCTTGTGTCTTGATCGATGTACCGGTTTCAGGGGAGCGATGCAGTCATGTCACCCTCGATAACCGCGAAGGTGCACACCAAGCAGTGGCCCATCTGATCCGCGATGGCCATCGACATATCGGCTTTATCAACGGTCACCGTGAAGCTTTTGTCAGTGAGGAACGATTACAAGGATACCGTCTTGCGTTGAAGGAAGCGGGATTGACGGGTGAGGAGCGAGTCTTTTACGGAGATTTCGACGAGGCTTCCGGCAGTGAAGGAGCCCGGCGTCTGTTGGCAGAGCATCCAGATCTGACTGCTCTCTTTTGTGCCAGCGACCTGATGGCGATTGGAGCGATGCGGGAGCTGAAAGCGATGGGGAAAAAGGTGCCACAGGATATTAGTGTGATCGGATTCGACGATATCGATCTTGCCCATTATGTCACACCTGCCCTGAGCACGGTACACCAACCCCGCTATCAGTTTGGCACACAAGCAGTAGATGTAATCGTCAATTTGTTAAAGGGAGAAAAGGAGGAGCCGGTTGTGTTGGCTCCGGAGCTGCTGATACGGGAAAGCAGCGGCTCGATGCCAGTTTTGGAAAAGCGTTGAGATTTAAAGATTAAAGCGTGGTATTTCAGGGGAGTGAGCGACCCCTTGATCTCCTGCGCAGGGTTATAGACGGCAATTGAGCGTAAAACTGAAAACGTTTCCGTTAACGTTTTCGGAAAAAGTGGAGGGAACCATTTTGACACAAGTGATCAAAGAAGGAAATCTCTTTTTATACAGTGATCCATGGGGAAACTTACCGCAAGAAAATTCACAAGGATTCGGTTTGTATTATCGTGATACCCGCTTTTTAAGCCGCCTGGAGTGGAAATTGGACGGTGTTGGAATCGTTAATCTTCATGGGAAGGCGGATGGTCCTGAAAGCGTTTACCGGTATACCAACGAGGAAGTAAAACGGAACGAAGACGTCGTTTTTTGGCGGGAATCGCTGGAGATTGAGCGACGATGTTGGCTTTATGGCGGGGTGCTGTATGAAAGCTTCCGTTTTCACAACCTGGACCGTCAAACGTTGGATACGCAGTTGGAATTAATCCTGGATGCCGATTTTGCCGATATGTTTGTCGTTCGTGGCTTTCAACACGGCAAGTTAGGTGAGAAAAAGCCGCTTCAGCTGATGGATGATGGTATTCGCTATGCTTATCACGGTGCGGATAATGTCACCCGCTCGTTGGAAGTAAAAGTAGAACCCCGAGCTCGTGTCGGTGAAGATGGAAGCCTGCTGATTCCGCTTTCGCTCGCGCCTGATGAGGAGAAGGAG
Source organism: Desmospora activa DSM 45169 (assembly GCF_003046315.1). NCBI lineage: Bacteria > Bacillati > Bacillota > Bacilli > Caryophanales > Thermoactinomycetaceae > Desmospora > Desmospora activa. Next base: position 1,790,470 of record NZ_PZZP01000001.1, on the reverse strand, counting down.
GTGAGTGTTACTTACCTTTTGTCTGTCGGTGATGAAAAGATGGAAGCGATTCCGCGAAAGGAAGCTTGGCAGCTGGCCCGTCAAGGTTTGGCGGAATGGGTGGTGCAGTGTCCGGAAGTGGAGTCGGACAGCGTTGATTTTAATGCGATGGTTCGGCGCAGCTTAGCCGATATGCGGATGCTTTTGATCGATAAGGGGGATGGTGAATTCCCGGTTGCCGGACTTCCCTGGTATGCGGTTCCCTTTGGCCGGGACAGCCTGATCGCCGCTTGGCAGAGCATGGCCATCCGGCCGGAATTGGCCAAGGCTACCATTCGAACGATGGCCCGTTATCAAGGAGAGAAACTGGATGGATGGCGGGATGAAGAGCCGGGCAAGATTTTGCATGAAATCCGATACGGTGAATTGGCGGGGACAGGTCAGATACCCTTTACTCCCTATTACGGTACGGTGGATGCAACACCGCTATTTTTACTCCTGATCGGGGAGGTATACCGCTGGAGCGGGGATTTGGACTTTGTGCGGGAGCATGTAGAGCATGCAAAGAAAGCATTCGACTGGATCGATCAATACGGGGATCCCGATGAGCGGGGATATACCGTTTATCAACGGAAATCGGAAAAAGGCATCGGCAACCAAGGGTGGAAAGATTCCGCCGACTCCGTTGTCCATCGTGACCACACCTTGGCTGAGGCTCCCATCGCCCTGTCGGAAGTACAGGGTTATGTGTATCAAGCACGGCGGGTCTGGTCGACCCTCTTTCGGCAACTGGGAGAAGGGGAGTGGGCGGACAAACTGACGAAACAGGCAGATGAGTTACGAGAGCGGTTTCGACGCGACTTTTGGATGGCGGATGAATCGTTTCCGGCACTGGCACTGGATAAGGCCAATCGACAAGTGGGAACGGTTACATCCAATCCCGGCCATTGTCTGATCGGTGATCTATTGGAGCAAGAGCAAGCAGCGGCCGTCGCCCGTCGTCTGCTCTCCCCAGATCTCTTCTCCGGCTGGGGGATTCGCACCATGAGTGCTACGGCACGCTCTTATAACCCGATGAGCTACCATAACGGTTCCGTCTGGCCTCACGACAACTCCCTTATCTTGTTGGGGTTAAAAGAAGGTGGCTTCCACCGTGAAGCGGAGAAGCTGATCCAGGGGCTGATCGATACGGCGGCACAATTTCCACAGCATCGCTTGCCGGAGCTCTTTTGCGGTTACGACCGCGAGCTCGGTGAGCCGGTTCCCTATCCGGTGGCGTGCTCGCCGCAAGCGTGGGCGGCAGGAACGGCATTTGTCCTCTTGCAGGCGATGACGGGAATTAAACCGGATCCCGACCGGGGGCGAATTTATCTACAGCCATCCCTACCGCCGGAAATGTCGCGTCTGGTGGTAAATAACCTGCGCGTTGGATCGGGTCAACTCGATATCCGACTGGTCCGTTCCGACGGCGTGGTACATGTACAGGTAGAGAAAAACTCGAGTGGTTGGCCGGTGGAGTTGGGTGGTAGTTAAGATTCCACTAGGTTGAAAGCCTTGGGATAACTGGATGTTGGTGCTCTGAATGCGAAAACTCTAGGTTTGGATTGTATCCGACGGAAATGCCTCTGGGGTACGATCAGCTCATCCCATACAGCTCTACGCGATGCCACCTTTTATCCTACGATTACCAACGTAGTCTTTTAGACGAAAACGTACCGTAAATTTTTCGGTTTTACTTGATATCGCCCATTTGGGCAACCATCAAACCAAGGAGGTTTAGGCTCATGAGACGTACCCGAGTGTTTAGCATGTTGGCGCTGTTGTGTGGTCTGTCCCTGTTGGTTACCGCTTGTGGAGGAGGTTCCAACGTAGGGGATAACGGTGAGATCCGGATTGGTGCCCAGTTTTCCAGTCCGGCGGAACGCAAAATTTTGGAGGAGCAAATCAAGGAGTTTGAAAATGAGAATCCGGATATTAAGGTGAGTATTCAAGCCATTACCGATGATTATTTAAAAGAGATGCAAACCTTGATTGGAGCCAAACGGGAACCGGATGTCTTTTATCTGGAAGGCATGCCGGCACCGGATATGATTAAGCTGGGTGTGTTGGAACCCCTGAACGACTATCTGGAAAAGAGCGGTGTCGATCCCGCTGATTTTGAAGATGCTTTGATCGAAGCTTACACCGAGGATGAACAGGTATACGGTTTGCCCAAGGACTATAACACATTGGCCCTCTTCTACAACAAAAAGATGTTTAAGGAAGCGGGACTGGAACCACCTACCACTTGGGACGAGCTGCGGGAAGCGGCGAAGAAGTTGAGTAAAGACGGGAGAAAAGGGTTGGCGATCAACCCGGAACTGGCGCGCTACCAACCTTTTGTCTATCAAAACGGTGGTGCTGTGCTGGATGAAGACGGCAACGCCACCCTGGACCGAAAAGAAAATGGTGAAGCGGTGCAATTCTTTGCCGATCTCTTCTTAAAGGATAAATCTGCCGGAGTTCCCAATGATATGGGTGTGGAGTGGGCCGGTGACGCCTTTGCGGAGGAAAAAGCGGCAATGGTGTATGAAGGAGGCTGGATGATTCCGTTTATAAAAGAAAAAGCGCCTGATTTGGATTATGGCATCGTCGAATTGCCGGCAAAGGAAAAAGGGGCGGAAAACGGCAACCTGGCATTTACAGTGGCTTATGTGATGTCCAAAAACAGTAGAAACAAAGACGCCTCCTTTAAACTGATTGAATTCCTCACCAGCGACAAAGGGCAGCAGTATGTAGTGGACAGCGGATTGGCGTTGCCTTCCCGTAAAGTGATGGGAGAGAAGTTTGTCGAGCAGTACCCGGAGCGGGAGCCCTTTGTCAAAGGGGCGGCTTATGCACAACCCTTCCAATACGGTGACTATGGTAATAAATTTGCCGATGAGGCGAGTAAAGCGGCGGAATCGGTGGTTCTAGGGAAGGAAAAATCGGTAGCCAACGCGCTTAAAAAAGCCCAGCAAAATTTGGAGAAGTGATGGAGTGAGAGTAGGGAGCCATAGTGCTCCCTCCTCCCTTGAAAGGAGGCACAACACATGGCGACGACAACTTCTCCTCCTAAACAGCAAAGGCAGCGATCTCCAAAGGCAGGTAGAGGCCAGAAGTGGACCCGCGATCCGATGATGGGTTATCTGTTTACCTTGCCGGTGATCGTCTCTCTATCCGTCTTTTTGATCGGCCCCATTATTTATGCGTTTTATCTCAGTTTTCAACAGTTTACTTTTCTCAATCCCGATCTGTCCCAGTTTGTTGGATTGGACAACTATACGCGTCTATTGACGGATGAACGATTTCACACAGCCCTCAAAAACACTTCCTTCTACTCCTTGGGTGTTGTGCCGGTACAGGTAAGTCTGGCTCTATTGTTGGCCTTGATCGTTAACAGCAAAATCCGGGGGAAAACCTTCTTCCGGGTGGCTTATTTTCTGCCGACGGTCACTTCCACCGTTGCCGTCTCCGTCATGTTTTTGTTTCTGTTTAAACGGGATGGCTTGGTCAATGCCTTTCTCTCCTTATTGGGAGTGGAGGGGCGCAGTTGGATGTTGGATGTGGATTTTGCCTTGCCGTCGATTATGTTGATGGCAGTCTGGACGACGGTAGGCCAATTTATGGTGATTTATTTGGCGGGCTTACAGGATATTCCCGCGGATTTGTATGAAGCGGCGGAAGTGGATGGAGCAGGTCCATTGCGGCAGTTTTGGCATATTACGCTGCCGCTGTTAAAGCCGACCACCTTTTTTATTGTGGTGATGTCGGTGATCGGTACCTTCCAGGTGTTTGACCAGATGTATGTCATCTCCAAAGGAGCCGGGGGACCGTTGGATTCCACTTTAACCGTGGTATTGTATCTGTATAATGTAGCCTTCCAGGATTTTGAGATGGGCTATGCTTCAGCCATCGCTTTCTTCCTGTTTGCGGTCATCTTGATTCTAACCTTGATTCAACGTAATTTCTTCGGTGAAGAGACACGGATGTGAGGAGGGGCTTTCCATGTGGAATCGCTTGTTGCGACTGTTGTTTTATACGGTGGTGGTGGGATATGCGTGCCTAACACTGGGTCCCTTCCTGTGGTCGACCTTCACCTCCCTAAAAGCGACACCGGATATCAATCAATTGTGGGTACCGCTATCTGACCTTACCTTTGCCAATTATGTCAATATCGTTTTTAGCGATCAGTATCCCTTTGCCCGCTGGTTTTTAAACAGTATCGTCGTGGGGTTGATCGTCACCGTTGGCAACCTGGTTTTTAACTCCATGGCGGGCTATGCCTTGGCTCGCATCCAGTTTCCCGGCCGCACTTTGTTGTTTATGACCATTTTGGCGGTGATGATGGTTCCCGGCCAGGTGATCCTGGTACCGACTTATATTTTGCTGTCCAATCTCAACTGGATCGATTCCTATGCAGGGCTGACGGTGCCGTTTTTGGTGCAGAGCTTTGGGATCTTTTTGATGCGTCAGTTTTTCCTGTCGGTGCCGCGGGAGTTGGAAGAAGCGGCTTTCTTAGATGGGTTAAGTCGCTGGGGTACTTTTTGGCGGATTGTGATGCCGTTGGCCAAACCGGCGTTGGCGGCGCAGACGATCTTTATCTTTATGGGGAACTGGAACAGCTTTATGTGGCCCAATCTATTGACAAGCAGCGATGCGATGTATACGTTGCCTGTAGGACTCAATACCTTGTACGGGGAATATGACGCCTTCTGGAACAATATCCTGGCAGGGGCCATGTTTATGACGATCCCGGTGATTATCGTGTTTATTATCTTCCAACGGCAGTTTATTAAAGGGATTTCGACGACGGGATTAAAGTGAGTGATTAGGTGCTCCACCGTCCCGACCGTAACCAAATTGCTTTGCCAAACAACCTCCTCCATGAACAATGGGAGGAGGTTGTTTGCGCGTTTATCCTACTTCGGTGGCAGTAGGAGGAGGGGACAGGGTATCGCAGTTGTCCGAAAAGTTGTATCATAAAAGTTGAAAATCGGTTGCTAATTTAAAACGGGGAGTGGATCGTTTTGATTGAAGATCCCAAGAAGATCGGAGAAATCCTCCGGCGGGTCAGAAAGGAAAAAAACCTCCGATTAGAAGACCTCGCCGATGACCATATTTCTCCCGCCACCATCAGTAACATTGAGCGTGGTGTCGCTCATGTAAAATTGGAAAAAACGCACTATTTAATGGGGAAACTAGATCTTTCAATGGAAGATCTTCCTGTGTATATGCAAGAGTATAAAGTGGAACAAGATGAAGCCCTGGTACGTTTATATTCGATTGAATGTAATATCGATTCGGGCAAGACCGGTGATGCACTTGAACGTTTAAAGGAGATGCGGGTACCTGACGGCCATCCGTTGGCACCTTCGGTTTATTTTCTTATCGGTAAATGCCATCGAAGTGCGAAGCGATGGAAAAAGGCGGAGAGTAATTTCCAAAATGCAATCCGTTTAGCCAGCTCGACGGGAGATCCCTATAATATAGAAGCAGCCGCATTTAATGAATTGGCTGTTGTGATGTTCTTTGAAAACAATTACGAACAAGCGCTGTCATTTATCAACAGCGGACTGGATGTGTTTAATGACAACGGTGAGCGCCAAGAGTATCGAAGGATCTTGGAGATCAATAAAGTTGCTTTTTTGGAGAAGATGGGTCGAATTCCGCAAGCCATTAAGTTGATCGATGAGCTGTGGGAAAACCGAAAATGGATCCGAAACTTTCATGCACTGACGCTCTTATACGAAATCCGCACCATCTTGTTTCGAAAAACACAGTTGCACCGGGAAGCGGTTGAGTGCGCGTTGGAAGGGATTGAAATCGCCCGGATGAATCGTCATTTTGACCGGGTATTCGATCTATGGTCTGCGTTGGGAACGACATATTTAGAAATGAACAAGTATGATATGGCAAAGCATGCTTTTCAAACAGCCTTGGACCATCTGCACATCTTGGATCATCCGCATCCCGTTGTTGACGTCTATTCACAATTGGGGTCGCTGTTTATGGAAGAAAGAGATTATACCACGGCGATGGATTACATTCGGAAAGGGGTGAATACAGCGAGGGAAGTGAAAGAGAAAGTCTCATTGTCCAAAGCTCTGATTGTTCTGGGTAAATGTCAAATTGCGCAAGATCAATACCGAGAGGCGACCGTCGCGTTACAGGAGGCTGTGGCTTTGACGGAAGAGTTGGGACGACGCGAAGAGTTGCGGGAGGCTGTTCTCCACTTGACACGAGCATGGCAATCGGTTGATGAAAACAAGTACCGAATATCACTTGAACGTTTGTATAAGATAGAATTAGAACTAACCCAAAAGGAGATCGCTTCCTATGCATTATATTAAGATCACTTTCTTCGCGGGTATATTGGCGGGGATTTTCTTCATTTGGGTGTCAGCGATTCCAACGTTCGATCCGTTCGTTTATGATGAATCGACGACAGATAGCGGAATTCCATCAACCGGTTGATCTCCAGTTTCCTCATCTGTATCTGTAAAACCTTCCTTGACGTTTCCATTGGAAGTGGTAAAGTAAAAAATGCCAGGCTAGATCATTGAGAGGAGATCGAGTGGTATGCAGGAGGAAACGTTATGGGAAGGCTCTCCTTCTCATGTGGCTGTGTTAGGGACTTATTTATTGTGTTTGTTGCTCTGTGTCTTAATTGTTCCTATTTTTTATGCGATTTGGGTGGGAATTAAGCTGAAGTCAACCCGTTATCGCTTGACGACGGAACGGCTTCAGATTACGACAGGGATATTATCCAAAAAGACGGAAGTGGTGGAGTTATACCGTGTCAAGGATATGACCTTGGAACAACCCTTTTTCCTCCGTCTCTTTTCCCGGGGGAAGATCCGTCTAATCACCTCGGATCAAACCATGCCCCAGGTTCATTTGGAAGCGATCGCCGACGCAAATGAGTTGATGGATGTCTTGCGTAAGCATGTGGAAGAACGTCGGGATCAAAAACGAGTGCGGGAAGTGGATGGGCTGGGTTAAGCCATCGTTTGATACAGGATAAGGAAGCATTCCCTTGTGGGAAGCTGGTGCGCCGTTGTTTGCGGCGCTTTTTTGTTTGCTGGAACATATACGACCCCATCGCTCATTTTGATTGATGTGACTTTCCTACTTCCTGCCGATATCCTCTCGGTGTCTGCCTTGTTACCCGTTTAAAACTGCGATAGAAGTGAGGGAGACTACGAAAACCGCATTTCTCGGCAATGGTGCTAATATTTTCATCGGTTTCAAGCAATAATGTTTTGGCTAAACTGATCCGTTTGGTTAAGAGATAGTCGGTGAGATTTAACCCTACTTCTTGCTTAAACAGACGGCTAAAGTGAGCGGTGGAGATTCGTTCTTTTGCTGCCAGCAGATCGAGGGAAAGGGCTTGCTCCAGATGGTCATCAATATAGCGAAGAACATGGTTAAAGGTAGAAAGGTTTGGGCGATGCGGTGACTCCTCTGCTTGTAGCGAATGACGGCTAATCTCAAGCAGACAGAGTTGTACCCAGGCAGCGATGGCTTGCTGGTGACCGTGTAATGGGGATTGGCTCTCTGCTTGCAATTTTTGTAAGAGATATGCAAAGGTTTGCCTCTGCTCTGCAAGGATGTGATAGCGGTATTGTTTCCGTTTTTTTGCTTCACGAATGATGTTGGCTTCGTGATCCGTTATCTGTGCCATCACAAGCGGGTGCAAAAAGATGACCGTCGAGGTAATCAAATGATCGTTTTCCGGCATGGCGCGATGGATAATGTTGCCGGGGATAACAAAGACATCTTCTGCTCGCACCTCATACAACTGTTGATCGATGAGAAAGGTGCCACTTCCCTTATGAACACAAATCACTTCATGCCAGTCATGGAGATGGTGCGGCAGCTCTTCTTCCGGTGTTTTCGTCTGATGATGAGAAATGCGAATCAGCCCGTCGCGGATGTCGCCGATGCTTTTTTTCACGAAAGCGGGTTTTTCTTTGTTCACAGCTTCACACCTCACCGATCAAAATAAGGTATAAAACGATCATTATACGCAATTTCTATAAGATTTTCTTCATGCTACAATATTTGAAGCAAGAATGGAATAGGGAGGTTACGATGAAAGCGATTGTGTGCGAGAAACCATCTCAAATGCTCCTGCGGGAAGAAATGAAAGCGCAACCACGAAAAAGCGGGGAAGCGACAGTATCGATCAGACGGATTGGTATTTGTGGAACCGATTATCACGCTTTTCACGGAAATCAGCCGTTTTTCTCTTATCCCCGTATCCTCGGTCATGAACTGGCGGGAGAGATTCAAGCGATCGATGCGCATCCCACCCTTTCCGTCGGTGACCGTGTCGCTGTCATTCCTTATCTGCACTGCGGAAAGTGCGGGGCGTGTATAGCTGGAAAAAGCAACTGCTGTGAACAGTTGCGGGTTCTGGGTGTTCATGTTGACGGCGGGATGTGTGAGGAAATCAATGTTCCCGTTGACAACTTGCTAAAAGTGAACGAGCTTTCATACGATCACAGCGCATTGATTGAGCCTTTTGCCATCGGCGCCCATGCCGTTCGCCGGGCTCATATTGAAGCAGGGGAATCTGTATTGGTGATCGGTGCCGGTCCTATCGGTCTCGGCGTGATGTTTTTTGCCAAGGAAAGAGGGGCTGACGTGATCGCTCTGGATACCAATCCCGCCCGTTTGGATTTTTGTCGTCGCTGGCTTGAGTTGGAGCATGTCGTGCAATTGTCTGATCAAACGGAAGCAGCGATCAAACAAGCGACAGGTGGACGGTTGCCTTCGATAGTGCTGGATGCGACAGGGAACGCTGCCTCGATGATGAAAGCGTTTGACTATGTGGGACACGGAGGGACGCTCGTTTATGTCGGCCTGGTCAAACAGGAGATCCAGTTTTACGATCCCGACTTTCACCAAAAAGAAATCACACTAAAAGGGAGCCGTAATGCAACTGATCAAGATTTTATCGATGTCGCGCATGCGTTTAAACAGACAACGGTCAATTTGGACGCTTATATTACCCATACCGCTCCATTTGCTGACGCGATCCCTCAGTTTCAAACGTGGATCAAACCGGAAACCAATGTGATCAAGGCGATGATATATCGGTAAAGGTGAAGTGATCAAGCGCTGGCTTGATCCTTTGCAGCATCATGATGTAAGCGCTATCTTAAGCGAGGAGGGATTGTGTTGAAACAGCAACATCGGTGTTTGTTTACTGCAATCATCTTGTTCGTTGGTGTGCTGGTAGGCTGCTCTCCCGTATCGTCTACCTCTCATTCACCTTTTACGGATGAAACCATCACCGTCAATATTGCTTACGGCAATCATCCCGGTGAACCGGTGGACCAGTTGGCACATAAGTGGAAGGAGTTAGCAGAAGAGCGAAGTGAGGGCCGCTTACAACTCAACCTGTACCCCAGCTCACAGTTGGGCTCTGAAGCCGATGTGGTAGAGCAAGCGAAATTGGGCAGCAATGTCATTATCCTGACCGGTTATGATTTTTTGATGAATTTTGCTCCGGATGTGGGGGTGATGACCGCTCCTTACTTGGTCGATGATTTCGATGAGTTATTTGCCCTGACGGAGACGGATTGGTTTGAAGAGCAGCGCAGCCAGTTGCAGCAGCAGGGGTTGGATATTGTTACCACCAATACGATTTACGGTGAACGCCATCTGATGACAACACGGGAAGTGAATACGCCGGAAGATTTAAAGGGAATGAAAATTCGTGTCCCCAACAATCCGATGTATATCGGTACCTTTCGTGTCCTTGGCGCTTCACCGACACCGCTTCCGCTGGCGGATATGTATACTTCCTTGCAACAAGGGGTGATTGACGGTGCGGAAAACCCGCTTCCGGTTTTGGCGGGGGCAAAGACAAACGAGGTGGCCAAACATTTAACGCTGACCGGACATACAAAGATTATTAGTCCGTGGGTGACAGGGACTCCATTTATCGATTCCTTACCGGATGAGTTAGAAAAAATCCTGCGGGAAAGCGGGGATGACGCGGGGGAGTACGCAAAAGCGATTGTTGTTTCTGAAGAAAAACGGGTGTTAAAGAAATTTAAAGAGCAAGGCATCCAGATTAATGAAATCGATCAAGAACCGTTTCAACAGCGAGCCAAAGGGATTTATGAGGAAATGGATGAATGGAGCCCCGATTTGCAACAAACGATTGAAGCTTTGCTGGCTGACATCCGGAGCGACGGTGATGAAAGAGGGGGTAACAATTGAAGACGATGATAACCAAGCTGGATGATTATCTGGGGGTTGCCGCTCTCAGTGGCATCATCATACTGATCAGTGTCAATGTTTTTTGTCGCTTTGTTTTGAATAATCCGATCACATGGACAGAAGAAGCAAGTCTCGCCCTTTTTATTTGGTTGACATTTATCGGTATTAGCAGCGGGGTCAAACAAAACAGCCATATCGGTATCGACTACTTTGTTCGTAAGCTGCCGGAGCCGTGGTATACCCGTATCCAACTGTTTCGTCTCGTGTTTATCCTGCTGGTTACGGTTGTGGTGTTCATTTTTTGGGGATTGCAATTTGCCATTCACGGAATGGCAAAAGTGACACCGGTACTGGGATTAAGCTACATCGTAATCAATATAGCGGTTCCGATTGGATCGTTATTGGCGATTATCCATCTCATGCGCATATTGATTCGACGGGATCGCGCCTACATCATGCAAGAAAGGGGGATCGACGAGTGGAACTCACAATGACACTGATTTTGATGATTGTATTGATCTTGCTCAACATTCCGGTTGCCTACGCTATGATTGCCGCTTGCGCTTTTTATTTTTTAACCAATGATAGCGTTGTCAATGAAATCCTGATTCAACGCATGCTTGCCGGGGTGGAGTCCTTTCCGTTACTGGCTATCGTCTTTTTTATCACAGCAGGGATCTTAATGAACCATACCGGTATTACCGAGCGGATGCTGACTTTTGCCCAGCTCTTGACCGGACATATGAAAGCGGGCCTGGCGAAGGTCAACATTTTACTCAGTGTTCTGATGGGAGGGTTATCTGGTTCCAATATCGCTGATGCGGCGATGCAATCTAAAATCCTGGTTCCTGAAATGACAAAACGCAACTATCCCACCGCTTTTTCTGCGGCTTTAACCGCCGCCACCTCGTTAATCACGCCAATCATTCCTCCCGGCATCGCTTTGATTATGTATGGATATATCGGCAATGTCTCGATTGGAGACTTATTTTTAGCGGGGATTGTGCCAGCGGGATTATTGACGGCTCTATTCTTGGTTCTTGTCCATATGATCGCGCAAAAGCGCGGATTTGAAACGAGTAAAAGAGAGGCCGCCAAACCAAAAGAGATTTTGATCGCTTCCAAAGATGCGATTCTCGCCATTCTGTTGCCGGTCATCATTATCGGCGGGATTCGATTCGGTGTTTTCAGTCCGACGGAAGCAGGGGCGATCGCCATTGTGTATGCCTTATTTCTAGGGTTTATCATTTACCGCAAACTGAGCGGAAACCAGCTCTATCATGCCCTTAAAGAATCCGTTACCCTCACGGCGACGATCATGATTATGATTGCTGCTGGCAGTGCATTCGGATGGGTCTTAACCTTGGAGCAAGTGCCACAAACCTTAACTGAATATGTGACGGGTTTGATTGAAAGTCCCACCCTATTTCTGCTCGTTGTCATGATCTTTTTGCTGCTGATCGGCATGTTTGTTGAAGGAAATGTTTTATTGATTATATTGACGCCGATATTTATTCCGATGCTGCAAGTATACGGCATTGATCCGGTTCATTTTGGACTGTTTTTCATCCTCTGCTTAAGTGTCGGGACGATTACACCGCCGGTGGGCACAATTATGTTTACCACGGCAGCGATTACAAAAGTGAAAATTGAAGATTTCCTCAAGGAAGTATGGCCCTTTTGGCTGGTGCTTATCATTGCTATTTTAGCGGTTGCCTTTATCCCGCAAATTTCGCTCTGGTTGCCTCGTCTGTTTTCGTAAAGGATTTATGGCGAAAATGGAGCAAAATCGAGCAGGCGAATGTATAATGGGGATTGCAGATCTTTGCCATTTTTTGAGGAGTAAGAGTGATGGGATTGCAACATTGGCAAGTCGATATCAATGGTGTCACACAAACCGTAGCAGTGGAACATGAGGGAAGAATAGGATCCCTTCGAGTCGAGGATTGCATGGTTGCTGAATGGAAGACATCGGAAGAAGAGAGTAGTCATCATCTTACCGTAATTGGTGGACACGTGCTGGGGGTTCACCTTTTTTATTCCCCTGAGGAGTCACCAAGTTGGCGCTATGATTGCTCTCTAAACGGAATCTCCATTGTGACAAACAACAGCGTTTGGGTGCAAGAATCCACCCCCAGCGAGGGAGGATATCGAGCGTGGGATGTCGATCTCCCACAGACTCGCATCAGAGTGGGGATGCGTCACAAGCTGATATCGGGGGCCGTCCTTTTGGAGTTAAACGGAGAGACGGTCGCTACGTTAAGGGAAGTCGAAGTTGAACCTCGTGAGGGTGATTATTTTCTGCGCTTGTTGAACCATCGGATCGGGATTCACATTCGGGAATCACCGGATTTTACCTTTCGCTATGATTGTTCCCTGGATGGTCGCTCTATCACTACAGGACAAGCGATAACCGTCGCCCCTCTTTTAGAGAATGAAGGGGGGTATGCCTGGCTGGAAGAGGTGGATGGAAGCCGGCATCTGTTTCGGCTGGAACACAGCCCTTTTCGCAATCGGGGGACATTATGGGTGGATGGAGAAAGGGTGAGTACCGCCGGTTCCTTTTGGAATGAGCGGGAAGAGAATTGGTACTCGTTTACATGGTCGGGTCACACCATCATGGTACAGGCCAAAGAGAGCGGCAACCTTAATTATGAGTATCAAATGGCGATCGATGGTCGATCCGTTGAGACAGGCGCCCGGATTGAAACGGGAAAAACGAGCACTGCTCCTGTCGAAGAGCCCCCTTCTTCCACACTTACATGGAAAAGACACCTGATGGGAAGCATCGGCACTTATTTGTTTGGAGTCGTTGGTCTATTGGCAGCGGCGGGTCATTGGCTGGGTTTGTTTGACCCTCGATATACTGGATGGTATTGGATATTACCTGCTTTGTATGCGTTGTACTGCGAATTTCGGGAGACGAGGGTAGAAAAGTGGCTACAAATCGGCTTTTCGATTTTGGCGCTAGGAGTGATAGCAGCTTTCTGCTTCGGACTTTTGTATTTATGGATTTTTACGTGAGGTTTAACGTAAAGGATATAAATGATGGATATATTTCCCGCTAGATAAAAGAACGCGTGTTTGGGTATGATTCTGTTTGAGGTGATTGTGATGTTGCATCGTGGGAACAAAATGTGGGAAGGACATCGCATGACTTTACCTGAACATGTGGGGGCATTGGAAGATGCCCGGCGGGAACAGAAACGATACGAACCACCGCTCTTAAGCGAAGAGATGTTGATTGAGATGGGGCGTCTAATCGAACAATCCTACCACAAACAGGAGCCGATCGCGGTGACGATTGCCGGTAAATGGGATCCACAACAGCAGTCGGGCATTGTGGTGCGGATTGATCCAATAGAGCAATGGTTGGTATTACAAAACGATGAAGAGCGCCAATTGATTCCGTTTCGGTCGGTGATTGGGGTGGAAGCGATCAGGCGTGAAGATTGAGACTCGACACTCCTTTAGGCGTAATATTTGGGTAGTTACCATCCATAGTCTATTTCTGTTATGGTCACTTTTTAAGCTCAGTGGTGGGCTTTGTGGATGTGCCCTTGGGGTACTTCATCGACCGCTCCCATGCTTGTTCTCATTCCGCAGCGAAGCTGGATACTCACCCGCAAAAAGAAACAGGCTTCCTCCTGATGGATTATGATCCACTGGGGAAGCCTGTTTTTGCGTTGACTTAATCTGTTGACTCCAATTTGCGGATGATGTGCGCTTCCGGGGTGACAAACAGCGTTTTTTGTTCTTCATAGATGACAAAACCGGGTGGGGAGCCGGATGGTTTTTTGACGTGTTTGATCAAGGTGCAGTCCACCGGTATCTGGCTGGATTCCCGCGCTTTACTGTGATAGGCGGCCAGCAGTGCCGCTTCCGTCAACGTTTCTTCGCCAAAGTTTTTGCCGCGGATCACCACATGCGAGCCGGGGATATCTTTGGTGTGAAGCCAGGTGTCGGTGGGAGCAGCCATACGATGAGTAAGAAAATCGTTCTGTTTATTATTGCGTCCCACCAGAATGGGAATCCCCTCGGAAGAACGGTAGACAGCAGGTTGTGGGCGGGGATTTCCCTTCCGCTGTTTGCGGGTAGAAGGGCGCTTTAGAAAGCCTTGTTCCACCAGCTCTTCTTTGATCTCTTCCGCTTCGGCGGGAGTGGCGTTTTCCAGCTGGACCAGCACCGATTCTAAGTAAGCCGTTTCTTGGCATGTTTTTTCTTGTTGCTCCCGAATCCATTTGCGGGCGGACTTTGCTTTATTGTAAAGCTTAAAATAGCGTTGGGCGTTTTCCGACGGGGTCAGGCGTGATTCCAGGGGAATGGTGATTTCCGTTGCATCGGTGTCGTAGTAATTGATGGCCTTTAGTTCCATATCGCCCCGTTCAATCTGGTGCATATAGGCGGTGATCAACTCTCCGCAAACACGATAATGGTCCGCACGCTCCGTGGATGTATACTCGTTTTGCAGCTTTTCCAGCTTCTTTTCGTTTTTGTCGATGGCGTTTTTTAAGCGTCGAATCAAGTCGTGATTTTGCTGACGCATACGGTCCCGCTCCGCCTTGCCGTGAAAAAACGCCTCTAGGCAGCGACTGATAGAGTCAAATGTCTCCGCCTCCCCTTGTGAGTACGTCAGCGGGATAGCGGCAAATACGGATTTACGGGCGTGGATGATAGTGGGTTGATAACGGTGTTCCCGTATCCGCTCTATCAAGGGGGAAAAGGCCTGCCACAACTGCTCACGGTCACCGATTCCGGCGCGGTGGACGATTTCACGGGCCATCTGTGGGCCTAGTCCCATATAATTGCGGATCAGCTGTTGCTCGATCGCCCCTTCGTTCCACTGGATCGAGCCCAGGAATGTTTCCCGATCCGTCTGTAACGGATTCCGCTTTTTCTGTTCAGGGGGTGGTTGGTAAACAGCGCCGGGGATCACCTGACGGTGGCGGCTGACGCCGATGCCAACCCGACGGATGCCGTCTATGATTTTGCCCGATTCGGGATCGATCAGAATCAGATTGCTGTGGCGTCCCATAATCTCGATCACCAGACGGCGAATCACTTCATCCCCCAGTTCGTTGCGGCTTTTGATATCAAGATGGATGATCCGCTCTAAGCCAATCTGAGTAAGGGCATGAATGACGCCCCCTTCCAGATGCTTGCGCATTAACATGCAAAACATCGGTGGTGAAAGGGGATGTTCCGCCAGTTTTTCCGTCAGATGAAAGCGGGGATGGGCGGGGTGGGCGGAGAGCAACAGGCGGTGGTTGCCTCCCTTTGCCCGAACATGAAAGATAAGCTCCGATTCCGTCGGTTGATAGATTTTTGCGATGCGACCGCCTGTCAACGCGGTGGCAACTTCCTGAACAACCGCACGGGTTACGATTCCGTCGAACGACATGGTCTCCCCTCCCTTTCACCGTAGTATAGCACGCAGAAGGAAATGGGGGAAATCGTCCTTCTGTGGAATGGTGGAAGGGATTTTGATAAAAAATAAAACCACCAATTTATAGGGTGGGATCAGGATGGAATGGTTGGCGCGTTCATTTCGTTATCTCGGCTTTGTTTTGTTTGAGTGGTTGTTGAGCGACTACGATTTAGAATAGGTTCTTAATCATAAGATCGCCAACGAGCGGGGTTGTACTTGGATGGAGAGAGGGGTTTGACCGATCACTTCTCCATCGGCATGGACAGTCAAAGGAAGATCCGATGTGATGGTGATCGTATGCCCCCGTGTCAGGGTGACGGCGGGATGTTGAACATGGTTTCCCTTGAAAACGGAAGGGAGTATTTTTAAAAAACTGCTATGGGACATCTGACTCACACAGCAGATATCGAGGGAACCGTCTTCGTCATCCGCTTCGGGACAGATCAACATTCCGCCGCCGTAATTGGGGATATTGGTTATCGCTACCATCCATAAGTCGGAGTAGGAGCGGGTTGTGCCGTCGATGGTTAGGGTGGCTTGAACCGGTCGATAGCGGGTCCATGTGTAGAAGGCCGCATATAGATACGCCAATTTTCCGAACCATCGTTTCAAAGAGGAACGGTTGACCGTTTCGGCTACCATTCCGTCAAATCCGATGCCAGAAAAACCGATCAGAAACCGTTCATGCAGTTTAGCGGTATCGATGCGGCGCACTTGGTGTCGTAACACTCGGTTAAAGGCTTCAAAGGGATCGGTCGGGATCTGTTGGGCTTTTGCAAAATCATTGCCCGAACCGGCCTGGATATAGCCCAACGGTTTGCCGGTGCCCACCAAGCCGTTGCCCACTTCATGTACGGTGCCATCTCCCCCGATCGCCACCACCGCCTTAATATCGGGGCGGGTGGATATACTTTGGGCAAGCGCGGTCGCATGTCCGCGATATTGGGTTGATTCCATCTGATAGGGGATGGCCTGCTGCTCCAAGATTTGCTGGATTTGTCGCCAAACCTTTCTACCGCGTCCGTTTCCTGAGGATTCGTTCACAATGAGCTGATACATGATCAGGGAATCCTTTCTTCTTGTTTTAATTGGACTGGTCTTTTTTGTGCAAAAGAATCATACATCCGCTTTAACACCCAGCGGTAGAGTTGCGGTGAGAAATGGCGAAGGTGCATCGCCCACCGCATACCGGCTGGGATGATTTTGATGCGAGGGCGTTCCATCAAACGGACAGCGTGTCGTGCCACGGTTTCCGTATCCAACAGTCGTCCCAGGATCAGGGGTGGGAAACAGGATGCCGGATCTTCTCCCTGGAAAAAAGGGGTTTGTACCGGTCCGGGACATAAAACACCCACTTGGATGCGAGGGGCAAACTCCAATTGCAGGGATTCGGAATAACCGATCAGGGCAAACTTGGAGGCGCAATAAGCCGCTAAGTTGGGAATGCCGGTTAAGCCTGCAATGGAAGCGATATTGATAATCTTCCCGTTTCGCTGCAGCAACTGCGGCAGCAAGGCTCGCGTCATACGTACAGCGCCTAAGTAGTTGGTCTCAATCATGCCCACATAGTCGGTGGTTGAAACCTCCATCGATCCTCCAAACTTGCCGTATCCCGCATTGTTGATTAAAACATCCACCCCACCGTACCGCTGGTAAATGCAATCAGCGAGACGGTTGACTTCTTCTGTACAGGTCACATCACAGGTGAAGGCGGCACCGCAACCCAAATCCTGCCGCAACTGTTGCAACTTCGCCTCATCCCGCGCCACTAAAAGGGGGAAATCCCCCTTTTGCACCAGTTGACGTGCGATTTCTGCTCCAATGCCGCTGGATGCTCCTGTGATCAGAATGTTTCGTTGGCTCATTGTGATAATCCTTTCATGCCATTGGAACTTGGGGGAGAATTTTTCCGTCAATACGCGCAAAGATATCATTGAGATCTTTCCCGGTAATGGTAAGCCCGTGATTTTTTAACCCGATGACCGCACGGGAGGGATCTTCCGCCTCTCTGATTTTCTGGGCGACCGCTTCCGCAAGTTGTACCGTGCCACAGGGATAATTGATTTCCGTCGAAGGAATACCCTCCATCCAAGCGTGGATATGGACGATAGCTCCCACTTCCGGATGTTCCGAATAAATCATCCAGTGTTCAATTGCATCGACTGACGCCCGCTTCGGTTCAATGTTGGCAGGTACGCTGATCTCCATAGACAAATTGTCGGCGTTATAGCCTTTGATCAACAAAATATCCTGCCCGATCTGTCGTAAATCCCCTTTGTTGACCCCTCTGGCGCTCATCCAAAATTGATTCTCCTCATGGCGGGCGCTCAGGTTTCCATAACTGAGACCGCCGATGCCGTAGAGCCGTTGGATATGGCGATAGGCACCATTAGGAAGTAACTCTTCAATAGGGAAAGGGGCAGGTAACAGATTCATTCCATCCAACTTTTTGCCGGATTGAATCAATTCATTTGTCGTTGTATCCCCATCCCATAGTTTTTCCGGCAAATCGGAGTGGAAGGTGTTGTCAATGATCAACTGAGAGGAGGCAAGAGGACGAATTCTCTCAAAAATATCCTGATAGTATCCAGCATCACCATCATGGGTGGCAAGGGGATAACAACCCTGCTCCAATGTGATGAAATAGGTCCCTCCTTGTTCGGGATAGCGATCTAAGTAGATCATCATATTCCCCAGTGATCGAATCAGGACTGGATAACCTGAACGAAAGGTGTCTTCCACCGGTTGGTGGTTTTCCGCCACGGTTACGACAAACGTTCCTTTTCCTTTGCGGCGAAAATGTCGCGGTTGTCGTGGATCGACAACGTTAAACACCAATTGGATATGAGGATCGTTTTCGTCACTTTGGCGGTAACCCTCGGATTCCATCACTTCTTGGATACCGGCGGCAAAACGCTTTAACGATGGAGTGGGTTCCAGTTGGTACGCGATGGTGAATGATGGTTTCATCTTTTCAACCTCCTGCCCAAAAGTGTTACTCATATTTTTCCAGTGATTACATCCGTTATACATGGAAGATGAGTTCCTTTTACCGACTCGTCGATGTTCCCTGTTTGACCCGTCTCTATTGATGTTAGTAGAGTCTGAGTCATGTTTTAGGGCCTGTCTGAATAAGATGTGGCATGAGACGGATGGGACAAAGGGGGAGGGACTGTGTCACAAGGCAGCCATTATCTCGGCTGGGATACGGACAAGCTGATGGAACATTTCGCCGTCGATCCGCAACAAGGGCTTCAATCGATTGAGGCGAAGTCCCGTCAGCAACAAGTGGGGCCCAATCAGTTGGCGGAAGGAGAAAAAAGTTCCCCGATCGTCTTGTTGCTCAATCAATTTAAAGATTTTATGGTGCTGGTGCTGCTGGCGGCGACACTAATATCTGGCCTCCTGGGTGAATACACCGATGCGATTGCGATTATGGCGATTGTGGTCTTAAATGCGGTGTTGGGCTTTATACAGGAGTTTCGGGCCGAGCGGTCGCTGTCTGCATTAAAGGAGCTATCCGCACCCACTGCGCGGGTCAAGCGGGATGGGGAGTGGGTACGAATTCCTGCCGCTGAGCTGGTGCCGGGGGATATCGTTTCCCTGGAGAGCGGGGACCGCATTCCTGCGGATTTGCGCATGATCGCGGCGGAGAATTTGTATATCGAAGAGTCGGCGCTAACGGGGGAGTCCGTTCCCGTCAGTAAAAATGCTTCTGTTCTCAGCGGCGGTGATATTCCCTTAGGGGATCGCAAAAACATGGCTTTTTTGGGAACGATGGCCGTGCGGGGGACGGGAACAGGGGTGGTCGTCCATACCGGGATGGAGACGGAAATGGGGCGGATCGCTCACCTGATTCAAACGACGGAGACGATGCAGACCCCGCTGCAAAACCGGCTGGAACAGTTGGGGAAAGTGCTGATTACGGTAGCGGTGCTGTTGACGGCGGTTGTGGTGGTGACCGGTATTTTTCATGGGCATGATGCCTATAAGATGTTTTTGGCCGGGGTGAGTCTGGCTGTTGCCGCGATTCCCGAGGGACTGCCTGCTATTGTTACCATTGCTTTGGCCTTAGGTGTGCAGCGTATGATCAGGCGGCGGGCGATTGTGCGTAAACTCCCTTCGGTAGAAACGTTGGGGTGCGCCTCTGTCATCTGTTCGGACAAGACCGGAACCCTTACCCAGAATAAAATGAGTGTCACCCATGTGTGGTCCGGTGGTCACATGGTGGCGGTGAGCGGTTCCGGCTATATTCCAGAGGGTGAATTTACGGTTGGGGGCAAAGTGGTGACACCCCGGCGGGATACTGAGTTGAAGCGCCTGTTAGAGATTGCCGTGCTTTGTAATAATGCCGCCCTGCTCAACGAGGAAAAGCGGGAAGGGCTCTTACGACGAAAACAGGAAAGTTGGCGCATCGATGGGGACCCGACGGAAGGAGCACTGTTGGTCGCAGGAGCCAAAGGAGGGCTTACGGCTGACAGGTTGGGTGCCGAGTGGAAGCGGGTAAAGGAGTTTCCCTTCGATTCCGACCGCAAGATGATGTCCGTGCTGGCGGAAAGGCGGGAAGGGGAGCGCTTAGTGTTGGCCAAGGGTGCCCCGGATGTATTGTTAGCCCGCTGTACCCATTTACAGCAAAATGGTCGTATCATTCCTCTGACGGATGAGTTGCGGCGGGAAGTATTAAAAACCAACGAACATTTGGCGGGAATGGCGCTTAGAAACTTAGGCTTTGCTTATCGCGAGTGGAGAGGGGCGTTGCCAGAGCAGGAAGCGGCAGCGGAGCGGGAACTGGTCTTTGTCGGGCTGGCGGGGATGATCGACCCGCCGCGGGAAGAAGTGAAAGAGGCGATCCGCACTTGTCGCCAGGCCGGAATTCGTACGGTGATGATCACAGGGGATCATCAGACTACCGCCGTTGCCATTGCGCAGCGCTTAGGCATTTTGTCGCAAGGAGGCCTCACTTTGACTGGGGCCGAGTTGCAGAAGATGGATGAAAGCACCTTTCTGGAGCAGGTGAATCGTATCCAAGTGTATGCACGCGTTTCCCCGGAGCATAAGTTGCGAATCGTAAAAGCGCTTCAGCAACGAGGGCATGTGGTCGCCATGACCGGCGACGGTGTCAATGATGCCCCCGCCATCAAGGCGTCGGATATCGGCATTGCCATGGGGATTACCGGCACCGATGTCTCCAAAGAGGCTTCTTCTCTCGTTTTGGCTGACGACAACTTTGCCACGATTGTGTCTGCGATTGAGGAAGGGCGCAACATCTATGACAACATCCGTAAATTTATCAGCTATTTATTGGCTAGTAATGTCGGCGAGATTCTGGTGATGTTTTTGGCGATGTTGGCGGGAATGCCGCTGCCGCTGGTACCGATACAAATTTTGTGGGTCAACCTGGTGACTGATGGCCTGCCGGCGATGGCTCTGGGAGTAGACCCTGCCCAGGAGGATACAATGAAGAGAAATCCCCGCAACAGTCGGGAGAGCATCTTTGCCAGAGGAGTGGGCTGGAAAATTCTCACCCGTGGCTTTTTAATCGGCTCCTTTACACTGGGAGCGTTTTGGTTGGCTTATTCCGAGGCACCGGACGATCTTGTTCGCGCCCAGACGATCGCCTTTGCCACACTGGTGTTGGCACAGTTAATCTATGTGTTTGACTGCCGTTCCACCCAATCCATCTTCCACCGCAATCCCTTTACCAATATGCCGTTGGTGTTGGCGGTTATCTCCTCGGCGCTGTTGTTGTTGGTGGTGATGTATACACCGACACTGCAACCGGTCTTTCACACCGTTGCCCTCGGCTTTCGTGATTGGGCGCTCGTCTTGGCAGCCGCCTCGATCCCTACCTTGTTGGCAGGGTTAATCGAAATTTTGCGTCCAATCGGTCGCCGAGAGGCCGCTCACGCCTGATTGGGCAGAAGGGGATTGCATTCCCAGTCTTTCTGCGTTACGCTCGATGAGAAGAAGGGATCGATTGAGCGATTCGGTTTGGCTCATGCTGCCGGGTCGCTTTTTGCAATTGGACAGAAGGGAAGGAAAGGGTGGGATCGATGCGATCCACCCGCAAGGGATGAAATTTACTAAGATGCACGGATTGGGAAATGATTTTGTAGTAGTTGCGGCTGCTACTCTGCCGGAAGGTACCGCAGAATTGGCGCAAGCGGTGTGTGATCGTCACTTGGGGGTGGGAGCCGATGGATTGGTTTTCATCCTGCCAGCGGAGAGTGGGGATTGTGCGATGCGGATCTTTAACGCAGACGGCTCCGAAGCGGAGCAGTGTGGGAATGCGGTCCGCTGTGTGGCACGCTACTATTTTGAGCGGATATCAAAGGCCCGCAGGGAACTGGTGGTTGAAACCCGTGCCGGATTGCAACGGGTTTGGTTGGAAAACGATGGGCTGGTACGGGTAGATATGGGATATCCCATCTTGGAGGGGAAGGCGATTCCAACCACGCTAGACGAGGATACAGTGGTTGATCAGCAGGTGGAGGTAAAGGGAGAAACCTTCCATATTACTGCTGTCTCCATGGGAAATCCCCATGCGGTGATCTTTGTCGAGGATGCGGCTCATTTTCCAGTGGAGGAGTGGGGCCCGCTTCTGGAAACCCATTCGCTCTTCCCCCAGAAAACGAACGTGGAATTTGTCACCGTTCATTCCCCGTCAGAGTTGGAAATGCGGGTGTGGGAACGAGGCGTAGGTCAGACGTTGGCCTGTGGCACTGGTGCCTGTGCTTCCGTTGTTGCAGCGGTTTTGACTGGGCGCGCCAATCGAACGGCCCGCGTCCATCTCAAAGGGGGCGATCTGGATATCGACTGGCGGCCGGCGGATAACCGTGTCTATATGACGGGAGGGGCGGAAGTGGTGTTTGAAGGGGAATATTATCCGTTTTCATCGAGGTTTGGAAAATAACTCCCTTTACCTAATGAAGGGGATCTTGGACAGGATCGAAGGAGATGCTCACCGGCATTTCCTTCTTCGTTTTTGGTGCGCGTTTGCTCTTAGCCTCAAAGTCAAAACGTTTGCAAAAAATATAACATCGGTTGTATGGAATCAACGTCTTCTACCCCGAAAATCAAACAAAAATCCCGTAAAACAGCATTCCCATGCCCTTTTACGGGATTTTGTCCGCCTAGTCGCAGTCAAAGTTGAGCACTTAATCCCAGATTTCGTGCCTGTTTGAGCGGACAAAATCATTTTTTTAGCAGGAATTTTTCAGTAAATAACCAAGTTTTATGGTAGCAGAATCGATGAGGTGATCCCAGTAAAACAATTAAAAACTTTTAATGGGGGAGTGTAACAAATGAGTAAAGAGTTAATAAAGTTGGTTTTATTGCTTCTTGTCGCTCTTTTGGTGATGCCGTCAGGATCGATTACACCGGTTGCAGAAGCGGAGGCAATAACGGAAACGGTTTATCGTGGAACCTTTGACAATGGTTTAGGTATTGCAACGAAAGCAGGAAAGGCAAAATTGGAAGCGCTTACCGAAGAGGTAACTTCGGGAGGTGAAGAGGTGGAGAAGCAAGAGGATGTAAGACCGTCTACTGGCTCGGACCCGAGTGAAATTGAGAAGGATTTGATTCCGATAAAAGATGTTTATGAAGATTATTTCTTAGTTGGAAACGCAGTATCAGCTACAGACCTGGAAGGCAATAGACGTGAGCTCCTCACGATGCATCACAATCTTGCCACAGCAGAGAATGCCATGAAACCAGCCTATTCCTATAACGACGAAAGAGAATTTGATTTTACTGAAGAGGATGAGCTTGTCGAGAAAGTTTTAGAAGAGGGATTGAAGATGCACGGTCATGTGCTCGTTTGGCACCAACAGTCGGCGGAGTGGCTATATACTGATGAAAATGGCGAGCCCTTGAGTCGAGAGGAAGCGCTTGAAAATTTGAGAACCCACGTTAAAACCGTTGTCGATCATTTCGGAACAAGTGTAGTTTCTTGGGATGTAGTCAACGAAGCGATCATTGATAACCCACCGAACCCAATGGATTGGAAAGCATCACTGCGTCAATCCGGATGGTACCAAGCCATTGGACCGGACTATATCGAACAAGCTTTCTTAGCGGCGAAAGAAGTACTGGACGAAAAGGGCTGGGATATTAAGCTTTATTACAACGATTACAACGATGATAATCAACCCAAAGCGGAAGCCATCTATCAGATGGTGAAAGAAATTAATGAGAATTATGCGGCAGAGAATGATGGGGAACTCCTGATTGACGGGATCGGTATGCAGGGACACTACAATTTAAATACAAACCCTGAAAATGTAAGACGTTCCTTGGAGAAGTTTATTTCCTTAGGTGTTGAAGTAGGCGTAACCGAGCTTGATATTACAGCTGGAAGCGAGGGCGTGCTCACTGAGGAAGAAGCGGTTGCACAAGGTTATTTATATGCTCAATTGTTTCAGCTTTATAAGGAACACGCTGAGCACATCTCGCGCGTGACGTTCTGGGGACTGAATGATGCGACGAGCTGGAGGGCTGACCAAAGTCCATTGTTGTTCGATAGAGACATGCAAGCAAAACCGGCTTATTACGCCGTCATCGATCCAGAGAAATTTATAGACGAACATGAGATAAGCGATTTCTGATTGTCTCGAAAAATAGGGAAGAGATCCATTGTGTTCGGCAAATCCATTGGCCGAAACAAGGCAAGAAGCAGACCGAAATAACATCTTAAATTGGACAGCGGTACAGCCTCTCGTCTAACGACCGAAGGATATGCTCCATAGGCATTTCCTTCGGTCTTTTTAGCGTGTGTTTGCTCCCATTCTCGTATCTAAATCCCGTTTGCAAAAAATATAACATAGGTTGTATGGAATCAACGCCTTCATCCCCGTTACCATAAGAGTAAGTGATCATAGAACGTTAATAGAGAGAAAAGAGAAGCGTGGGGATGATGGGAGGTAAATATGAAAACATCAAAAGAGTCAAACCATCCATCCCTAAAACATGAGGTAGAGATTGTTGAGCGACCGCCGATCGATGAGCGGACGCTAAAAGAATTGCCTGAAGTTGAAGTGGCCGATTCTCATCAACAAATGGATGAACCCTCTGTGAAGGAAGAACCCGCCGCAAAACCGGAGACGCCGACACCATCTGCGGAAGAAGTAAAAGTGGAGGAACCACCCCGCCGCCGAATGTGGAGTGTCGTTTTGCCCTTGATGGCGGTATTGTTGATCGGTGGCACTTGGTGGGGATGGCAAGAGCAGTGGTTTTTTTCCGGTCCGCATTTGATCCTTACCCACGATGATCAAACGTGGACATTGGATTTGACCCGTGTAGGCTATGACGGGGAGCGACCGGAAAGTGTCGATCGTGAGCAGCTGCGTGCATGGTTGCAAACCGTGGCACAGGAGGTGGACCAACCCGCCCAGGATGCTCGGATGAAACGGTGGGGAGATCCTATTGAACAAAGCGAACCGGGAAAAGTGTTGGATGTAGCCGTCATTGAGGAAAAATGGTTAAAGCAACTGGATTCTTATATCGATCATCCACAAACCATTCCGATGATGACGGTGCACCCGAAAGTACAGGAAGAAGACTTTGCTGTCGTGGATGAGAAGGAATGGTCCGTTTTTACCACGCGCTATGACGTTGCAAATACGGCACGGGCCGCCAATATTGCCCAATCCGCTACAACGTTGGATGGACGGGTCGTCAATCCTGATGAAACCCTCTCTTTTTTGAACGAAGTGGGAACAGAGGACCAATATGGAACGGTTATTCGCACCGTTGACGGCATCTCCCATGAAATCCCCGCTGGCGGGATATCCCAGACGGCTTCCACCTTGTTTAACGCGGTCGATCAGCTTGATCTGGAAATTATTGAACGTCATACATATAGCGACCGTGACGGGTATGTCGCCGTCGGTCGGGATGCCTTTGTCCGCTGGGGAGAAGGAGAAAAAGATTTTCAATTTCGCAACACATTGAATCATCCCATTCTAATCCGCACAGAAGTGGGATCGGGATATGTAACCATCCGTATTTTTTCGGGATTGGAAGCTAACCCTCGGCTGAAGGAAATCCCGCCTGCATCGGTGATGGTTGCGCCGGAGGGCGATTCGTTTGAGCCACTGCCGGAGGAAGAACTGGATTCGGCCCCTGCAACGGAGGATAACACTGAGGGGTCCGCTCCCAATTCGGACAACACAAAACCTTCCAATGGACAAAAGGGATCATCGCCGGATACGGGCCAACCTGACAGAACACCTGGGAACGGGGGACAAGAAAACCCTAGTGATGGGGGAGAGGACGATCATTCCACAAACCCACCTGTTGACTCTGATCCACCTGCTCCTGAACCGGAGCCCGGTGATGAGGATGGTGGAGATGAGCCGGAAAATCCACCGGAAAACCCCGGGGACACCACGTCCCCGGAGGATCCGGAGGAAGGTCAGCAACCAGAAGAGGAAGGAGATTCTACGGAAGATGAACGGACAATCGAATAAGTCAACTGAGAAACAGGACGTTTCCCCCGTTGTGTTGGAGAGAAACGTCCTGTGTTTTTTGGTGGATATATTCACATCGGAATCATTGGTGATTTCTAAGAGATTCAATAAGGCTGAGAGGGATGTCCCATCTTTTCCGCATCCTGAACGGCTTTTGTTGCTTCCGTATTGCCAAGTTGCCCCCGGGTTGACGCAGTTCCGTCGGTTCCTTGTTGATTTAACCCTTTGGCCACCCGACGTCCGTAATCCGAATCACACTTTGAAAAATGATCGATCATCCGATCCTGAATGTCTTGATGGCATCCCCTTAAAGCGTTTATCAAGTTTTGGATCAAATCGACACGTTCCCACTCTTGCAGTGCCTGGTAGGTCATACCAGCCTGTTTATAATCATTTCGCCGTTCGATACTTTGCCGAACCAGATGCCCCTGAATAAAGGGGGTGTGTTCTTTGCCGGATTGCTGAACCTCTTTCAATCCGCCCAAGGAAGAGGGTTCGTAGTTGATATGGGGATTTTGACCGGGAGCCACATCGACGTGATAGGCCATCTGGCCGCCTCGTAGATTGGTAGCCACATGTTTTTTGGGGGCGTTGATCGGCAATTGCTGATAGTTGGGACCCACCCGGTAACGTTGGGTATCCGAATAGGAGAAGGTTCGCCCTTGCAGCATTTTGTCGTCGGAAAAATCCAGCCCGTCCACCAGCACTCCAGTTCCGAAGGTGACTTGTTCCACCTCTGCAAAGTAATCCTCCGGGTTTTTGTTTAAGACCATCCGTCCCACCGGGAGAAAGGGGAACTGATCCATCGGCCACAACTTGGTATCGTCCAACGGATCAAAATCAAGTTCGGGGTGTTCGTCATCGCTCATGATTTGCACGTACAGCTCCCATTCTGGATAATCCCCTCTCTCGATTGCTTCGTAAAGATCCTGTGTCGCATGATTGAAATTTTTCCCTTGGATCTCTTCCGCTTCTATTTGGGTCAGGTTTTTAATACCTTGCTTGGGTTCCCAGTGATACTTCACCAATACCGATTCACCCCGTTCATTTACCCATTTGTACGTATTTACTCCGGATCCCTGCATCTGCCGGTAGTTTGCTGGAATCCCCCAAGGGGAGAAGAGGAAAGTAATCATGTGCATAGACTCGGGTGTTCGGCTGATAAAGTCAAAGATACGTTCGCTATCGCACATTGGTAAGTGGATCCGGCTTGAAGGCGTGAACCAAATCGGGAAACTTCATCGCGTCTCGGATAAAAAAATCTTTAGGTTGTTTCCCACCAAATCCCAATCTCCGTCTTCTGTATAAAATTTGACGGCAAACCCTCTCGGATCTCGTAGCGTCTCTGGAGAATGGTTGCCGTGAATAACAGTGGAAAAACGGACAAACACGGGCGTTTTCTGTCCGGGCTTCTGAAAAAGTTTTGCTCGGGTATATTTGGATATTGGCTCATCAGCCACCAAAATAAGAAAAGGCCCACTATGGGCCTTCACTTAAACGGTCGTTATTTATTTCATGCTGGCCGGATAGGTGGTTAAATCGATTCCCCAGGCGATTGGCAAGAAGAAGTACACTGCCAAAATCACCAACATGAGGGTGAAAATATTGATCCATACGCCTGTCTTCGCCATCTCAGTGATCCCGATCTTTCCGGTAGCGAACATAATCGCATTGGGTGGCGTACCGACCGGCAGCATAAAGGCGCAGTTAGCGGCCATAGCTGCTGGCACCATCAAGGCATAGGGATGTACGTTGATCGCCAGCGCCAGGGAAGCTAAAATCGGGAGAATCATGGTGGCGGTTGCCGTATTGGAGGTGATCTCCGTCAAGAACAGAACCAGGGCAGCTGTGACAACAATGATCAGCAAGAAGTTGATGCCTTCCAATACAGTCAACTGATTGCCAATCCATTCAGCCAAACCGGATTCGCCAAAGCCTGCAGCAATTGCCAGACCGCCGCCAAACAGGAGCAATACGCCCCAAGGCACATCCTTGGATACTTGCCAATCGAGCACACGCTTTCCTTTTTGCGATGCCGGGATTAAAAACAGGATAATAGCCGCTATAATGGCGATCATGGTATCGCTAATACCGGGAATCAAATGGTCCCAGATAAAAGAGCGGGAAATCCACATAAAGGCGGCAAAGAGGAAGACGGCCAAAACCGCTTTTTCTTCAGAGCTGGTGTTTCCCAGTGATTTCAATTCCTTCTGGATCATCTCTTTTCCACCTGGCAACGCTTTCAGTTCAGCCGGAAAAACGATGCGGGAAAGGTAAAACCACGTACAGAACAATAAGATGATACTAATTGGAACACCGATCAACATCCAACCGGCAAAAGAGATTTGAATGCCGTACAGCTTGGAAACCATGGCGGCCAAAATTACATTGGGAGGCGTTCCGATCAGTGTGGCCAACCCTCCGATGGTGCCAGCGAATCCGGTTCCCAGGATGACTGACTTTTCAAAGTTTCCTTTGCGATTGATATACTCATAAGATCGATCTTTCAATGTTTGTGAC
Source organism: Desmospora activa DSM 45169 (assembly GCF_003046315.1). Lineage (NCBI taxonomy): Bacteria > Bacillati > Bacillota > Bacilli > Caryophanales > Thermoactinomycetaceae > Desmospora > Desmospora activa. The sequence continues at coordinate 1,761,817 of NZ_PZZP01000001.1, read as the reverse complement.
ACTTGGTAAATGATCGCAGTCCCAATCGGAATCATCATCATAACGGCGGCGGTATTGGAGATCCACATGGATAAAAAGGCCGTAGCCGACATAATTCCCAACACGATCCGTTGTGTGCTGGTTCCGATCATAGAAATGATCGTCAAAGCCATCCGTTTATGAAGATTCCATTTTTCCATTGCTAGGGCAATCATAAACCCGCCTAAAAATAAGAAGACAATCGGATCCCCATAAGCGGATGCAACCGCATCTCCCTCTAAAGCGCCGGTGACGGGTAGTAAGATTAAAGGGAGCAAGGAGGTTGCCGGAATGGGAATCGCTTCCGTGATCCACCAGACCGCCACCCATAAAGTAGTAGCCAGTACTGCTTGCCCTTGTGCGCTTAATCCCTCAGGAGAGAAAAACAGTAACGCCCACAGGAACAAGGCTGGACCCAGGAGCAATCCGACGAGTTGGGAACGTCGATAAGTAGGTGGTTCAGGATTATCCGCCACTTGTTTGTCTGAGGATGATTGGGTTGAATCCTTTGCTTGCTTTTTCGGCATAGCGAACAGCAGCAATTGTTTGGTTTGTGAATGGGATTGCCACAGTTGATTCCAAGCTGCAGCGACAAAGGATCTGCTCATAATATGCAACCACCTTTCCGTTTTAGGTAAAACGCTTACAAAATGAGAGAAGAAATAAATGGCAGTAAAAGTATAACCTTTTCTAGGATAAATGGTTTTGAACGTTTTATGAAGTTTAGATAACTAAAATAAGCTTTTGGTAATTAAATTAATTGAAGTAGATTTAATAAATTAGTAGTATATGGTCGATTTTGTCATTTTTATCGTTTGATGGAAAACGGTGTTTTATCAACGGTAAATAAAGCCTTCTGCGACAGTTTCGCCACGGATGCCATCTATTCCTTTTCTACGACAAAAAAAGGATATCAACCATTTGATATAGAACTTTATATGTAGTTAAAGAGGAGGAAGATTAAGTGCCCGGTGGTGCCTTTGGATTTCACAGTATGGATATAGGGGTTCGTGGGAAGGAGAATAAAAGTGGTTTTTCGAAGAAGCGTAGAAATGTACATCGATGCCTGTCAACAACAGGGACAAGCGTGGGAAAAAGGAGATTATCAGTCTGCGAATGAATGTAACAAACTCAAGGTGATGCATCTACATAAGTTGAAGCGTTCAGAGAAAGGGATCAAGGCACTGGTAAGCTTGATGGATCATGATGATCCCTATGTAAAATTGAGTGCCGCAGTGCATTCCCTTCCATACGAAGAGACGCGAGCGCTAAAAAACCTTCAGTACCTACAGGGGATTACGGGGATTCTCGGATTTCATGCGGAGACAGCGTTAAAGGAATGGAAAAAAGGAAACTTGAAGGTTTGAGACTCCCATGACTGAAGTCGATGGGATTCTTGGGTAGTTAGCGCACTCAATCCATTTCTGCTTCGTGCAACTCCCAATCTAAGGGCTGTCTCATCAGCCCGTCCCATGCAGTTCTACAGCCAAGCCGTATGTACTCACATAGGCGGGACATCTATTACCAGTGTCCTAGTTCCTTTATCTCACTCTCATGGTTTTACCTAGTGGGAGAGATTGGTTCGCCACTGGAACCGCATACCATGACATTTTCAAGGAACGAACCCACTACCAGTGGGATGAGCACCGCTCATACATTCGATTATACTATAATTGGTTGCTCTAAGCATCCAACTGTACTAGATTTCCAGTTTGGTTTACTGTAAAATGGGGACGGATTTTATTGAATAAAGTTTAATGTAGAATATGTCTACATGATGACAAGAAGTGTGGGAAGGGTGAGGTTATTGCTGGAACGAGGAGGGGTGAACGGATGGTGAATGAAGGGGAAAAACAGAAACAAGATGCGTTAGCGGAGGCGGTTGGAAGCTATAAGGTAAAGCAGCTGAATTTTCGATTGGGGGCATTTGGCGCTGTGGTGCCGATGCTGTTTTTTGTCGGCTGGGCGGTAGCAACCAGTATGCTGCAACTAAGCTCTGAGATCGGTTTGGTGATGGGGGCTGTGATTGGATTGGCCCTGGGACTGCTTCTCTGCAAAAGTAAGTGGTCTGATTATGCTCAGGGGATATTTGATGGAATGGCACAACCGGTAGGTGTTATTGCCATCGTGGCTTGGTTCTGGGCAGGGATGTTTGCACAAGTATTGCGATCCGGTGGCTTAGTTGAAGGCCTTGTCTGGTTGGGGGACATTTCCGGTATGACTGGATCGTTGTTTGTCGCCCTCACTTTTGTGTTGGCAGCGATTTTTTCCACTGCGGTTGGAACGGGTTACGGTACCACGGTGGCCTTTTGTACCCTGATGTACCCAGCGGGTGTCGCTGTTGAAGCTGATCCGGTGATGCTGTTTGCGGCCATTTTAAGTGGGGCAGCCTTTGGGGATAACCTGGCCCCTGTATCCGATACGACGATTGTTTCCGCTACTACCCAGAATGCAGATGTTCCTGGTGTGGTGCGCTCCCGCTTTAAATACAGCATTGTCGCGGCGATCCCCGCCTTCATTCTGTTCGCTCTCTTTGGCGGTGGAGGTGGAGGAATAGATGATCCTGCCGCCATGGCGGCGATGAAGGAGGCTTCCAACCCCGCTGGTTTAATCTTGTTACTTCCTTTTCTCTTGGTAATTGTGTTGGCGCTGTCAGGGCATCATCTGATCACCTCCCTAACCTGGGGCATTCTTAGTTCCATTCCAATTATTGTCTTAACCAATCTAGGAACGATTGGTGATTTAATCCGGTTTAACCCGGACTCTGACAATGTGGTGGAGGGGGCGCTGATCGACGGTGTCGCCGGTTATATGAATATGGCCATCTTGATTCTGCTGATTGTGGCGGCATCCCATCTGTTGCGATTGGGTGGTACGATGGAAGTGATCACACGGAGCTTAACTCGGTGGATCCGGGGGGTCACCCGGCGTGCGGAATTGGCGATCTGGGGCATTGTCTCCCTGATGAACAGCGCGATCACTATCAACACCGCCGCTGAAATTGCGGCAGCCCCCTTTGTTAAAGAAATCGGCGAGAAACAGAAGATCCACCCTTACCGCCGTGCCAACTTCCTTGATGCGATCAGCTCCGCGTTGGGTTATATCTTCCCCTGGAGCGCAGCGTTGCTACTAGGTTGGCAGACAATTTCGGAATTACAGAAGCAGTATGATTGGCTGCCGGTGATCGCTCCTACTTCCGCATTCCCCTTTGTTTTTCATGGCTGGTTCCTAGTCCTGGTGATGCTAATCGCCGCATTGACCGGCTGGGGATTGCGATATGAAGGAAAAGACGGTGAAGAAGTAAAAGAGCAACCGTACGAAGAGAAATAATATCTGAGTCGAAAGGCGGTGGGTCGGTTTCCGGTGTAATGCAGAGTCGAAAATCGGGACCCGCACCCACGGTGTCATCGATCGGAGGCTGTTTCCAACGAGAAATGGTCTCTTTATTTTTTGTGAAAATATCCGGTGATGTTTTAAAGGAAAAATTGTTATTCGAACGGATACAGAAGAAAAAAATAATAAATAAGACTTACAAAATACAGGTCTTTATCGGTATAATCATAGTACATCAGAACTATTTATACCAAAGAGAAGGTGATGTTTGTTGGGTTTATTGGTTGTGGTAGCTAGCGTTTCTTTTTCAGTTGCGTTCTTTATTTTTACATACTATTCAACGGTGGGAGCCACATGGAGAAAAGCGCGCTTAGCCAATAAGGAATTGGAAGATCTGTTGTTTTGTCGTGTGGTGATGGAAGGATATATTCCTTCTTTAGACGAGATACGGGTATTGATCGAGGGAAAAGCGCGGGAATATCAAATCAAACATTCGCAGCTGCAGGATGAACTGCATTTTGTGACGATTATCTACACCCGAGTGGTGGAAAATAACTTGATTAAAGATAAAAAACGAATCAATCTGATGCAAAACCTGAGCCCTTTGCTGCAAGAAAGCAGGGCATTGGCGGATCAGAGAAACTATCTACAGCGCTTGCGGGAGTTTGCCCGGATGGTCGGACTGGTTATAGTGTCTGCCGGCGTGGGCTGGTTGGCCGCTGCCGGATTGTTGATGGCGGTGTATGAATGGGAGGGGATCCTTAATATGAGTTTGCGGGTGCTGGGTCCCATCGGATTGCTGCCGCTTCTGACGACGGTGGCTCTCGCCTGGATGTACCGCATTCGCTCCAAAGATGTACTCCTTTATATCTGAATAGTTGGCCGCCGATCCTGGGACCCGGCGGCATTTTATCTGTGTGGACAGGGGTGTAGTTGGCACAGCAGTGACTGATGTTGGTTTGTCGATGCTTTAGCACTTCGATGGAGACCCTGTCACCTTCTGCTCGAATCCGCCCTTTTCCTAAAGTTTCCGCCTAAAATCCGCCCTTCCGCCTCTCCTGCAAAATCATGGGCACTCACTTCAGATAAATGGTTTTAGTTGCATCCCTTTTTGAAATAAAGGCGCCCATCGGATAAAATGGATTCGGATTCAAAAAATGATGAGGGTTGTCTGATAGCGGAGACGAAACAAACGGAGGGACATTCCTTGAATAACCGACTACGATTTGACCATACGACAGCACTACCCTTTATCGGTGAACACGAGCTGGAACAAATGGAAGCCAGTGTGTTGACAGCCCATGACCAATTGTACCAGGGAAGTGGGGCAGGTAGCGACTATTTAGGGTGGATCGATCTGCCGACGGCCTATAACCGAGAAGAATTTGCCCGTATTCGGCAGGCGGCAGACCGGATTCGTACGGATTCTGACGCTTTGATCGTGATCGGGATTGGCGGTTCCTATCTTGGTGCTCGCGCGGCGATTGAGATGCTGACACATCCTTTTCATAATCAATTGTCGGCGGATGAACGGCAAGGTCCAGCCATCTACTTTGCTGGCCATCATATCAGTTCCACCTATCTCTCCCATCTGTTGAGCCATTTGGAAGGAAAGCGGGTTAGTGTTAATGTGATCTCTAAATCCGGCACCACCACTGAACCTGCGATTGCCTTTCGCATCATCAAAGCTTGGATGGAAAAGCAATACGGCAAAGAAGAAGCAAATCAACGGATCTACGCCACGACAGATCGAGCCAAAGGCGCTTTAAAGCAGTTGGCCGACGCAGAAAAGTATGAGACCTTTGTTATTCCCGACGATGTAGGTGGCCGTTACTCCGTCTTGACCGCTGTGGGATTGTTGCCGATCGCAGTAGCCGGGATTGATGTGGAGGCCTTGATGAAAGGGGCTGCCGACGCCGCCGATACCTACCGCAAAACAAGCTTGTCGGAGAATGATGCTTATCGTTATGCGGCAGTACGTAATGTCCTATACAACAAAGGGAAGACGATTGAGCTCTTGGTCAACTATGAGCCTTCACTTCAAACCTTCTCGGAATGGTGGAAGCAGCTGTTTGGCGAGAGTGAAGGAAAAGATTACAAAGGAATATATCCCGCTTCGGTCAATTTTACCACCGATTTACACTCCATGGGGCAGTACATTCAAGAGGGGCGGCGGGATCTGTTTGAAACGGTGGTTCGAGTGGATCGACCCGCTAAATCTCTCACGATTCCCGGAGATACGGCTAACCTGGATGGTTTAAACTATTTGGCGGGTCGTACGATGGACGATGTGAATCACAAGGCATTCCAAGGAACGCTTCTGGCTCATACGGATGGTGGTGTGCCCAACTTAGTGGTTAACGTTCCGGAAGCCACCCCTTATCATTTGGGGGAGTTGGTCTATTTCTTTGAAAAAGCGTGTGGAATCAGCGGTTATCTAATGGGTGTCAATCCCTTTGATCAGCCAGGTGTAGAAGCGTACAAGAAAAATATGTTCGCCCTCCTTGGCAAGCCCGGTTTTGAGGAAGAACAAGAGCGGCTGATTAGGCGCTTGGAAAAATAGGCGTAGTGCCCGGGGGCGAGAGACCCGGGCTTTTTCAGTTATATTGGTCAGGATTTACTGGAATGGAAGGGGATAAAAGATGATATGGCAAAAGAATCAGCTCTTGATCCGAGAAGTGGTGGTAAATGATGTACCGATTTTGACTAAATGGTTGTCTGATGAACGAATTCTAATTTTTTACAAGGGTAGAGATCAACCCTATGATAAAGAAAAAGTTCAAAATGAATTTCTTACGTTCACAAAAGGGATGATTCGTTGTATGGTGGAGTGGGAGGGAAAAGCAATCGGTTACCTCCAGTTTTACCAAGTGGATGAGGATTCTTTGCGAAAATATGGTTATCGCCCACAAGATCGCGTCTGGGGAATGGATCAGGTTATCGGCGAACCGGATTATTGGAATCGGGGAATTGGAACGGTACTGGTACAAGCGGCGGTCCGCTATTTGGTGGCGGAGAAGGGGGCACGGTTTGTCATTATGGATCCCCAAGTCCGTAATACTCGGGCGATTCGGTGTTATGAAAAATGCGGCTTAAAAAAGGTACAGATGTTGCCTCGACATAAGAAGCATGAAGGGGTATGGCAGCATTGCTGGCTGATGGAGTTAGAAAGCGAGTCTTTATCCTAGGATAGCGAGGTTTTATTTCTGTTCCTTTTTTTCAACATTCAGGTAAATATCATGCTGATTCCTATTTGTTCATCCCGCAAGGGGATTGGAAAGGAGTATATTTGCAGTGCTACAACCAGAGGAATTTGACGTCAAACGGATTATTCGCGATAACCATTTCCAACCCTTTCTCATCGACGGTACCGAACCGTTACAAGAACTGGTCGGTCGCAACCGCATAAAAGCGAGTGATGAAATCTTAATTGTGGAACGTGCAGGGATTAGGATGGCATTTTCCCTCTATCAGATGACTTACCATCACGTTGCACAAGGGGAAGTGGCAGGGCAACCGTTTATTCTGGCGTTCTGCGCGATTTGCCATGGCGCTACATCGATGGTTCCTGTGTTGGATGATGGTCAGTTGTACCACTTTTCCTGCATTGGGATTTATAATGGGATGGCACTACTTCAGGATAAAGAGACTGGTTCCTATTGGGATCATATTTCCGGAGAATGTCTACACGGGCCGAAAAAAGGGGAAATGATGGAGTTGGTCCCTGTGGAACACATTACGGTGGAACGGGCACTAAAACGTTGGCCTGATATTTCGATTGCCTTTTCAAAACAGCCGTGGCATCGTCGGATCATTTTGCAGCCGCTGATGAACTTTTTCGGCGATCGTGGGCTTTTCCCACCCTATTTTCGCTTTTCCATGGGCAAAAAAGATACGCGGTTATCCGATATGGTAAGCGGATTGGGCATTTATACGAAAAAGAAAACCAAGCGATTTTATACGATTCAAACCATCCGGGAAGCAGGTGGGAAACTGATCGATCAGGTTGATGGTCGGCCGGTTACGATCGCGCTCGGACCCGACGGTCATCCTCAAGCGACATTTGATGAATCAGAAGAGAAACCAATGCAACTCTATTGCCGTTGGTATGGTTTTGCGTTTACGTTTCCCGGTTGTGAAATATATGGAGAGCCGCCTGAACTACAAAAGTAAGCAGTCTGGATGATACTTTAAACCCCCTGACTACATCAGGGGGTTTAAAGTATCATTCGGCTTCAATCATATCCCGAACTGATTGGCGCATCAGTTTTAGCAATACTTCCGCTTCCTCCTTGGTGGTGGCGCGTGTCCCAAAATAAAACTTAATCTTGGGCTCGGTTCCAGAAGGGCGAATGGCCAGCCATGCGTCCCCGTTGCATTCAAAGCGAAGCACATCGGCGGAGGGGAGCCCGTCCAAGCCCTTGGCAAAGTCGCGAACCCGCTCCACGGTTAATCCGCCGATATGATGCGGCGGTACAGTGCGAAACTGCTCTATGATGGCTTGCATACGATCCACTCCCGCCTTTCCCTGAAAGGTAAAGGAGAAAAGTGATTCCCGATAGGCACCGAACTGACGGTCGATATCTGCCAGCGCTTGCTCCAATGTCCGGCCCTGTTCGCGGTGATAGGCGGCCATCTCACAGCACATCATCGCCGCCTGGACGGCATCTTTATCACGGACAAAACTGCCGATCAGGTAGCCGTAACTCTCCTCATAACCAAATAGAAAGGTGTCTTCTCCGCTCGCCTCTTTTTCAGCGATTCCTTCGGCGATATATTTAAATCCGGTCAGGGTATCGCTGGTTTTTACCCCGTATTCCGCCGCTATGGCACGGCCCAACTCTGAGGTGACGATCGATTTAAAGACGACGCCGTTTGGCGGGAGGCTTCCCTGTGCTTGTCGTTGTTTTAAAAGGTAATCCAGCAGCAATGCGCCGATCTGATTACCGTTAAAGGTGTGAAAGCGGCCATCGGAGCCACGAGCCAATAACCCGAGGCGATCGGCGTCAGGGTCGGTAGCGATGATAAGATCCGCATCCGTTGCCTCCGCTTGCTCTAAAGCTAGGGAAAAAGCGTTGGGATCTTCCGGGTTGGGAGAGGAAACCGTAGTAAAGGCGGGATCGGGTATCGCCTGCCGCTTTACCGTCTCCAACCGGGAGAAGCCGAGTGCTTGGAGAGCCTGTTCCACCGGTTTTGTACCGGTTCCGTGAAGAGGGGTAAACACCACCCGCAGCGATGCGTGGCTGGGGTGCTTACCCCTGAGGGAAAGGGAGAGCACATGATCGAGATAGGCTTGGTCTACCTCGGAAGAGATAATCTGAATCCTTCCGGAGGCGATCCCCTCCTCCCATGTTCCCGTATCCAAGGCTAGTTCATTCTCTATTTGTTTTAGCTCGTGTAAAATAGTGTCCACCTTGTCTGGAGGCATTTGCGCCCCATCTTCTCCGTATACCTTGTAGCCGTTGTATGCGGCGGGGTTGTGGCTGGCGGTGATCATGATGCCGGCGGCAGCTTGCAGATGGCGCACAGCAAAGGAGAGGACAGGGGTGGGGCGAAGAGAGGGAAATAGATGGACGCGAATTCCGTGGTATGCCAAGTGGGAAGCCGCTTCTTGTGCAAACGTTTGTGAAAAGCGGCGGGAATCGTAGGCGATGGCAACACCTTTTTCCGATGCTTGTGTTTGCATGGACAGCATTTGCGCCAATCCTTCGGTTACCCGGCGTACGGTAAAGCGGTTGATGCGATTGGTTCCAGGACCGATCAATCCGCGCATACCAGCGGTGCCAAAAGCGAGATGGCGATAAAAAGCATCTTCCTTATCCGCATCTGAGTAGGCGAGCAACTGCTGTTTCATTTCTTCATCCAATTCCGGGCAGTGAAGCCAGCGATCGATAACGGATTGCATGGACCATCCTCCCAACAAGGTTGAGTGTATCGTATTAAAAATAACATATCATGGATGTCAGAAAGATGTCAGGATTTATTTTTTTGGAACAAGTACTTTCAAAAAATAGATGAATGCGTTATCATAGGGCGAAGATAATTAATTAATTTAATGAAGAAAAGGGTGAGGAGATGGAGCTGCGCTATAACCCCTTGTTGGACGATTGGACAATGGTCGCTTCCAACCGCAAAAACCGCCCCAATATGCCCAAGACCGATTGCCCTTTTTGCCCGGGCTCAGGGAAAGTGCCGGAACATTACGACGTCTGGAAGTATGACAATGATTTTCCCGCCCTGATGCCGGATCCGCCTGCTCCGGACCTGGTCGGTTCCGGTCTGTACCAGACGAAACCGGCGATCGGCAAATGTGAGGTGATTCTCTACTCACCGGATCACACCGCCACTTTGCCGGAGTTACCAGTCTCCCATATTGAAAAATTGATCGACCTATGGACCAATCGGTTTGTGGAGCTGGAAAAAGATCCACACCATCAGTACATCCTCATCTTTGAAAATCGGGGGGAAGAAGTAGGGGTAACCATGCCTCATCCCCACGGCCAGATCTATGCTTATTCGCAAATGCCTCTAAAAATTGGGACGGAGTTGCACAATTGTCGCCGCCATTTTGAACGAACCGGCTCCTGTCTCCTCTGTGATATGAATCAGGAGGAGCGGGCATTCGGCAAGCGCATTATCGCTGAAAATGATGGATTTTCGGCTTACCTTCCTTTTTTTACGGATTACCCCTATGGTTTGTTTATCACCAGCAAGCGGCATCTGACAGGGTTGGATCAACTTACAGCCGCTGAGCGAACGGCATTAGCCTCGATATTGCGGGAGATGACGGGTGCATTTGATCAACTGTTTGAGCGCCCTTTTCCTTATATGATGGTGTTGCACCAACGCCCGGTCAACGGAGAAGACGTAGAGGAGCATTATCACTTTCATATCGAGTTTTATCCACCCCTCCGAGAAGCGGATAAATTGAAATATTACGCCTCTTCGGAGATGGGAGCATGGGCGGCTTGCAATCCCCATGCGGTAGAAGAGACGGCAGAACAGTTGCGGGCTGCGCATCAGCGCTTTATAGAGCGGGAAGGGGGATGACGATGAAAGGGAGCGCACATTTGTATGATGCTTTTCAGCAAAAGTTTACTGCAAAGCCAACCCAGTTGTTTTTCGCCCCAGGACGGATTAATCTGATCGGGGATCACACGGATTATAGCGGTGGATTTGTATTTCCCGCCGCCTTGGATGTGGGGACATGGGTGGCTGTGCGTCCGCGATCGGATGGAAAGTTCCGTCTGGCATCGACACAGTTTCCGGAAACATGGGAAGGAATGGGGGCGGATGTCGGTGATGCAACTGTGGGCGGGTGGACCCGATATCCCCGCGGTGTCATTCGGGTGATGAAAGAGGAAGGGGCCGCATTGTCGGGAGCTGACCTGTTGTTTGCAGGGGATATGCCGGTAAGCGCCGGTCTCTCCTCGTCGGCGTCGATTCAAATGGCGACAGCGACGGCTCTGGCGGCGTTAGAACCGGAAAAGCGCTGGGAGAAACCGGCGTTGGCGCATCTGGTACAAAAGGCGGAAAATGAGTTTATCGGTGTGCAATGCGGTATTTTGGATCCGTTTACATCGGTGATGGGGCGAGAAGGACACGGTATTTTGCTCCGTTGCGATCATATGCAGTTTGAATGGATTCCCCTTGAGTTGGGCGACTATCAGCTGATCATCATTCATAGCGGCAAAGAACGGGGGTTGGACGGCTCCCGGTACAATGAGCGGCGAGCCGAATTGGAACAGGGATGGCGTCAACTGTCAGCGCTACTCCCGCCGGACTGTCGACTGGCCGATGTTACTGCCGAGCAGTGGGAGCGATTGGTGCCTCATCTTACTTCAGATGAATCGATCAAGCGCTTACAGCATGTCATCACCGAAAATGACCGCGTGCAACAGTCGGCGGAAGCGTTGAAACGAGGGGATGTAGCGGCGTTCGGTAAATGGATGGCCGCCTCTCACCGCTCGTTGCGCGATCAGTATGAAGTGACGGGATACGAACTGGATGCCCTGTTTGAAGCGGCGATGGCAGATTCCGCTTGTGTCGGTTCACGGATGACAGGGGCCGGATTTGGCGGGTGTACGGTTCATCTGGTAAAGGCGACGGAGGCGGAAGGGTTTGTGGAGCGAGTGACAACCCACTATGGCAAGAAGACAGGCTTGACACCGCGGGTGATTCCCTGCCGCATCGGAGCAGGAGCCCGCGAACGGACACAGGAGGTGTTTTCATGGCGATCCTCGTAACCGGTGGTGCCGGTTATATCGGCAGCCATACGGTACGTTGGTTACAGGAAGCGGGGGAAGAGGTGGTAGTACTGGATCATTTGCGTACCGGTCATCGCAAAGCAGTGCAACACTCCCCCTTGATCGAGGGCGATATCCGTGATCGGGAAGAGTTGGACCGGCTGTTCCAAACTTATTCGATCGAGGCAGTGATCCATTTTGCAGCCTCATCCTTAGTGGGTGAAAGCACACAGCGTCCCCTGGATTACTATGACAACAACATCAACGGAACGCGCACACTGTTGGCAGCGATGGCGGACCACGGAGTGGATAGGATTGTCTTCTCCTCCACAGCGGCGGTCTACGGCGAACCAAAGCGAGTTCCCATCCTGGAGACGGACTCCACCGCTCCCGCTTCTCCTTACGGGGAGACCAAATGGGCGATTGAGCATATGTTGGGCTGGGCGGAACAGGCGCATGGCATTCGCTTCGTTTGTTTGCGCTATTTTAACGCAGCAGGAGCCTGGGATCGAGATCTGGGGGAAGATCATGATCCGGAGACCCATTTGGTGCCGTTGGTGTTAAAGACGGCATTGGGGCAGCGGGAGACGATTACGGTTTTTGGCGACGATTATCCCACGCCCGATGGAACCTGTATCCGCGATTATGTCCATGTGAAGGATTTGGCTCATGCGCATGCTTTGGCGCTGAAGCGGCTACGTGAAGGGGGAGCGAGCGGGATCTATAACCTTGGGAGTGGAACCGGTTTTTCCGTACGACAAGTGATTGAGGAGGCGGAACGGGTGACCGGCCGTACGATTACGGTAACGAGTGGCCCGCGGCGTGCCGGTGATCCTGCTGTCTTGATCGCATCCCATGAGCGGGCTCGACAGGAATTGGGATGGGAACCGACTCACACCCGATTAGAAACGATTATCAGCAGCGCGTGGGAGTGGCATTATCATCATCCCGACGGTTTTGCAGATGAAAAAGGAGGCGGCAAATGAATACGATAACGCTGTTGGATACTGCGGTAGAAGTAAACCAGCGTTTGAAACGGGTTCGATCCTGGATGGATGAACGGGGGTTGGATGCTCTGCTCCTGCGGAAACGGCGAAGCTTCTCGTGGTTGACGGGAGGACGCTTAAATCACATTGGATTAAGTGTGTCAGAGGGGGTGGCAGATCTACTGTTGCTACCTGATCGTTTGGTATGTGTGACGACCAGCATGGAGTCCGCCCGCATCGCGGAGGAAGAATTGGTCGGACTGGATATAGAGATGGAAACGGCGGATTGGACCGAGGGAACCGCAGGTGTGTTGGATCGTCTCTGTCAGGGGCTGCGGGTGGGGGGAGATGTTTTTGTTTCGCTGCCGTCTGCTCACACCTTTGTTGCACTCACCGCTGAAGTGGCAGCCCTCTCGTGGGTTCTGGACCCGTCGGAACGACGCCGCTATCGGGAGTTGAGCTTGTCTGCCGCCCGGGTGTTGGAATCGGTTTGTCGCGATGTCCGTCCCGGCGTAACTGAGTATGAAGTGGCGGCTGAAGTGGCGCACCGCACCTGGGCCCAAGGGATGCGGACGCCGGTGGTGCTGGTGGCGGCAGATGAGCGCATCAGCCGTTTTCGCCACCCGTTGCCGACGAATAACAGGCTGAAAAAGCATCTAATGCTGGTTTTATGTGCGGAACGATGGGGGTTAGTCACCAATCTTACCCGGATGGTCCATTTTGGTCCCCTGCCGGATGAAATCGAGAGGCGGCGGCAAGAACTGGCGGAGATTGATGCCGCCATGATTACCGCCACCCGTCCGGATGTTCCGCTCTCCCAGGTGTTTGCTCAGGCGGTGGAAGGGTATCAAGAGGCGGGTTATCCTGATTCCTGGCGCTGGTTGCATCAGGGTGGTCCTACCGGATATGCATCGCGAGAAGGGTTTGCTACACCAGATAACCAAGATGTGGTTCGCTTACACCAAGCCTTTGCCTGGAATCCCTCCTTGCCGGGATTAAAATCGGAAGATACGATACTGGTAGGGGAAAAAGAGAACGAGGTTCTTACCCATACCGGAGAGTGGGTCTATCTAAACGTCAAACAAGCGAAGGGAACGATTTTACGTCCGGATATTCTGGTGGGGGAGTCATAAGGAGTGTGGCAGAAATAAGAGGGTTATGTCTTTTGACTAAAGGTGTGATGGACTTTGGAAGGCCCGCTGCAGACAGGAAGCTTTCGATGGATGAAATCCATCAATAAATCGACGATATTAAATATCATTCGCTTCCATGGCCCGATATCAAGGGTGGAGATCGCCAAGATGACTAAACTGACACCTCCCACGGTAACCAATATCGTTGGCGAATTGATAGAGTCTGGGATTGTGTTGGAGCAGAAGCGGGGCGAATCGACGGGTGGCCGTAAGCCGATCCTACTCACCATCAATCAATCCGCGTTTCAGGTGATTGGCGTCTATGTAAGTGCCCACCGGGTGCGGGGTGCGGTGTGTAATCTAAATGGGCGAGTGGTGGAGGAGTCAGAGCGCCCGATTCCGCCCAATCCTACGGCGGAACAATTCCTACAGACGGTACAGGAAGTGATCCAGCGGTTGGCGACAGGGATTCAACAGCGCCAAATTCCGCTGCTGGGAATTGGGGTGGGGATGCATGGTTTAGTGGATCCCGATCAAGGTATTTCTCTGTTTGCACCAAATCTCGCTTTAAGCGATATTCCATTGCGGGCCGTTTTAGAGGAACGTTTCGATGTGCCTGTCACGGTGGAAAACGATGTCCGTGCTATGGCTTTGGCTGAAAGTTGGTTTGGGCAGGGGAGAAGCTTAGCGGACTTTATCTGTGTTCATGTGGGCAGCGGAATCGGAGCGGGTATTTTTTCAGCCGGCTCCTTGGTACACGGCCCCTCATTTACAGCGGGTGAGGTGGGTCACACCATGATCGACGCTGCCGGTCCCCGTTGTAGTTGTGGAAATACCGGCTGCCTGGAGGCGTTTGCCTCGGGTCCGGCGATGGAAAGGAGAGCACAGGAAAAATTGCGCCATGGTTCCCATTCGCTCTTACGGGAACAACTGCAGGGAGAGTGGGAGAAGCTCTCCGGTTCCGATCTGACAGTAGCGGCACAGGCGGGAGATGACTTTGCCCAGAAAATCCTGGCCGATACGGGGCGTTACCTGGGGATCGGCCTGGCAAACCTGGTTAATTTGCTCAACCCCAGACGTATCATTCTTAACGGCGGGGTTTTTGCCGCTGGTGATTATGTCCTGGATTCCCTGAAGAAAACGGTGCATGAACGGTCGCTCACTCTTCCAGCTGCCGATGTTACGATCGTGGTGTCTGACTTGGGCAAAAGAGCAGGCACCATCGGTGCTTCTACACTAGTATTAAAGAAGATGTTTCAACCGCAATAAGGTTGGAACATCTTCTTGTCATTGTATCGATTTTTGGATTTTGTCCAGCTGCTTGGATTCCGTTTTTCTTGTAGTGTTCGGATAAGCACAAATGAAAGGGTTTACAGAAAGGGCAATCGAAAGCTAAAATATCAGAGAATACGTTCTTTTTTGATTTGGTGAAATTGAAGGGGGCTGCCGATTCATGGGCAGAAAGCGGGTATTTGCCTTTTTGACCGCCGTATTACTTGTGTTGACGGCCTGTGGCGGGGGAACAGAGGGACAGAGTGGAAATGAAGTAGAGATTTTTAGTTGGTGGACAGGAGCAGGAGAAGAAGCGGGGTTAAATGCGCTGATTCAGCTATTTGAAGAGGAAAATTCCGATATTCGCGTCAACAATGCAGCTGTGGCCGGAGGGGCGGGTACCAATGCCAAAGCGACTCTGGCTACCCGAATGCAAGGAAATGACCCACCGGATACTTTTCAGGTTCACGGCGGATCCGAGTTAAATGACAGTTGGGTGGCGGCGGATAAGATGGAACCGTTGACTGAGCTTTATCAGCAGGAGGAATGGAATGATAAATTCCCACAGGAGCTGATCGATCTCGTCAGTCACGAGGGTGAGATCTACAGTGTGCCGGTCAATATCCACCGTGGAAATGTTTTGTGGTATAGCCCCTCCATCTTTAAAGAGAATGGCCTTGAGCCACCGCGTACCTTTGCTGAATTTTTTGAGGTGGCGGATCAATTGAAAAAAAAGGGGATTGTGCCATTGGCTTTGGGTGATAAGGAATCCTGGGCCGCCACCCATCTATTGGAAACCGTGCTGTTGGGGAAGTTGGGACCGGATGATTACAACAAGTTATGGACAGGAGAGATTCCTTTTGATGATCCGAAGGTGATTGATGCTTTGGAGACATTTAAAAAAATGTTGCAGTACACCAATAAGGATCATGCTGCTCGTAACTGGCAGGATGCCGCACAGATGGTTGCATCGGGAGACGCGGCGATGAATGTGATGGGGGATTGGGCAAAAGGGTATTTTACCGCAGATCTGAAGCTAGAACCAAAGAAGGATTTCGACTGGATTGAGACGCCAGAGAGCGAAGGCAGCTTTATGGTGATTACTGATACCTTCGGACTGCCAAAAGGGAGCAAAAATCCGGAGGGAACAAAAAAATTCCTGCAAGTACTGGGATCGGTGGAAGGACAGGATACCTTTAATCCATTGAAAGGTTCCATCCCCGCCCGCTTGGATGCCGATCGGGAGAAATATGATGTTTATGGGCAGGAGACGATGGACGACTTTAAAGAGAGTGCACTCACCCCTAGTTTGGCGCATGGTTCTGCCGCTCCGGAAGGGTTTGTAACAGAAACCAACCAAGCGGTAAACAGCTTTGTCACCCAAGGAAAGGTGGATGCGACTGTGCAGTTATTGCAGCAGAAACTGGAGGCCGCTCTTAAGTGAGGGGTTGCGGATCTGTATGACTCGGGTTGGTCATAGTGCAAAAAGGGCGGCCTTGACGCCGCCCGTCTCTATCGAGGGGGTTGATGGATGCAAGATTCCACACGAACAGAGAAGAGTAAGCTTAGCGCCCGCTCGCTGGACGACAGATGGAAGGCCTTTTTGTTTCTGCTACCCACTTTAGTGGCAGTGGCGGTATTTGTATATGGGTTTATCGGTTGGACCGGTTATGTCTCATTGACTGGTTGGAATTCGTTGGTTCCTGATTTTAGTTGGGTTGGTCTGCAAAATTATGTCGCATTGTTTCAAGATTTTCGCTTTCAATCGGATTTGCGCAACACAGTGGTATTTACATTGTTGTTTATTGTCGCTTGCCTTAGTATTGGCTTAGCTTTGGCTGTTCTCCTGGATCAACGGATTCGGGGCGAAACCTTTTTCCGCAACCTGTTCATTTTTCCGATGGCGCTCTCTTTTATCGTTACCGGAGTGGTGTGGCAGTGGATTTTTAATCCCTCCACCGGTATCAATCTGTGGCTGGATCGCCTCGGATGGACGGATCTCCCGGTTTGGTATGTAGACACCCGCATTATTCCGGGGTGGGAATGGGGGGCGATTCAGGTCGGGATTCCCATCGCTTTGATTGCGGTGGTGGTGGCGGCGGTATGGCAGCTCTCCGGCTTTACCATGGCCATGTATCTGGCGGGTTTGCGGGGGATTCCGGATACGTTGCGCGAGGCCGCCCGTGTGGATGGGGCGGGGGAGTGGCAGATCTGGCGCCGTGTGATTCTGCCGCAGCTTCATCCCATTACCTGGAGTGTGGTTATTATTTTGGGGCATATCTCCCTCAAAATTTTTGATCTGGTGGTAGCGATGACGGGACCCGGTGCCAATTTTGTCACGGATGTTCCCGGTGTGTTTATGTTTGAGACCACCTTTCGCGGAAACCATTATGCCCAAGGGGCATCGATTGCGGTTATTATGCTGGTGTTGGTCAGCATCCTGATCGTCCCCTATCTGGTCAGCCAGATGAGAAGGGAGGAGAGAGGATGATGGCGCGTCCTGGTCGCATCGTGATTTATCTGTTATTGATGTTGGCTGCTCTCTTTTTCCTCATTCCGCTCTATGTGATGGTGGCTACCAGTTTGAAGGGGTTGGAGGAAGCGACACTCAATCGTATGTGGGAATGGCCCGCTACAATGCAATGGGAAAGCTACAGCACTGCGTGGGAACGATTGGCGCCCCATCTCCTCAACAGCTTGTACCTGGCGACAGCTGCCACCCTCCTATCGGCGCTGTTGGGCTCCCTTAACGGCTACATCTTTTCCAAATGGCGGTTTCGTGGAGCGGACACGTTGTTTACCTTGATTCTGTTTGGCATGTTTATTCCTTATCAAAGCATTCTCATCCCGTTGATTCAGTTTTTGCAAACAATCAATCTATACAACAGCCTCCCGGGCTTGATACTGGTTCACGTGGTATACGGGATTCCGATTACCACCTTGATCTTTCGCAATTATTACGCCGGCATTCCCGATGAGATCTTGGAAGCGGCCCAAGTGGATGGAGCCGGTTTTGGCGGTATTTATTGTCGTATTTTGCTGCCGTTGTCTTTGCCGGGATTTGTGGTGGTAGGCATCTGGCAATTTACCCAGGTGTGGAACGAGTTTTTGTTTGCCGTCACCTTAACCACCTCCTCCCAGCACCCGGTGATGGTCGCCTTGCAAAATTTATCCGGCAGCCAAATCGTTCAGTGGAATATCCAGATGGCGGGGGCTTTGTTGGCAGCCTTGCCTACTTTAATTGTCTATCTGCTGTTGGGGCGGTATTTTATTCGCGGGTTGTTGGCTGGTTCGCTCAAAGGATAGTGTCAGAGATGAAAAGAAGGTTATTAGTGACCAATCGAGAGGAGTGTGAATGATGTGCAGAAGCAGCTATGGGGAGAATGTGTGTCTGAATATCTGGGTACCTTTATCCTGATTTTCGTCGGATGTGGTACAGTAGCTGGATTGGTTCTCAACGATGTAGCGTTGGGTCAGTGGGAACTGTCCCTGATCTGGGGCTTGGCGGTGACGATGGCGATTTATGTGACTGGGGCGGTCAGCGGTACACATATCAATCCTGCAGTCACCATTACAATGGCTGTATTTCGGGGCTTTCCCTGGGGAAAGGTAGCCCCCTACATCACAGCGCAGATGGCCGGGGCCTTTAGCGGTGCTGCCGTGGTGTACGGGCTTTACAACAAAGCGTTTATCCATTATGAGAGCGCGGAAAGCCTGGTGCGGGGATCAGCAGAAAGCGTTGCCACTGCGGGCATATTCTCCACCTACCCAGCACCGTTCTTAACGAATGTGGATGCTTTTTTTGTGGAGTTTGCCATTACCGCTCTGTTGTTGATCGTGATTTTGGCTGTGGTGGATGAGCGCAATCCGCTGTTTGTGCCGTTAAAAAATGTAGGCCCGTTTATCATCGGCTTAACTGTTGCCATGATTGGCGGTTCCTTCGGCAATCTGACAGGCTTTGCCCTTAATCCAGCCCGCGATTTTGGACCGAAACTGTTTGCATGGATAGCCGGATGGGACGCAGTTGCATTACCTGCCCCGGATTCCTATGTTTGGGTGCCGCTGATTGCTCCCATTTTAGGCGGATTGTTTGGAGCGTTGGTGTATGATTTTGGTGTACGGCGCTATCTGCAAAAGTCGGAACAGGAAGATGCGAGCCAAGAGAAATCTCATTCTCCCGCTTCTTGAATCCGTATTCAACGGTGTTCCGGTATTTTGTTGTGACGGATGGCATGATAGAGTGAGATTGAAAGCGGTAACAGGGAATTGCGCTCCGCATGGATTGGTACATTACACATAAAAATTGAACGGGGGAATAGCTGTGGAGACGAAAGAAAAAGTGGTATTGGCAATTGATCAGGGAACGACGAGTACACGGGCGATGCTGTTCAATCATCATGGTGAGGTAAAAGGGGTGGCCCAGAAAGAGTTTACCCAGTATTACCCGCAGCCGGGATGGGTAGAGCACGATGCGGATGAAATCTGGGAGACAACCCGCCAAGTGGTGGAGGAAGTACTGCGAAAAACCGGGATTTCCTATCAGGCACTTGCTGCTATCGGCATTGCCAACCAGCGGGAAACCACAGTCGTGTGGGACAAACACAGCGGTAAGCCGATCCACCATGCGATTGTGTGGCAAAGCCGCCAGTCGGCGTCTATTTGTGACCAGTTAAAGGAGCAAGGATTGGAAAGTCGCTTCCGGGAAAAAACGGGCCTCGTGATTGATCCTTATTTTTCCGGAACAAAGGTGAAGTGGCTGTTGGATAAAGTAGAAGGGGCCCGCGAAAAGGCGGAAAGGGGCGATCTTCTTTTTGGCACAATCGATACATGGCTGATCTGGAAACTAACCGACGGGCAAGCCCATGTTACCGATTACAGCAATGCATCTCGCACCTTGATGTACAACATCTATCAGTTGGATTGGGACGATGAGCTGTTAGGTGCGCTAAATGTTCCACGAGCGATGTTGCCGGAAGTGGCTCCCTCCAGCCATGTGTACGGACATACTGCGGGGGAGTGGTTCAACGGTGCAGCGATTCCTATCGCCGGAATTGGAGGTGACCAACAGGCGGCCTTATTCGGGCAAGCTTGTTTTGAAGCAGGGATGGCGAAAAATACGTATGGAACCGGTTGTTTTATGTTGATGCATACCGGAGAAAAAGCGGTCCGTTCCCAGCATGGGCTGTTAACCACCATCGCTTGGGGTTTTGACGGACGGGTGGAGTATGCGCTGGAGGGAAGTATTTTTGTGGCGGGCGCAGCGATCCAATGGTTGCGCGACGGGCTTCAGATCCTGGAGAAATCTGCCGACTCAGAACAGTATGCTCGCCGTCTCTCCTCCAATGAAGGGGTTTATCTGGTACCGGCCTTTGTGGGGCTGGGAGCCCCCTATTGGGACTCCAATGCACGGGGGGCCATGTTTGGATTGACGCGGGGTACCGGACGGGAGCATTTCGCTCGTGCGGCATTAGAATCCCTTGCGTACCAGACCAAAGACGTACTGACGGCGATGGAGCAAGATGCCGGTTTACAATTGCAACAATTAAATGTGGACGGTGGTGCCGCCCTAAACGATTTTTTGATGCAATTTCAATCCGATATGCTGGAAGTGACGGTTAAGCGACCGGTTGTCAATGAAACCACCGCCTTAGGCGCGGCTTATTTGGCAGGATTGGCCGTCGGCTATTGGGAGAGTCGGGATACCATCCGGGAGAACTGGACCGTCGATGCCGAGTACCGACCGCAAATGGAAGTGGAAGAGCGGACGCAGCTGTACCAAGGGTGGCAAGATGCTGTCCGACGTACCATGTCGCAGACCGAAGTGAAGATTTGACCACTTCCCATGCATAAACACAGGGGATTGTTGCTCGATGATGAGGGTTTGATGGTGAAATCATCAGGGTAAATCATAATTGGTAAACGCAAAGAGTAAATATGGGACTGGAGATGAAAAGAGAGTCCCTCGCCCAGGCAGTTCTTCAGTCGGTGGGGGATTCTTTTTCCATTTAACCATGGGTGATCGCCGCGATTCTGATGCGGTAGGGTCAATAATTGTGAGCGATGGAATCCGGATCAAAAGCAATCAAGCCAAGGAGTGTAAAGGTAGTCACCTTCATACAAGGTATTCAACGGTTTTCTCCCACTATTTTCTTTCGGTAAATACATTTGATACTCCGTTTAGAAAGGAGGAACGACAGGAGAAAAAAGTGTTGAGCGAAACATCCCACCAAGGGGGATACGAAGCAACTCGATATTTCTCTACGCCAAAGAGTGGGACAGTCTCCTGTCGGCAATTCTTATGAATTTTTCAGCTTTCGATCGTCAAGGGTTATTGGATGAAATGGCATGGGAAACATTGGATTTGCTGGTGATAGGGGGAGGGATCACTGGTGCCGGAATCGCCTGGGACGCGGCCTGTCGTGGTCTTACCGTCGGGTTGGTGGAAAAAGGGGATTTTGGCGAAGGCACCAGCAGTCGCTCCACCAAATTGATTCACGGTGGATTGCGCTATTTAAAGCAACTGGAAATCAATCTGGTAAGAGAAGTGGGACGGGAGCGGGCGTTGCTGTATGAACGGGCCCCTCATCTCGTGATCCCTGCGCCGATGTTGTTACCGCTCTATCAAGGGGGAACTTACGGGAAGTTGGCTTCCTCTGTCGGTTTATGGGTATATGACCGCTTGGCTGGGGTGAAAAAGGAAGAACGGCGCCGTATGCTTTCCCGACAGGAAACGATGGAGCGGGAACCGTTATTGACAGAGAAAGGGCTGCAAGGCGCTGGTCTCTATGTGGAGTATCGAACCGATGATGCGCGTCTCACCCTGGAAGTGATGAAAACCGCTTTCACCTATGGTGCCAAAGCAGTGAACTACGCGGAAGCCGTCTCTTTTCTTTATGAGGACGGTCGGGTGGTCGGTGCAAAAGTACGGGATCGAGTCAGTGGGGAAACCCGTGATATCTTAGCACGGGAAGTGGTGAATGCTACCGGACCTTGGGCGGATGAGTTGCGGAAAAAAGACGGTTCGCTGCAAGGGAAACGTCTCCATCTGACAAAAGGTGTCCATTTAGTGGTTCCGTATGAGCGCTTTCCATTACGCCAACCGGTTTATTTCGATATACCGGACGGTCGCATGGTGTTTGCCATTCCCCGTGGACGGGTTACTTATGTAGGGACGACGGATACGGATTATGATGGATCGATTGATGAACCGACAATGACGGTGAACGATCGGGACTATCTGTTACAGGGAGTCAATGATGTATTCCCCACAGTGGACTTAAAAGTGGAAGATGTGGAATCCGGCTGGGCTGGGCTGCGACCGCTTATCCATGAAGAGGGAAAAAGCCCTTCCGAACTATCGCGTAAGGATGAGATATTTCAGTCTCCATCCGGCTTAATTACCATCGCCGGGGGGAAACTGACCGGCTTTCGTAAGATGGCGGAACGGGTGGTGGACTTAGTGAGTGAGCGCTTACGGGATGCCGATGGGGATATGATTAGACCCTGCCGCACGGATCAGGTAGAGCTGATTAGTGGCGGGAGCTTGGGTGGTGAAGGCTTTCTTCACTTTCGCGATGAGTGGAAAAGGCGTTTAACTGAGGTTGGTATGGAGGCGCAATCAGCAGAAGCGTTGATCCATCGTTACGGCCTCCAGATCGAAAACGTATGGGAACGGGCGAATCGCCAGATGAACAGGTTGATTCAGGCTGAGGTCGATTTTGCGATTGAAGAAGAAATGGCAGTATATCCAAGCGATGTGTTGATTCGACGTTCAGGGAGTCTCTACTTTGATCGCAACCACTTTCAAACGATTGCTCCCGATGTAGTAAAACAAATGTCTGAACGGTTGGGATGGGATGAGGAGCAGAAACAACAGGAGTTGAAAGAATTAGCAAACGAACAAACCCTTACCCACCCGTCAATATAAAAGGCACCCGCCGTTAAAGCGGGTGCTTTCCTTATCTTATTCCTTTGGCAGATCTACCTGGCCGGATTCCGGATTATAGGTGCCGATTTTAACTCCGGACAAGCCCCAATCCCGCAGCGCTTCACGCATGTAAAGGAGGGGATTGTCTCTGTTTCCGCAGTGGAATGGGATGATAATCCAGGCGGTTCCCTTTTGGCTGAATAACGATAAGGGATGGCCCACTTTTGAACTTCGGTAGGTGGAACAGGTTTCCACTTGTACAAATATTACTTTGGATTCGCGAAAAGCCATCAGATCCGGCTTATACCCTTCGATCGCCACCCGAGGTGAGCCGTCGGGCCAATCAATGTGATGGGCTTGAACTTGATATCCTTTTCTGACCAGCGCGTTGGCCACTAGCTGAACCGCGTGATGATGTTGATTAGGAGTAGAAATGGACTGATCGGAATAGGTTTGTTCAGTCAAAATGAGTGCGCCTCCTACCATAATAAATTTCAAGCTTTTTTATGATGATTGTACAGGAGTTGCCCACTTTTTATCTACTTGTTTGAAGATTTTAGTTCAATTTTTATATATAGATTCCTATTTTTCACCGTAAAATGGAAGATATCAATGAAAAAACCAAGCGATATTGCGTGTTGTACTGGGTAAAAAGTAGACACTTTTTTATTGAAAAAGCCGGTTCCGGTTTATCTACTATGTAAATTAGTTTAGAATGGGAACATGATGAAACCAACCATTCAAAGTATGACAGGATATGGTCAAGGCGACTGCGAAGTGACAGGAGTGCAGTTCCATACGGAGATTCGTTCGGTCAACCACCGTTTTTTGGAGATGACGATCCGTATGCCGGCCGGTTGGGGAGTGATGGAAGAGGAAGTGAAATCGGTTCTCCGTCGTCATCTGAAGCGGGGCAAGGTGAATGTTGTGCTGACGGTGGAAGGCGAACCGGCTTCACGACGAGAGTTGGATGTGGATTGGGAGTTGGCGGATCATTTGATGCAGGCAGCGCGATTGCTGCAGGAGCGCTACGGCTTTACACATTCCATCACCTTGGCAGATCTGTTGCATCATCCCCATGTATTGCAGATGGCGGAAGCGCGTGTGCAGCCAGAAGAGTTCCGTCAGCCGCTGTTGGAAATGGTGGAATCAGCAGTGCAATCCTTACTTACGATGCGTAAAAAAGAAGGAGAATCCCTAGCGGACGACCTGCTTATCCGCCTCGAGAACCTGGAACAACTGACGCAGGCGATGAAAGAACGCGTTCCCTATGTGGTGACACACTACCGAGAACGATTGCAAGAACGGCTATCGGAGTTTCTCGATACCGCTGTTTTGGATCAGGATCGGATTTTGGCAGAAGCGGCCGTCTTTGCCGAGCGGGCGGATATCGCCGAAGAATTGACACGCCTAAACAGTCACCTCAGCCAATTCCGGGAATCGATCCATCGACGAGATGCAGTGGGGCGCCGGTTGGATTTTCTGATACAGGAGATGAATCGGGAAGTAAACACAATCGGATCAAAAGCGCACGATGCCCAAATCGGAAGTCTCGTGGTGGAATGCAAGAGTGAACTGGAAAAAATGAGGGAACAAGTGCAAAACATCGAGTAGACAGGTTATAATAGGATAAATAGGTTATGATTTGACCAGTTGAAGCGAGGAGGTACTCCGTTGAGTATCAAGTTGATCAATATCGGCTTTGGCAACATCGTATCCGCCAACCGAATCATCTCCATCGTCAGCCCGGATTCGGCACCGATCAAACGGATTATCACCGAAGCCAGAGATCGGGGAGTTTTAATCGACGCCACTTATGGACGTCGGACCCGTGCTGTGATCATTACTGACAGTGATCATGTGATTTTGTCCGCCGTGCAGCCGGAGACCGTTGCTCAGCGCTTGGCCAACAAAGATTCTTCGGAAGAGATGGTGGATTAAACAGAAAGGGAGCTATATGGAGAAAGAGTTGAAGAGTAAAGGATTATTAATTGTACTTTCCGGCCCTTCCGGAGCAGGTAAGGGAACCGTTTGTGCCTCTCTCAGAAAGTGTTTGCCTGAACTGGTGTATTCCGTTTCAGCTACCACTCGTCAGCCTCGTGAAGGGGAGAGGGATGGTGTCAACTACTTCTTTCAAACAAAAGAAGAGTTTGAAAGAATGATTCATCAGGGAGAACTGTTGGAATGGGCTCGGTTTGTTGATAATTATTATGGTACTCCACGGGGTTTTGTAGAAGAACAGTTGCATAACGGCAAAGACGTTCTCCTGGAGATTGAGGTCCAAGGGGCGAAACAAGTAAAGGAGCGTTTTCCGCAAGGGGTGTTTATCTTTCTTCTGCCTCCTTCGATGAAGGAGCTGCGGAACCGTTTAAAAGAACGTGGAACTGAGACGGATGAGGTATTGTGGGAACGGCTGCAAGCCGCGCGCGAGGAGTTGGCGCAGATCCATAACTACGATTATGTCGTGGTCAATGATCAGGTGGATGCTGCCTGTGATCGCATCCGTTCCATTCTGATGGCGGAACATCTAAAGCGGGAACGATTATTTCAAGATCAACCTGACTGGCTGGAGGGATTATAATGTTGTACCCATCCATTGATAAGCTGATGTCCAAAGCGGACAGCAAATACACGTTGGTGATCGTGGCGGCAAAACGAGCCCGCAATCTGTTGGACGGCGCGACGACGAATCTAGAAGCGAAGTCCAATAAAAATGTCGGGATTGCGCTAGAGGAGATTATGTCTGGCGAACTGGTACCGCCACCGGTGGAAGCACCGAAAAGGTAACGAGGCGGCAACTGATCTTTCCGTTTGCACGGATTGATTACAAGATTAAACCGACATTTCCAAGTAGCACCGGGATACCGCCTATAATAGCGGGCCGGTTCGTCAACAGCCTGGACAATCGGACCCAGGTTGTTATTTTTTATCGAAATCCGGCGAAATTCTAGTTTTCACCTTATCGGAGGGAGGGGACACCATGGAGGGAAAACGCATCGTTGTCGGTGTGAGCGGTGGAATTGCCGTCTTTAAGGTGGCGGGACTGGTAAGTCAATTAACCCAGCGTGGCGCCGATGTACGGGTGATTATGACCCGCTCCGCCACCCAATTCGTCACACCGTTGACATTTCAAACATTGTCCCGCCATTCCGTCGTGATTGATACATTTGCGGAAAAAGATCCCGCTGTCGTTTCTCATATCGATCTGGCGGATCATGCCGATTTATTTATATTAGCACCGGCTACGGCCAATCTGTTGGGCAAACTGGCTCACGGTATCGGGGATGATATGCTGACCACCACTCTGTTGGCCACACAAGCCCCGATTTTGATTGCACCGGCGATGAATGTCCATATGTATGAAAATCCGCTTGTACAAGAAAATATGGCAAAGTTGTCCCGGATGGGTTTCCGTTTCATTGAACCGGCTTCCGGTTCCTTGGCGTGCGGCTACGAGGGGCGGGGGCGGATGGAGGAACCGGAGCGAATCCTGGAAGTGGTGGAAGAGATCTTGTCGCCTGCGCCTGTGCTGGCGGGAACGCGGGTATTGGTAACCGCTGGTCCGACCCGTGAGCCGCTGGATCCGGTTCGCTATCTATCCAACCGTTCCTCCGGCAAGATGGGATATGCCATCGCGGAAGCGGCTGCCCAGGCGGGAGCGGATACGGTGTTGGTAAGCGGTCCCACTTCGCTACCCTGTCCAACCGGTGTCCGCCGCATCAATGTGATGACTGCTGCAGAGATGTATCAAACCGTGATGCAGCTGAAGGAGGAGACGGATATTCTCATCAAGGCTGCTGCGGTGGCCGATTATCAGCCGACACAGGTAGCTCAGTCAAAGCTGAAGAAGAGCGGCGACACCATGACGATTACGCTGGAGCGGACTCCGGATATCGCCCAGGAAGTCGGAAGCAACAAAGGTTCTCTCTTTTTGGTGGGCTTTGCCGCTGAAACGGATGATTTAGAAGAACATGCGCGGTTGAAATTGAAGAAAAAAAATTTAGACCTGGTAGTGGGCAATAATGTGACGGAGCCCGGGGCGGGCTTTGACGGAGATACCAACATTGTAACCGTATGGGATGCCGCTGGAGAGGTGCTACGCTTGCCGCGCCTGTCAAAAGCGGAAGTGGCACAACGCTTAGTGACCTTGATCGGGGAGCGGTTCCATGGCCGCAACTGATACGGATAAACGGATTGCCGCTGTCTATGTGGAAGTGGCGGTGGAAGGGGTCGACCGCCCTTTTGATTATGAAATACCGGAAAAGTTGCGACCTGTTATTCAAGTGGGCAGCCGGGTGCGGGTTCCCTTTGGCCCCCGTAAGCTGCTTGGATATGTTGTCGGTTTTCCCGCTTCCGCTTCCACCCCCCGTTTAAAATCGATCCTGGATGTCATGGATATAAAGCCGGCCCTAACACCAGAGTTAGTGCGGCTAGCCGAGTGGGTGGCGACAACCTATCTATGTCCAGTGGTAACCGCGCTACAGGCGATGCTGCCGGCAGTCCTCAAGGGAAAGTATCGCCGGGTTTTCCGCTTAGCGGATCCCGAAGCGGGTCCGCTGCTGCCGCAGGAAGAGCGAAATCTGCTGGAACAGTTGAAGCAAAAACGGGAATGGTCGCAAGAGGCATTGTTAAATCTGCCGGGGGTAACCCTTCCGCTGTTGCGTCAGTGGGTAGAGGAGGGGGTGCTGATCGCCGAGGAACGGGTGGGGGATCGTTCCACCCGCAAAACGCGGATCTGGATCAGTCCCGCCGTCTCCCGCGAGGAATTGGTAAAAGGATTGGAATCCGTCCCCGCTCGGGCGGAACGGCAGCGGGAGTTGCTTCAACATTTTATCCAACATCCACAGGAGCAGGTGCAGCCAGAGTTGTTGGCGCAATTTGGCGTCGGCCGCTCCTCCTTGGATCGGTTAGTGGAAAAAGGGTGGCTAAAACGAGAGGAACGCGAAGAATATCGAGATCCTTTCGGTGGGCGTTCTTTTACCCAAACGCAACCGTTGGCGTTGACGGCTGAACAACAGCAAGCCTTTGCTGCGATTACGGAACCGTTGGAGAAATATCGTTGGCAACCGGTGTTGCTCCATGGTGTGACCGGGAGCGGAAAAACGGAGGTATATCTACAAGCGATTGAACGGGCACTGGCCAATGGTCGCGAGGCGATTGTGCTGGTGCCGGAAATTTCGTTAACACCGCAGATGGTGCGTCGCTTTAAAGGACGTTTTGGTGAGCGAGTGGCAGTTTTACATAGTGGTCTCTCCGACGGTGAACGGTATGATGAATGGCGTAAAATCAGGCAGGGGGAGGCACAGGTGGCGGTAGGAGCTCGCTCGGCCATTTTTGCTCCCTTCTCCAATCTGGGTTTAATCATCATTGACGAGGAGCATGAAAGCTCGTATAAACAGGATGAGCAACCCCGTTATCATGCGCGGGATGTGGCGATGCGGCGGGCGGAGGAACATGGGGCGGTCTTGGTGATGGGATCGGCTACACCGTCGGTAGAAAGCTACTTCAAGGCGCGTACCGGTGCGTTTGCGTGGGTGACGATGACGCAGCGGGTGCAGGGACAACCGCTGCCGCCGGTAGATGTGGTGGATATGCGCGAAGAACTGAAAGAGGGAAATCGTTCCATCTTTAGTCGCACGTTACGCCAGGAGCTGGAAGGGTGCTTACAGCGGGAAGAGCAGGCGGTGTTGCTGCTCAATCGACGGGGCTTTTCCACATTTGTGTTGTGCCGGGATTGTGGGGAGGCGGTGCAATGTCCCCATTGCGACATCTCTCTTACTTTTCATCGTACCAATCAAACCTTGCGTTGCCATTATTGCGGATATGCGGAACCGATGCCCCAAACCTGCCCTTCCTGCAACAGTGCCCATATCCGTTATTTCGGGGTGGGGACCCAACGGGTGGAAGAGGAACTGGCACGCTTGATGCCGGGGTTGCGCGTCATCCGTATGGATGTGGATACTACCGGCCGCAAAGGAGCCCATGAACGGTTGCTTACCGCATTTGGAGAGGGAAAAGCCGATGTGCTGCTGGGGACGCAGATGATCGCCAAGGGATTGGATTTTCCGCGAGTAAGTCTGGTGGGAGTGATCGCAGCGGATACAATGTTGCATGTACCGGATTACCGGGCAGGGGAGCGCACCTTTCAGCTGCTCACTCAGGTGTCCGGTCGTGCCGGTCGTCATGAAATTGCGGGAAGGGTCGTCGTCCAGACCTATACGCCGGAACATGAGAGCATCCGTTTGGCGGCCTCTCATGAGGTGGAAGAGTTTTACCGCCAAGAATGCCGCATGCGTAAAATACATCGTTATCCTCCATTTTCCCATGTGGTTACTTGTTTGTTTAGCCATCCGGATCGCACCCGTGCCACCCAGGCGGGAGTGCGGGCGGCACAGGCCTTACGGCCGTTATTGCCGCAGGGGACGGAATTGCTGGGGCCTGTTCCCGCTCCGATTCCACGCATCCAAGATCGCTATCGCATCCAGATCATGATTAAGACCGAAACACATATGAATGAATCAACCCGATGGTTGGAAGCGCTCCGTCAGTTACGGGAACAAAAAGGAGACCCCGATCTTAGGATCATCATCGACCGGGACGGATTGGTGCCCACAGCGGAGAGCATTGAGCAGCCGAATTGATGAAGGGGAGAGAGTAGCTATGGCGATACGTAAAATTGTGTTGGTGCCGGATCCCATTTTAAAGGAAAAGGCAAAGCCGGTAACGAAATTTAATGCCCGTCTGCACAAATTGCTGGATGATATGGCAGACACGATGTACGATGCCCCAGGCGTGGGCTTAGCGGCGCCGCAAGTAGGGATATCCAAGCGAGTGATTGTGTTGGATGGGGGTGAGGGGTTAATTGAAGTAATCAATCCGGTATTAGAAGAGCGGGAAGGGGAACAATTGGGACCGGAAGGGTGTTTAAGTATTCCCGGTTTACAGGGGGATGTACGCCGAGCCGAACGGTTGCGCGTCAAGGGGCAGGATCGAAACGGCGATCCGATTGAGATGGAGGCGGAAGGGTATTTGGCCCGCATCTTTCAACATGAGGTGGATCATTTAAACGGGGTGTTGTTTACTGAGGTGGCTGACCGCGTCTATCAACCGGCGCAGGAGGAAGAGGAGGAAATCGAATGAAACCACAGACGAGAATCGTCTTTATGGGCACCCCGGATTTCGCGGTGCCTTCTCTGCGCGCATTGGTGCAGGCGGGGTATGCTGTCGTCGGTGTGGTGACACAACCGGATCGTCCCCGTGGACGAAAGCGCCTCTTAACACCGCCACCGGTAAAAGTAGCGGCACAGGAGCTGGGTATACCGGTGTTACAGCCGGAGCGGGTGCGGGATACCCACGCCTTGGACGAGCTGTTGGCATGGGAGCCGGATTTGATCGTTACCGCCGCCTATGGCCAGATTTTGCCGGAGCGATTGCTCCAGGCTCCACAACACCAGTGCATCAATGTACATGCATCGCTGTTGCCGCGCTATCGTGGCGGGGCTCCCATTCACCATGCGCTCATCAAAGGGGAGAAAGAGACCGGTGTTACCATTATGTATATGGTAAAAGAACTGGATGCCGGGGATATGTTGGCAAAAGAGGTGCTTCCCATCTTACCTGAGGATGATGTGGCTTCACTTCATGATAAACTTGCCCGCTTGGGAGCCGCTTTACTGCTGCGTACGCTGCCTCCGCTGTTACAGGGAGAAATCTCTCCAATACCGCAAGATCCCGCTGAAGCCAATTTTGCGCCGAATATCCGGCGCGAGGATGAGCGGATTGATTGGAATCGTTCGGCGGTAGACTTATCCAATCAGGTGCGGGGATTGCGGCCATGGCCGGTCGCTTTTACCACTTGGAAAGGAAAGCCCCTTAAAATTTGGCGAGCCCATGCGGAAGAGCGAGCGCATCGAGAGGCTCCCGGTACCGTTTTATCCATTGATGAATCAGGTGTGGTCGTTGCTGCCAGCCCAGGGGTTCTGGTCATAACGGAATTGCAACCAGCGGGAAAAAAACCGATGTCTGTGGAGCCGTTTGCACGCGGGCGCAACATGGAGATCGGCGAACGATTGGGGGATGGGTAATGGCCGATGCACATTCAGCCCGGGAAGTAGCCTTGGATATCCTGATAGCCGTAGAGGAGCACGGGGCGTTTAGCAATCTGGCACTCAATGAACAACTCAATCGAAGCGGCTTGGATACGAGGGATCGAGGGTTAGTGACCGAGCTCGTTTATGGGACGATCCAACGACAAAACACCCTGGACTGGATCTTGGGTCGATTGGTGAAAAAAGGCCCCGCCTCTCTGGAGCAGTGGGCTCATCAATTGTTGCGCCTCGGTCTGTATCAGTTACGCTATCTGGATCGCGTTCCGTCGCGGGCTGCTGTTCATGAAACGGTACGTATTGCCAAGTTGCGAGGGCATCGCGGAATCTCCGGATTAGTCAACGGAGTGCTACGCTCTTATCTGCGCCGAGAGAAGGAATTTACTTTGAAGGCGGATGGATCGGTACGCGCGCTGTCGTTGATTCACTCCTTTCCGGAGTGGATGGTAAAACAGCTGATCCACAGTTATGGCAGTGATACAGCCACCCATATCCTGGAGTCGCTAAACCGTCGTCCCTCACTCTCACTAAGAGTCAATCCCCTCCGCGCCGATCGCGAACAAGTGGCGGCGGCGTTGACAGAATCGTTTCCCGAGGCAGGGGTGGCGCTCTCACCAGTTTCTTCCCAGGGGTTAACGGTGCGCGGTAGCGGCAATCCCGCTGCCCATCCGGGCTTTGCTCAGGGCTGGTTTACGATTCAGGATGAAAGTTCGATGCTGGTGGCGGAAGTGGTTAATCCAGAGCCGGGTCGACGGGTGCTGGATGGATGCGCTGCTCCTGGAGGGAAGTCGACTCATCTGGCGGAACGGATGGGGAACGAAGGCTTTCTGCTGGCTTCTGATATCCATTCCCACAAGGTTCGTTTAATCGAGGAAAGCGCCCGCCGTCTCGGTCTTTCCATTATTGAAGCGCAGCAAGCGGACTTACGTCAATACCCGCAGGAAGCGGAGGAAGCATCGTTTGATTATGTATTATTGGATGCTCCTTGTTCCGGGTGGGGGGTGATTCGGCGCAAACCAGAGATTAAATGGACCAAAGAGGCAAAAGCGGTAAAAGAGTTGGTCCGGCTCCAGCGTGAGCTGTTAGCTGCTGCCGCCCGTATGGTAAAGCCCGGTGGTGTGCTGGTGTACAGCACCTGTACGATGGAACCACGTGAAAACGAGGAACAGATGCAATCGTTTTTGGCTGACCATCCCAACTTTGTCGTGGATGAAACGGTGTTAGAGCTTCTTTCTCCAGCAGTACAGGAAAAAGCGCTTCACCGCGGTGGTGGAATCCAAATTCTCCCCCACCACTTTGAATCGGATGGTTTTTTCATTATGCGAATGCGAAAAGAGAGAGAATAAAAAAGAATCGAAGGGTTAAGGCGTTAACGAAGCGTAATTGGAGGTCAACCGCCAACTTCAAATGGGGTGAAGGTGGACTTCCATGGACTTTGAATTAATTTTTAACGTGATGATCGAAAAGCCTTGGGTTGCCTATACTTTGCTCGTAATTGGCTTGCTGTTTGCAGGTATTCTTTTATGGCGGGCCAAAAATGGGGATGAAGTCTCTTTTATGGGTCTTAATCTGCAATCCAACACTCGCGTAAAAGAACTAGAGCAAGAGATCTACCAGTTAGAAGAAGAAGGCAAACAGAAAAACTATGTGATCACATCCTTAAATCGGTTAGCCTCTGAAATCTCCCGCTCGCTAGTGCTACAGGAACCGGAGTTTGAAGACCAGCGTCGCCGTATCTACAACTATCTGCTTTCTTGCGTGGTTGCCGTGTTTGCAGGCAATAAAGGAAACAATCCCAAGGTGTGTATTTTCATTGATACCGGTGATGGCCATCTAAAAGTACATGAAGCGGCTGCCCACACCCCTAACGGTATGCGAAAGCTAAGGCTGTCCATCGCTGATTCGGCCGCGGGTTATACCTTCCAAACCGGGGAGACCTTTTTTTCCGGCGAAATCCATACCCCTGGCAGTCGCTTCAAAGCGCATCCCAAAGCCCAATCCACCTATCATTCACTTATTTGTGCGCCGATTAAATCCGGTGATGAGGTTTTAGGGGTGCTCAGTGTGACCGGCGATGAAGAACGCTCTTACACCGACGATGAAAAAATGTACCTAGCTGCGTTTGCTAATGTGCTGGCCCCACTGCTGCAGCTGGAATTGAAACAGAATTAACGCGTACGATTTAAACTCCCACAAGGGGAGTTTTTTTGTATTTCATTTACTTAGACATAGATTTGCAAAGTGCTGGAAAGATTAAGCATGTGGTGATAAGGGATGCGAAAACGACGAGAACGAAAGAAACGAGAAGTATTGGAAAAACGGTCGCAGGAACAGGTTGAAAAAAAGGTGGACAATACCCCTGTTTTTGCAGAGGTGGAGAAAAACGCAAAATGGCTTGCCAAAACATTGGGCGACAGCTCCGATGTGGTTACACGCCGTTTCACGATCCAATACACCCCTGATCGGGAAGCGATTATTCTCTATCTAGATGGAATGTGTAATACAGAAAACATCGACGAATATATCCTGAGTCCCCTGATGCTCCAAGGGGAGCGGGTTCGTACCAAGTCCAATCTGTGGAAGATGGTGGAGGAGAGTTTAGTCCATATCGGCGAGATCTCCAAAGAGTCCGATCTAAAAAAGATGCTTGTCGGCCTCCTCAACGGCGATGCGATCTTGTTTGTGGATGGTTATACGGATGGATTGATCATCAACGCCAAAGGGTGGCCACAGCGGGGAGTAGGAGAGCCACGAGCGGAATCGGTGGTTCGCGGTTCCCGTGAGGCGTTTACTGAGACGCTGCGGGTGAACACCGCTATGATTCGCCGGCGCTTAAAAGATCCCAGTCTTCGTCTGACCGATATGAAAGCGGGAGATCGGACCAACACCAGTATCACTATTCTTCATCTGGATGGAGTGGCGGACCCAGACATTGTGAACCAGGTAAAGCAACGGATTGACGAGATTAATTTGGATGGGATCTTAGAGAGCGGATATATCGAGGAGATGATCCAAGATGTCGTCTGGTCTCCGTTTCCGACGATCCAAAATACAGAACGTCCGGATGCAGTCGTCTCTCATCTGTTGGAGGGTAAGGTTGCGATCATTGTGGATGGCACACCGCAGGTATTAATCGCACCTGCTATCTTTTCACAGTTTTATTACAGTCCCGAGGATTACTACAGCGGGTATCTTATTGGCACCTTTTTGCGTCTGTTGCGTTTATTAAGCTTTGTGATCGCTTTGATGCTGCCTGCTCTGTACATCGCTTTTATCGCTTTCCATCCGGAGATGATTCCCACACAACTGGCGATTGCGATGGCCGCAGGCAGAGCTACAGTGCCTTTTCCCTCGATTGTGGAAGCATTGGTGATGGAGACATCAGTGGAGATTTTACGCGAAGCCAGCATCCGACTGCCGGGACCGATCGGTCCTACCATCGGGATTGTCGGTGCCTTGGTGATTGGAGATGCGGCAGTGACGGCGGGTTTAGTTTCACCGTTGATGGTGATTGTCGTTGGTTTAACTACGATTAGTTCTTATGCCAACCCCAGTTATAACGCTGCTATCTCCGTCCGTCTGCTCCGTTTTCCACTTATGATCGCCGCTTCTATATTGGGGCTGTATGGGATTGTGGCTTCGCTGATGGTCCTCTTGCTTCATCTGTTAAAAATCCGCTCCTTCGGTATTCCGTATCTGGTACCGTTTTCACCCTTGCGTCTGTCCGATCTGAAGGATACATTGATCCGGATTCCATGGCCGTGGATGAAAAGCAGGCCAACAATGTTTAAACCGGAGGACAACCAACGCACACAAGGAGGGAAGCCTGTTGAGCATGAGAGCAAAAAGTGACCAGAGTGCGAATGAAAAAGTGATCACTCCCTATCAAAGCTTCTGTTTGTTGGTAAATACATTGATCGGTGTGGGAATTTTGTCATTCCAACGTTCCATCATTCAGGAGGTAGGTCCGGATGCGATCTGGATCCTGCTGATTGGCGGGTTGGTCACCTTGGCGGAGGTGGTTATTCTCACCAAGGTGATGCAACGTTTTTCTGGGAACCATATCGTAGGAGCGGTTGCTCAGCTCGGTGGCAAGAAAAAAAGCCAGCGCTCGAAAACGATAATGGCGATTCCCTTCGTTCTTATATTGGCGGTAATCTGGTTTTCCGCTCTCTCTTTTGTTAGTCGCATGTTTGGAGAGGTGTTGATTACCGTTGTTTTGCCGCGAACACCGCTAGTCGTTTTAATGGTGGTTTTATTGGGGGTAGCGGCTGCCGTCGCTTCCAATCGGTTGAACGTATTGGTTCGTTTTAGCGAATTTTTAATGCCATTTCTATTTCTCCCCCTGCCATGGTTGTTTGCGGTTTGGGTACAAGAAGGGGATTGGAACCATTTTTTGCCTTTGTTTCAAGTGGATTGGGCCCATGTTTTTAAAGGAGTAGCCGGTTCATTCTTAACTTTTTCCGGAGCAAGTGTATTGTTTATGTTCATGGGATACTACCAACAACCACAGAAGGCGATGCAATCCCATACGATTGGGGTAGGGTTTGTCACCCTTATCTATTGGGTGACATTGTTATCAACATTAGCCGTATTCGGAGCTTACGAGATGAATAATTTGGTGTGGCCATCCTTGGATTTGATCACGGTGTTGACGGTTCCGGGTTTAATCTTGGAACGGCTGGAGTCTGCCTTTCTCTCCATTTGGATGGTGACGGTTTTTACTACCCTACTCAATTTATACGGGGCATTGGTGGATGGCTTAATGAACGGTTTCCAGATAAAGGAGCGCTACCGGCCTTATGTATCTTGGGGATTGTTGCCGTTGCTTTTGCTTACCGCCCATGCGCCGACAAACGTGTTCCAGGTGTTTCGCTGGGGGGAGTGGTCGGGGTGGCTTGAACCGATCACGATTGTGATTGTACTCCTTTGCCTGTTCCTCCTATCGCTGTTACGGGGAAGACAGAATCAGGGGAGGCAGGCCGATGCATCTACATAAATGGGTGGTGCTCGTGGTGATACTCTCTTTGCTTCCTGGATGCTGGGACGCACGGGAGATCGAAAACCGTTCCTCTGTGGTGGCAACAGCGATAGATACCCATCCGCAAGGCTACGAAGTGACGGTTCAGATCCCGGTTCCGATGAAGATTGCGGGATCAGGGGGGCAAGGAGGCAGTGACGGTGGTCAGGGAGCGGTCGATATTTTATCCGCCCACGGTAGCACCTTATCCGATGCCTTCGATAAGATCCGATATCAGAGTAACCAGGACATTTTTTTTGGAAATAATCGTTTGGTCCTGATCGGAGAAAAACTGGCCAAAAGAGGGATTGATCCGATGCTGGACTTTATCCGCCGCAGCCCTGAGGTGCGGCGGCGCCAATGGACGGTAGTGGTAAAAGGAAAAGCAAAGGATTCGCTCCGTGTTAACACCAAATTGGAACAGATTCCGATGGAGTATATTCTCAGTATGCTGGAAGAGGGCATTAAGGATGGCATTTTTCTACGGGAAGGGTTAAACGATTTTCTGGAGGATCTCACCAATCCAGCCAAAGATCCGGCGCTTAATTATCTCGCTATCACGAATGGCCAAATCAAGTGGTTAGGTCTGGCGTTATTTCATGGAGAGAAGATGAAGGGGTTATTTGATCGTAAAGTGACCCGGGCTGTGATCCAAGTCAAATACGGTGACTTGGGTGAATCCACCGATGCCAGCTGTGTGAAGGTGCCGGGGGAAATTGTATTTGATCCGAAAAAATTAAAACGGAACATTACCACCCATGAGGTTGATGGAAAGCCCAAGATTCGGGTGGAGGTGGAGGTGGAGGGAAAGGTAGTAGAACGTGATTGTAATATGAGATTGGATGAGCCAAAAAACCTGGCGATATTGGAGAAATCGATAAAACGGGAATATGAAGTGCGAACCCGACATGCCATTAAACGGGCACAAAAGCTGGGGACGGATGTGTTTAATTTTGGTGATATTATCCGAACACACCACCCCCGGCTATGGAAGAAGATCGATTGGAACAAAGAGTTCCCCCGCGTGGATGTGGATGTGGTTTATCATGTAGTCATCCGCCGGATAGGCATGCAAGCCCGTTGACCGCCAGTCGCTTCACAGCCTGAGTTGTAACGAGACTCAGGCTGTTTTATTGCGATTATGTTTCCATTTCAAATATTGAAAGCGGATAAAACAACCTACACAAAACCCCAAGAGGGCGATCAAGGCTGCCATTGCCACCATTCCGGCGAAGATGGTTCCCACCACCGGCCAGCCCAATCCAAAGCCCAATAAGCTCAACGCGAGGCAGCCGACGGCAATGCTCTGGTTAAACCGCTGTTGTGCCGGGTCTTCCAGCGGATAGTCGGTGCTGGGTTTCATTAATAAGGGGCGCAGCAGCAGAAACAACGGATTTTTCCCTGTCACCAAACTCCAAATTCCTACGGTCAATGGAATAGCCAAAATCCAAACCTGATTCAGTACCAGTGCGAGTAGGACGGAGAGGATCTGAAAGCATTGGTTGCTACGGACTAAAGGAAGGGGGATTCCGGTTTGCATAGGTAAAAAACCTCCTTTTCCCCAATATTATCATAGGTTTACGGTGCAGTTGACTGTTGGATTGAAGCGATAAAGTCCTAACCTGTTCATAAAAAAGTGTTTTCACCAACCCCGGTTCTCGATAAAATAAATACGGATCCACAAAAGGCGAGAACACGTGTCCTTTATTTTGTACCTTTTTCCCCTTATGGGATCTTTTCATTGATTCTCGGGACTGATATAATAAGGAAAGTTTTGAGGAATGATTTGCACTTATTATCTGGGAGTTCTTTCAATGATGAAACCAAATGTGTATGATCAACCCTATACTGAATGGAAAAAGTGGATGAAGGAACAGGGGGAACCTGCTTTTCGGGCTGACCAGTTGATGGATTGGCTTTATTGTAAGCGGGTGACCGCCTTTGAGCAAATGTCCAATCTTTCCCGCGATTTGCGTGAACAGTTGGCGGATTCCTTCACCCTGGACGCACTGGAGACGATTACCGCGCAACAGTCCGTGGACGGAACAGTTAAGTTTTTGTTTCAACTCCATGATGGGCATGCGATTGAGACGGTAGTGATGCGTCACCAATACGGAAATAGCGTCTGTGTTACCACCCAGGTCGGTTGTCGGATCGGTTGTACCTTTTGCGCTTCCACCTTGGGTGGCTTAAAACGAAATCTGACGGCGGGAGAAGTGGTTGCCCAAGTGGTAGCGGCGCAACGATACTTGGATGAGGCAGGAGAGCGGATTAGCTCTGTCGTCGTCATGGGGATCGGAGAGCCCTTTGAAAACTATGAGGCGACAATCGGCTTTATCCGTATTATCAACGATTCTCGTGGGTTAGGGATCGGACAGCGTCATATTACGGTTTCCACCAGCGGGATCGTCCCTTCAATCTACCGGTTCGCTGATGAGGGATTACAAGTAGTCTTAGCGATCTCCCTGCACGCCCCCAACCAGGAATTGCGCAAAAAACTGATGCCGGTTAGTCGGCGCTACCCTTTGGAGAAACTGTTGGAAGCGTGTGCGGTTTATGAAGAAAAAACAGGGCGACGCCTTACGTATGAGTACGCTCTGATCGGAGGGAAGAACGACCAATCGGAACATGCCCATGAATTGGGTCAGCTGTTGGCCGACAGCGGCTCCCTTGTCAATCTGATTCCGGTCAATTATGTACCCGAACGAAACTACACCCGAACCCCCCGCAACCAAATTTTTCGCTTTCAGCGTATTTTGGAGTCGTACCGGGTGAAGGTGACGATCCGCCGGGAGCATGGCAGCGATATCGATGCAGCTTGTGGCCAACTTCGGGCCAAACATTTGCAGATAGAACAACGATCATCGTAATCAACCGACTGAATGGATCGGGGGAGTTGCTTCCGCCGAAGGTGAATAGGGAAAGGGGACACCGGAATGGAAAAGGCATGGATTACCCACAAAGGACGTGTAAGAAAGGATAACGAAGACAGCGTCTGCCTTTTTCAATCGGCTAAAGGAGTCGACGTAGCTGTATTGGCGGATGGGATGGGCGGTCACCAAGCCGGGGATGTGGCCAGTCAAGCGGCTGTGCGCATCATTCAGGAAAAGCTTTCTTCACTTTCCTCCGCCATGGATACAAAAGAGCTTCGGCGAAGAGCATCCGACGCCGCCATCGCAGCCAATGAGGAAGTATTTCGATTGGCTACTCAGAATAAGAAGTACCAGGGGATGGGTACGACTCTGATTACCGCCGTTTTGGGGCGGGAAGAGATTATCCTTGCCCATATCGGGGACAGCCGAGCATACCTGTTGCACAATAATGGGTTGTATCAGGTGACGGAGGATCATTCCCTGGTCAACGTGTTGCGCCAGCATGGTGAAATCACTGAAGATGAAGCCCGTATGCATCCACAGCGCAATGTGATTGTCCGCTCCGTCGGCACCAATGAAACGGTGGAACCGGATATGATCGTTACTCCATGGTATCGGGGAGATATTCTCTTACTCTGTTCCGATGGATTATCCGATATGGTGGAGGTGGAGGAGATCGGTTCCATCCTAACTTCACCGCTTTCTCTGCAAAAACAAGCGGAACAATTGCTACAGCGGGCTTTGGATGCAGGAGGGACGGATAATATTTCGATTGTACTAGTCAAGCAAAATAACCATAAATAGAATAGGAGAGAGAGGTGAGATGTCGATGGAAGGAAGGAAGTTGGGCGGCCGCTATGAAGTGATTAGCCGGGTCGGCGGCGGAGGTATGGCGGTTGTCTATAAAGCGCGAGATGTGCTGTTAAATCGCCATGTGGCCATAAAAGTATTAAATGAGTCGCTTTCCAACGATTCCGAATTTGTTCGCCGCTTTAGTCGGGAAGCGCAAGCGGCCGCCAGCCTGTCTCACCCCAACGTGGTCAGTGTATACGATGTGGGTCAGGAGGGTCATACCCACTATATCGTGATGGAATATATCGAGGGGCCAACCCTGAAGGAATATATTGAGCAATACAGCCCCCTTACCGCCGAAGAGATTGTCTCCATTGCGTCTCAAATCTGCGATGCTTTGTCTCATGCCCATGACAACCAAATTGTCCACCGGGATATTAAGCCTCACAACATTTTGTTGGGATACAACGGTCGGGCCAAGGTGACCGACTTTGGCATTGCTCGGGCAAGCTCCTCCTCTACCATCACCCAGGCAGGGTCGGTGATGGGATCGGTTCATTATTTTTCACCGGAGCAAGCCCGGGGCGGTGTGATTGGAGCCAAATCCGACCTCTACTCCCTCGGTGTGGTCATGTATGAAATGGTCACCGGAGAGCTCCCTTATGACGGGGACTCCGCCATTAGCATTGCGATGAAACACTTACAAGACCCGGTACCGGATCCAAC
This sequence comes from Desmospora activa DSM 45169, assembly GCF_003046315.1. NCBI lineage: Bacteria > Bacillati > Bacillota > Bacilli > Caryophanales > Thermoactinomycetaceae > Desmospora > Desmospora activa. The sequence goes on along the minus strand of NZ_PZZP01000001.1, from coordinate 1,721,386 downwards.
AGTGTTAAACAGCGAAGTGCCACAATCGATTCGGGACATCATCATGCGGGCCTTGGAGAAAGATCCTGATCAGCGTTTTGCCTCGGCTCGAGAAATGAAACAGACAGTCGATTCCATTTTCCACTATAACCATTTAAACGAGCCACAGTGGCGCAACGACCGCGAGTCAGAGGATGAGTCCACCAAAACGGTACCTGCTGTGGAGAGTGCCAATGCGCAAGCCTCTTCCCACGACAGCCGCCCAGACAACGGGCGCCACAAAGTGGGCGATCAGACGATGGCCAACCTGGAGCGGCTGCGAGGAGTACCGGCGGATAAAAATAAGACGATGCTGGAACGAACGGTTGTCTGGCTTGAAAATGTACAGTCCAACATGCCTTGGTGGCAAAAGATACTCTTCGGTCTATTTACGATCGTCGTCATCATCACTCTGGCCATCTTCACCTTCGACCAAGTGATGGGGCTTTTCTCCGGTGGTGGGGACGCCATGCCGAACCTTACGGGGCAAACGGTAGAAGCGGCGGAGGCGGAATTGGGTAAGACAGGGTTGGACTTGGAGATCGCTAAACAGCTCATTCCTGACAGTCAAAATAAAGACACCGTTGTCAAAACGAATCCAAAAGCAGATGCACCACTGGAAAAAGGGTCAAAGGTGACCCTTTTTGTCAGTACCGGATCGGATTCGGTTAAGATCGACGACTTTGCAGGAAAGGATCCCGATGAAGTAAAAGCGTTGCTGGAAGATTTGGGGATGAAGGTGGAAATGTCTAATGAGGACTATGACCCCAACTATGACGATGGGCAAGTATTTAAAACAGAGCCGGCCACAGGAGAAGAAGTAAAAGCTGGGGATACGGTAACGGTGTTTGTCAATTCCCAGGAAGGTAAAGTGCAAGTGCCGGATTTTAATGGGCAATGGCAAACGGCGATAAGAGATAAACTGGCACCGGAAGCGGGAATCGATGTGGAATTTACTTTTTATGATTATGGCGGTGGTCGTGAGAGAGGTAAGGCTTATGGCGATTCCGATCCCGCTCCCGGATCGTATGTAGAACGGGGATCAACCGTCAAAGTTTGGATTCACACTCCAGGTGCAAGTTCTACACCTCCCAGCAACTGATGCTAAACATTTATCAACCATTTGATCTTACCCCTATATTTAGACCATAATGAGAACGAGGCGGATTGCCTCGTTTCCTTTTACATGGAGAGACTTTAAAGGAGGGACGCTATGCCTCAGGGGCAGATTGTTCGAGCAGTAAGCGGTTTCTACTATGTGCGGACGGCAGAGGGAGAATGGCAGTGTCGTGCTCGCGGTGTGTTTAAAAAACGGAAACAGTCCCCGTTGGTGGGGGATGTGGTGACAGTAGAACCAACGGAACCGGGGCAAGGGGTGGTAACGGCTATCGCATCCCGGTCGTCGGAGTTGGTGCGACCGCCGATCGCCAATGTGGAGCAGGCGGTAGTGGTGGCCTCCATGCGGGAGCCAGGGGTGCAGCTGGAGTTGCTGGACCGCTTTTTGGTGCATGCGGAGCGGGAGCACTTACGCGTCATCATCTGCCTCACCAAAGGGGACTTGGTAGAAGAAGCAACAGAAGTGGACAAAATCGCCGCTGTCTACGATCCCGCAGGATACCCGGTGCTGGTTACCAGTGTTCACACCGGTCAAGGGATTACGGAACTGGCGTCGCAGTTAGCCGAGCGGCTGTCGGTCTTCGCCGGTCAATCCGGTGTCGGCAAATCGTCGCTGTTGAATGCGATTTTGCCTGAGGCGGAACTGGCCACCGGTGAAGTGAGTCGTAAACTGGGCCGCGGTCGTCACACCACCCGCCAGGTGGAGATTTTAGCGCTGCCGGAAGGTGGCCAGGTGGCGGATACACCCGGCTTTAGCCAGCTCTCGTTTCAACAGATGGAGGAAACCGCCCTGGGTGAATGTTTTCCGGAAATGAGCGTACGTGCATCCCATTGTAAATTTCGCGGCTGTCTCCACCACAATGAACCCCAATGTGCCGTACAGGAGGCGGTGGAGCGCGGGGAGATCGATGCAGGACGTTATCGCCATTATCTACAATTTTTGGATGAAATCCGGCAACAGCGGAGGTATTGATCATGATAACATTGGCACCGTCTATCCTGGCAGCGGACTTTGCCTGTCTGGGAGAGGAGATCAGCGAGGTGGAACAAGCCGGAGCCGACTGGATTCATGTGGATGTGATGGATGGCCGCTTTGTTCCCAATCTGACCATGGGCCCCTTGGTGGTGGAGGCGATTCGCCCGCATACGAAGTTGCCTTTGGATGTCCATTTGATGATTGAACAGCCGGATCAAATGATTCCCACCTTTGCTCGAGCCGGGGCAGATTGGATTACGGTTCACCAGGAGGTGTGTCCTCACTTACACCGAACCCTCGCTTTTATCCGGGAGCAGGGAGCCAAGGCGGGGGTAGCCTTGAATCCAGCTACACCAGTGGCGACGATTGAGCCGGTATTGGATGAGGTGGACATGATTCTGCTGATGACGGTTAATCCCGGCTTTGGCGGACAAGCGTTTATCCCGGCGGTTACGCGTAAGATTGCGCAAACGGCCCGCTTATTGCAGGAGAGGGGTTTGACTGATGTTAAAATCGAAGTGGACGGTGGCATCAATCACGACACCGCCCGCACCACCGCTGCTGCCGGAGCGACCGTATTGGTTGCCGGTTCCGCCGTCTTTGCCCAACCGGATCGCCGTCAAGCGCTTACAGCGATCCGTACTGCAGCTGAGGCGGGAGTTGGGCGGGAATGAATGCGGTTGTTATATAAATGAAATCCCCTTCGCTACTCCTCTCAGCGGAACTACTGAAGGGGAGAAAAAGCGGGCAAGCCATACGAAGGGCACACTACCCGTATGAAACTAGAAGCTGACCTTCGGTATGAGTCTTACTTTACGATCGATTGAGTGAGACGGATAAGGTAGACTGCTACAGTGAAGAAGGCAGGGTCAGAGTTTTTAATAGATCAAACGATCAACGGTTAAGGAGGGTTTCTCGTGTCGCAGCGTCCATTGGTTGTCTTGTTGGAAATCGCGATGATCGCCGGGATTGCCGTTATTTTAAATAATACAATTGCGCTTAAACTGTGGCCGCAGGGTGGCTCCATTAGCCTGGTGATGGTGCCGATCGTCGTCCTGGCGTTTCGGCGCGGTTGGGGGGCGGGGGTGACTGCCGGTCTGATCGTGGGGATGTTGGATTTGATGATCGCCCCCTTTATCGTCCATCCGGTTCAAGTGGTGCTGGATTATCCCGTCGCTTTTGCCGCGTTGGGCTTGGCTGGATTAGTAAAATTGCGAGAGGCACCGCTGGGAGAGCAGCTGGGCAAGGTAGCACTGGCGGTCAGTATTGCCGGTTTGATGCGGTTGGCGGCCCACTTCACTGCCGGTGTCATCTGGTTTGGCGAATTTGCTCCGGAAGGTTTCTCCCCTGTCTTGTACTCCTTCCTTTACAATGTCTCCTATATCGTTCCGGATATGATCATCTCCATCATGGTGATGGTGACGCTGCTCGCCAAAGCGCCGCAACTGGTGACCCGACCGCAATGAGCCAACGTATCGTTATCGTCGCCGGTGGGTGTTGGTCAGAGGAAGAGGCGGCCCTGCTTCGCTCCGATGATATGCTGGTCGGTGTGGATGCCGGTGCAGTTCATCTGTTGGAGGCAGGACGGGTTCCCGACTTGGTTGTCGGCGATTTTGACACTGTTTCAGTGGAGACATATCGACAACTGCAAGCAAAAGGGGTTCCCATACACTCCTTACCCACAGCCAAAGACGTGACGGACACCCACCATGCCGTTGATTGGGCACTAGCGCGGCGTCCGCAACAAATTTTATTGTTAGGGGCGCTGGGGGGCTCTCGCTTTGATCATGCCTTGGCCAATCTGTTTCTGTTGGAGCGAATGGCGGATGCAGGTATTTCCGGTTTGATCCAGGATGCCCATAACCGCATCCAGCTTCACCCCGGTAACAACACCGTGATCACCGTGGAAGCCTCTCCTTTCCGCTATCTCTCCCTGTTGGCGTTGACGACCCGTGTAGAGGGAGTTACCCTGCGTGGATTCCGCTATCCGTTGCAGGAGGCAGTACTTATCCGCGATTTCCCGCTGGGGATTAGCAATGAGCTGGAGGTGGAAAAAGGGCATATCCAAGTCCGTACCGGGAAGCTGTTGCTGATCGAAAGCCGAGATCATCCCTGATTCTCCCTGGAGTTCGGTTCTAGGCACGATTTCACTACTATAGAATATATATAAGTGACCGGATGAAGCGTGCTTCATACCGACCGGGAGAAGGAGGGATCGGGGTGAAATTCTACACCATCAAGCTCCCAAAGTTCCTTGGAGGGATGGTCAGAGCCCTGCTGGGTGTTTTTAACAAAAAATGATGGCTGCGGGGGCCGATGGAAAAGGAGTGGGGGCGGAACACCGAACTGATCCATCATTCCAATAACGATCGCCTGGGAAACCGGGCGGTTGCGGCTTTTGCATGCAAAAAAAGCGCCCGCATCGCGGGTGCTTTTTGTGTTGGATCCGCATTAGACGCGGGTCACTTTGCCTGATTTTAGGGCTTTAGTGCTGACATAGACGCGCTTCGGTTTGCCGTCCACCAGGATGCGCACCTTTTGCACGTTTGCGCCCCATTTGCGGCGGTTTTTCCGGTTGGAGTGGCTCACCTTGTTGCCGGCGTGCCCCTCTTTGCCGGTGACGTAGCAACGACGTGCCATGTTCCCCACCTCCTCCACTCTATTTGGGAGAACAAAAGTGAAACCCGGCTTCCCTATTAGAGGAGGGTCCGGGTCTTTTCCCCGTAATCCCGGATGAACCGGGATCCTGGCAACAAAATACTAATCCATTTTAGCATACCTCTCTTTTCCTTGCAAGAAGACAGCCCCTTCGGTATGATGATTGTGTCACCGTGCGACTGGGGAAGATAGAGGCAAAAGGACGGCTCGCTGTCGGTCTGGGAATAGACTTTCTCATATTTCAAGGGCGTGGAAGCCTTCGACCATGCGGGTTCAGAGATCTCTGTCGACCGAGCCCTTGTCGTATGATCGGACCAACCCTATACTAGGTATGAGAGCGGAACCAATGCTGAATTGAGGAGCGCTTTTTATCATCGAAACCGGGCGTTGCTACATAGGAGGAACCCTCTCTTACCGAGGAGGAATAATGATGACTTTGGATGTATCGACACAATACGGTGAAGTCGAAGTATCCGACGAAGTGATTGCCACCGTCGCTGGCGTGGCCGCTTTGGACTGTTATGGTCTGGTTGGGATGGCGTCCCGCAGCCAGTTGAAGGACGGAATCGCCGAACTGCTGGGTCGGGAAAACTGGAGCAGAGGGATTGAAGTCCGTACTGCGGACGATGAAACGGAGATCGATATGCACATTATCGTCAGTTATGGAACGAAGATTTCCGAAGTGGCCCATAATGTGCAGTCCAAGGTGAAGTATACCTTGAACCAGATGGTCGGGCTGCAAGTGACCCGGGTTAATATTTTTGTTCAAGGGGTTCGGCTGGTGAACGAAGACTAAGGGGGACCACTGTTGGTACAGCAGATTGACGCTACGTTATTTACACAAATGATCCGCGCAGGTGCCAAGAGACTCAATGAAAATGTGGACATGGTCAATGCGCTCAATGTCTTTCCGGTTCCGGACGGTGACACGGGGACCAATATGAATCTCACCTTAACTTCCGGTGTTAAAGAGCTGGAAAAAAAGGCGGCGGCTGGTTCCACTCATGTCGGACAGTTGGCGGAGGCCTTGTCCAAAGGTTTACTGATGGGGGCCCGGGGAAACTCAGGTGTCATTTTGTCACAGCTGTTTCGCGGTTTTAGCAAAGGGGTAGCGGATCAGGAGAGCCTGTCCCCGCGCCAATTTGCCGATGGATTGAAGCACGGGGTTGACACCGCTTACAAAGCGGTGATCAAACCGGTGGAAGGAACAGTTTTAACAGTGGCCCGGGAAGCGGCTGAAAAAGGGATTAGCCGTGGGCGCCAGACGGATGATATCATTCCCTTGATGGAGACGGTGCTGGAAGAGGCGCGTGCCTCGCTAAACAGAACGCCAAAACTGTTACCGGTATTGGCACAAGCCAATGTGGTGGATGCCGGGGGAAAAGGGCTGCTGTTGGTTTATGAAGGGTTTTTAGCGGCATTGACAGGGGATAAAACCTCCTACCATGTCGAGGAACCTGCCTACACATCGGATTTGGAATCATTGGGGGCGATCGCCCATGAGCGAAGTGCCCAGTCCCACTTTGATACAGCGGAGATTGAACACGGCTATTGCACAGAGTTTATCGTGAAACTGAACGGAGAGAAAGTACGCCAATACTCTTTTGATGAGGAACAATTCCGTACGGATTTAGGCGAGTTTGGCGATTCGTTGCTGGTGGTGGCAGACGATGATCTGGTCAAGGTACACATCCACGCGGAACAGCCGGGTGAAACGCTTACCTTTGCCCAACGCTTCGGCGAATTGACCCGGATTAAAATTGAAAATATGCGGGAACAACACTCCACTCTCCTGGAGTATGAAGGAGAATCTCCCCATACGGCTCCCGTTGTAGCGCCAAAAGTGACCGCGAAGAAAAAACCGCACGGAATTGTAGCCGTTGCCGTCGGTGATGGGATTGCCGATATCTTTTCCAGCTTACATGTCGATGAAGTGATCCAAGGCGGACAGACGATGAACCCGAGCACGGAGGAATTGGTGCAAGCGGTAGAGCGGGTTTATGCCGAACATGTCTTCATCCTGCCCAATAATAAAAACATCATCCTGACCGCTGAACAAGTGGTGGATCTGGTTGAGGTACCGGTGACGGTCCTGCCTACCCGTACCATTCCCCAAGGGTTGGCGGCGTTAATGGCTTTTCAGGTGGAGAACGATGTGGAGTTAAACCGCCGGCGGATGATGGAGAGCGTGGATGCGGTTCGGTCGGGAGAAGTGACTTTCGCGGTACGGGATTCCCAGTACGACGGCGGCTCCATCAAAGAAGGCGATTTCCTCGGGATTCAGGAAGGAAAAATCAAAACGGTAAGCAACAATTTAATGGCGACCTCCCAACAACTTTTGACCGAGATGTTGACCGACGGAGCGGATGTGGTCACCATTCTTTACGGACAAGATGCAACCGCTGATCAAGTGAAGGAATTGACTAATTTTATGGAAGAAAGCTATCCCGAAGTGGAATGCGAAGTATACAATGGGGGCCAACCACTCTACTTTTTCCTGTTTTCGGTGGAATAAATCGTATATTTAAACTCGTAAAAGCAGCATCCCAGCCGGATTACAGACGGCGCAACAATCAGGTCTGTTGATTGGCGAAATGTGGATCAACAAACTTGAGCAAACCTATCCAATGGGGGTGCCCTATGACTAAAGTACAGGTGATCACGGATAGTACAGCGGATATTCCGCGTCATTTGGTGGAAGAGCTTAACATTTCCATCGTTCCCCTCAAGGTTCATCTAGAAGGGAAATCATATCTGGACGGCGTTGACATTCAACCGCAGGAGTTTTACGAGAAATTAAAAGCGGCGACAGAATTGGCTACCACCTCTCAGCCTTCTCCCATCGATTTTGTGGAAGAATATCGGGAAGCGGCCAAGGATGGCGATACGGACATCATCTCCATTCATCTCTCCTCCGCTCTCAGTGGAACTTATCAATCAGCGCTGTTGGCCCAGTCGATGGTAGAAGATGAGTTTAAGGTGACGGTGATTGATTCAAAGGAGGCTTCCTACGCCATCGGCATAATGGTGGTAGAAGTGGCCAAAGCGGCTAAAGAAGGAAAGTCGTTGGATGAATGCGTCGCCATCGCCAATGAGATTCGGGAAAATATCCAATTGTATTTCCTAGTGGATACGCTGGAATATTTGCAAAAAGGGGGCCGTATCGGCAAAGCCTCCTCTGTGGTGGGGTCTCTCTTAAACATTAAACCGATCCTCTCCGTCAGTGATGAAGGGGAGGTTACTCCTGTCGATAAAGTGCGAGGCAAAAACAAAGCGACCGCTCGTATTTTCGAAACATTGCAGGAGAAAGCCCCCAACGGTGCCCGCTTGGGCGCGGTGATGTACACCGACAACCAAGAAGAAGGGGAACGCTGGGCGGAGAAGATCAAGAAAACCTTCGGACTGGATGAGGTGGTTTTAACCGGTATCGGAGCGGTGATCGGTACCCATGTAGGCCCTGGTGCCATTGCGGTGGTGCTTGTTCCCAATCGTGATTGATCCGGATATGAATGGAAAAAGGATGGGGGTGTTCGTGTGAAATATCGTTCGGTTTTCGATATCATTGGTCCGGTTATGATCGGCCCCTCCAGTTCACACACAGCTGGTGCGGCACGGATCGGGCGAGCAGCTCGGCTGTTGTTTGGACGGCAGCCGCAACGGGTGGGTATCACGTTGTATGGCTCATTCGCCAAGACCTATCGCGGTCATGGGACGGATATCGCCATCGTCGGCGGTTTGTTGAACTTTGACACGGATGATGAACGGATCGTTCGCTCTCTGGATTTGGCAAAAGAAGCGGGGATGAACGTAACGTTTATCGAGTCGGATGAGCGACGAGAACATCCGAACACCGCTCGCCTTTTCCTGGAGGATGAAAAAGGGTCGCTGGAAGTGACCGGGGTCTCAATCGGAGGCGGAAAGATGGAGATCGTGGAGTTGAACGGTTTTGAACTGAAGCTATCTGGTACCGCTCCAGCATTACTGGTAACTCACCATGACCGCTATGGAGCGATCGCCAAAGTAGCTACCGTGCTGGCGGATCACCGTATCAATGTGGGGTATATGCAGGTTTCTCGCAAAGAGAAAGGATCCGAAGCACTGATGATTATCGAGACGGATCAAACCGTCTCAGACACCGCCGAGCAAGCGATTGCCCAGTTGCCGGAAGTGACAGGTGTCACAGTGATGTAAGCCGCTTTGTGTTTGTAGCGTAACCGTCGAAGACGGCATAGCCGCCTTTTGGCGGCTTTTTTGTGGCGACAGAAGATCGAGAGGGAATATGTTACAATGATGAGGTAAAAGGCTGATAAAGGAGCCATGTATATGGACTTTCGAACAGTGGCGGAATTAGTGGAATTAGCCGAAACGGAAGGGTTATCCATCTCAGAAGTGATGATCCAAAAAGAGATGGAAACGTTTGCGAAATCCCGCGCAGACGTGTTTAGCCAGATGGAAAAAAATCTAGATGTGATGGAGAAAGCTGTTCATAAAGGATTAAAGGGAATTCATTCCCATAGCGGGTTGTCCGGTGGTGATGCCGCAAAAATTCGTCGCCATATGGAAGAGGCACCGGTGTTATTGTCGGGAAAAGCGGTGCTGGATACTGTTTCCCGTGCAACGGCGGTATCGGAAACCAATGCCGCTATGGGAACGGTGGTGGCAACGCCGACGGCGGGCGCATGCGGAATTTTGCCAGGCTGTCTCTTCAGTGCGGCGGAGCGGTTAAATTCTGACCGTGAAACGATGGTGCGGGCGCTGTTTGTCAGTGGCGCGATTGGATACTGTATCGCCAACAACGCCTTTATTTCCGGAGCTGCCGGCGGTTGTCAGGCAGAAGTGGGTTCAGCGACGGCGATGACTGCAGCGGCGATGGTGGAGATGGCAGGGGGAACCCCGTCGATGTCAGCCAATGCGGTGGCGATCGCCCTAAAAAATATGCTGGGCTTGGTGTGCGATCCAGTGGCGGGGTTGGTGGAAGCGCCTTGTGTCAAACGAAACGCCATGGGTGGGGCCATTGCCATGGTGGCGGCTGATATGGCGATGGCCGGTGTGACGAGTGTGATTCCCCCTGATGAGGTGATTGGGGCGATGTATCAAATCGGGCAAAACATGCCCAACAGTTTAAAGGAAACCGCATTGGGAGGGTTGGCGGCAACCCCGACCGGTCGCGCATTGGAGCGCAAGATCTTCGGGCAGCCCAATAACGAATGAATCTGGATGCAACAGCGGTAACTGAAGTTGAGGGAGTCGGGAGCAAACGGGCTAAGGATTTAGCATCACTTGGGATTCATTCCGTCGCCGATCTGTTTGCCTATTTTCCATATCGGTACGAAGATTTTCGCCTCGCCGATTTGACGGAAGCCGCCCATGACGAGAAAATTACGCTTCAGGGGACGCTGTTTGGCACCCCCAGCACACGCTGGTACGGCAAGAAAAAATCCCGTCTTACCTGTCGTATGCAGGTACAAGGGGTGACGGTATCCCTTGTGTGGTTTAACCAGCATTTCCTCAAAAATAAACTGATGCCGGGGCAAACGATCACCGTTCACGGAAAATGGGATGCCCATCGGTTGCAGATGAACGTCGAGCGTGTCTTTTTATCGGCGGAAGAACAGCAACGACAAATCGGGCGGTTGGAACCGGTTTATTCCGTCAACGCTTCAGTCACCGTTTCCTGGTTGCGAAAAACGATTGCGCAAGCGTTTCGTCAGTTTGGAGGGGAGATCCAAGAGTGCTTGCCGCAAGCATTGTTGACGCGTTATAAACTGATGGAACGGGCCCGGGCAATGATGCTGCTTCATTTTCCTAAAGGTTGGGAGGAAGGGCGGCAGGCGCGGCGGCGGATGGTTTATGAAGAACTGTTCCTGTATGAGCTTAAGCTGATGTGGCGGCGACGTCTAGAGAAAACGGAAACGGCAGGGATCGCTCATTCCATTGATCACCAGCGACTAGACGCCTTTATAGCGGATCTCCCCTTTCCTTTGACCGCTGCTCAGCGTCGGGTCGTGGATGAGATTTTAATGGATATGGAGGAGCCCGAGCGGATGATTCGTCTCCTGCAAGGAGATGTGGGATCGGGTAAGACAGTGGTAGCCGCCATCGCTTTATATGCCAACCATTTGGGTGGGTATCAAGGAGCGTTAATGGTACCGACGGAGATTTTGGCGGAGCAGCACCTTCATTCGCTTAAGGGATTGTTAGAGCCGAGAGGATTACGCGTGATCGGGCTGACTGGAGGCATGAAGGCCAAAGAGCGGCGGGAAGCGATGGGACAATTGCAGATGGGCTTGGCTGATGTGGTGGTGGGAACCCATGCACTGATTCAGGAGGCGGTCACTTACCGCAATCTGGGACTGGTGATCACCGATGAACAGCATCGATTTGGTGTGAAGCAGCGGGGGTTATTGCGAGAAAAAGGGCAAAACCCCGATGTCCTCTATATGACGGCGACCCCGATTCCGCGTACGATGGCGATTACCGCTTATGGGGATATGGATGTTTCTACGATTGATGAATTGCCAGCTGGACGCCTACCAGTGGAAACGTATTGGGTAAAGCAGGATGTATGGCCCCGGGTGATCCAATTTATCCAGAAACAGTGTCAAGAGAAGCGTCAAGCGTATGTCATCTGTCCCTTGATCGAAGAATCGGAAAAAGTGGATTTGCAAAACGCGCAATCGGTTTTTGAAGAGATTGCACAGGAGCTTGCTCCGACCCGGGTGGGCCTGCTCCATGGTAAGATGGCTGCGGCGGAAAAAGATGAAGTGATGAGAAGTTATGCCGCCAATGAGGTGCAGGTGCTGGTCTCAACCACGGTGGTGGAAGTGGGGGTAAATGTGCCCAACGCCACCGTGATGGTTGTGTACGATGCCGATCGCTTTGGCTTGGCACAATTGCATCAATTGCGGGGGCGAGTGGGACGCGGGAGTGGAGCTTCCACCTGTATTTTGGTGGCCAATCCTGCTTCGGAGACGGGAGTAGAACGGATGCGGGTGATGACCGAGACTACCGACGGTTTTGAGATCGCCCGTCGCGACTTGGAGCTGAGGGGGCCGGGGGACTTCTTTGGCGTCAGGCAAAGCGGTACACCGGAATTTAAGGTGGCCGACTTGATGGAAGATCAAAAGGTGCTGGAGGTGGCCCGGGCTGATGCTCAGCTTTTGGTAAAATCCGATGTATTGTGGGAAAAAGAAGAATATACCCCACTGCGCCGTTGGCTACAAGCGTTTGAGAATGCGGCCTCAATCGTGGATTGATTTTTTGTACCGGACAAGATTTAAAATGTGGTCACTCACATATAATGGGGTTGTGAATTGAAAAACCCAGGGGCCCCCACTCCCCCGGGTTTCAAACAACTGTGAACCCTGCTGCCTAAAAGTAGGGATTTTTTTTTCGGCTTTTTCTCTTATAGCGCTGTCCATATCGTTGGGACAGCTGCAATAAGGCTTCCACCATTCTTACGACCGCAGAGAACACCAAGATCCATCTCTCCACGTTCGTATCCCCCTTTCTGACGTGCTTATGGACAGTTGCGCCGTTTCCGAGCCAACCGCAGTTCTTGTCCGTTCGCGAACAGGAGGAGGTGTGTTCATCTTTTTCATGTAGGGTGGTTCGTTGGTGCCAGTTGGGCAGTGTCCCATAAAAGTGGGTAGTTGGCCTAATTCTAATGTACCAAATAAGAACAATGCTGTAAATACATAGAAAAGAATAATCTAATAAAATTTTTTGTCATTTTATGAAGGAATCTGTCCATACATGGGAATTTCTATGGCTGGAGTAGAAAAAAATGCCGACTGTTTCATGATCCGCTTGTTAATCACTTCATCGATTTGTATTTTCTTGTTCCTCACCCCATTTAAAACGTTCCCCGGCGGAAATGTTTGCATAAATATAGGAGGAGCCCACATCAAAGAGGTGATCCTGTTATGGGCAACCCAAACCTATACCGTGAACTGGCACAAACGGTTAATCGATCACTCGGACGGCAAGCCATTACAACCACTTTGATTGAACAGACGGTTGCGGAGGCGAAAAAAGTGCGACGACTCCGTGGGACCTGGGGCTTAGTCAAGTTTCTGGAGGGGCGGATGGACCGACTGTTCTCCTCTCATGAAATGGAAAAATTAAAGCTCCATCCCCGGCGACGAGAGTTGTCATACCGTATGTTGGATCACTTGGTAGCAGAAGGGGTGATGTCTCCTACTGAATCGCTAATGTTAAAGCGAATGGTGCCATAAGTCAAATTGGGTTCTTCTTTCTAGGCAAATGACGCAGACGGGTGAAACGACCGGGGCATATGGTGTAATGTACTGCAACCCAGGCAGTTAAGCCCTTTTGAAGGGAGGAAGTACTCCATGAAAAACCGTCCGAACAACCGGCGCAACTCCAGGGAAGAGTTAGATAACCGGTGGGAATGGGTACAGAATAACCCGAATCCCGCCTCTCTCCCTGAGGAGAATGAAGGGAAAAGAAACACGGGTCAACCGAGTCAGACACCACCTGCGGAAGGTCCAGGGATCTTTGGGTTTTTGGGGTGGGGGGAAACACCCCCGCAAAGTCATGAGGGTCAACAAAATCCCCGCAATGCTCCGGCAAGAGAAGGAGACCGCGGTAGAGGGGAAAGTTTGAGTTACGAATATTATCCCGATGCGTGGTTGGATGAGCCGCTGCCGTGGGAGTTACCGCCTGAAGGTGAGCAACGGCGGAGAACACCACCGTGGGAACAAGCAAGACCTAGGGCAGATATTTCCCCCTATCGACGGACAGAACCCCAACAACCCCGGACAGAATTTCAACAACCTCGGACAGAACCCCAGCAACCCCGTCAAGAGACGGAGTGGAATGATCGTCGTGAGGCAGGTAAATCCAACCCGGATCGTGGATGGGAAGACCTTCCATCTTTATACGATGAGTTGGAAACGGTGGAAAGCCCTCGCGCCCGTGTCAAAGGTCGTCGGTCCCGAAGATTGGGAGCGAGAAGACGTCGAAGAAATCGCTAATTGGAAATAGAAGGATCCTGAGGGAATCATACCCTCAGGATCTGTTTTTTAAACAAAAAAAACCCGCAACGCTTGCGGGTCAATGGTGCTCGCCCTGCGGCGAACACTGAATGGGAGAGGAGAAACCGGAGGAAGAGCTTATGGGGAAACGTAAGTCTTCTCCGCAGTGCGACAGCATCTCGCGATGCCGTCATCCCTATCTTTTCCTCTATAGAGAATGTTATACATCTAACGATCGCTTTTTTTAATCATGTGGGATTGAGAAAAACGATCGTGCTAGAAGTTTTGCTTTATTTCCGTGAGTCAAGGCTTTGTGGTAGGATAAAAACGTTCCATTGACGAGTATAGGCTGGGGGATGAAGATGCGGATTATTGCCGGAAAAGGAAAAGGAAAACGGTTAAAAACGGTGTCAGGACTTCAAGTCCGCCCAACGACAGACCGGGTGAAAGAGTCGGTTTTTCAGGTAATCGGCCCCTATTTTGACGGGGGGTGGGCCTTGGATTTGTTTGCCGGCTCCGGTTCATTGGGGGTAGAAGCATTAAGTCGTGGCGTTGATCGAGTTGTATTTATCGATCAAAGCGGAAGTAGTGTGCGGACCATACATGAAAATTTACGCGAGACCGGTTTTGAAAGTCAGGCCGAGGTATATCGTCGAGATGCTCGGGCAGCCTTGCGCAGCTTGAGCAAACGAGAGTTGGTTTTTCAATATATTTTTTTAGATCCACCGTACCGGGAACCGATCTTGGCGGAAGTGTTACAACGAATCGGGGAGTCCGGATTGCTGGAGCCATCCGGAACAGTAGTGGCTGAACATGCCGCTGACACCCCTCTGCTGTCTTCCTATGGCAATCTCAACAACGTTCGCTCCTTGGAATTTGGCGATACGGTGGTTGATTTGTATCGTTTGGGAAATCATGGTGATGGGGAGGTGTAAAAACCGTGAAATTGGCTGTTTACCCTGGTAGTTTCGATCCGATTACCAATGGCCATATCGATATTATCCATAGAGGCGCACGCGTTTTTGATCAGTTAGTGGTAGCCGTTCTCCATAATGCGAAAAAGCAGCCGCTGTTTACGATTGAGGAACGCAAACAGTTGATTCGGACGGTAACCGCCGATTTGAACAATGTGGAAGTGGATAGCTTTGAGGGATTGTTGGCCCGTTATGTACATAAGCGGCAGGCAAATGTGATAATTCGAGGCTTGCGGGCGGTGACGGATTTTGAGTATGAGCTCCAGTTTGCCTCGATGATGCGGCAATTGGATGGAGAGGTTGAGACGTTATTTATGATGACCAACAACCAGTATTCGTTTTTAAGCTCAAGTATCGTCAAGGAAGTGGCGCAATACGGCGGTGATATCAACGGCCTCGTGCCAGTAGTGGTGGAGGATGCCTTAAAAAGGAAGTATGGAACCGGCGAGTAAATAATTTTTGTCTTCCTTTCGGGGTTATTTCGTATTGTTAGCGACCAAGATGGATCAAGGGGCCTGATTTCGCCGCAGAGATTGTACCAGGTGTATCAAAGTAGAGATGGTTAAGAGTATAACGAGAATCAAGGCACCGAGTATGGCGATTAAACGGATCCCATCCCAGGGGGCAAATGTGCTCGCTTGCGGCAATTGCTGCAGAAAAGCGGGAACAACGGTATCGGAAGAGAACCAATAACGATTGATCGGTTCCCACGTGAGAAGCGTTAACCAGCCCGCCAACAATCCGTGCATTAGACGGGCCATGCAGTAAGGGCCATAGCGGATGTCGGTCCGGCTCAACAGACTGGCGACTTGGGCATGAACGGATAAGCCGCTCCATGCGGTAATCGCTCCCACGATGGCAATTTTGTAGGCCATATGGATACTGTTCGGCGCTTCGCTGGCAATCTGGGCACCTAGCGTGATTTCAAAGGTGCCGGAGATAACCGCTGGGGCCATTTGCGCAGGAAGGTGCAACAGGTGCAAGATCCAACCGATGCCCATGGCTAAAAATGTTAAAAATCCGATGGATTCCAGGACGGCGATAATCACGGAAAACATGATGATAAAACCGCCCACCAACATAATGGTGTTCATGGAGGATGTGATGGCGTCCCCCATCAGTTGTCCCAGGGTGCGTCCATCATTGATGCGGGCACGATGCATTTCACGGAAGGCCCGGATGAGAAAAAATGTTTTTTCCGACGGTGCGATCGGTGTGGATTCACCGTTGGGCTCGTGAAATCGCATCAAAATCCCGACTGTCAGGCTTGAGATGTAATGGGCAACAGCGATGGCGATTCCCAACGAGACATCATGAAAAAAGCCGACCGCCACCGCACCAAACATAAATAAGGGATCGGCGGTGTTGGTGAAGGAGACGAGCCTTTCCCCTTCGGTACGGGTGATCAGCTGCTGTTCCCGCAGACGGGTGGTCAGTTTGGCGCCGATCGGATAACCAGAAGCTAATCCCATTGCCATAACAAAACCGCCAGTACCGGGGACCCGAAAGACGGGCCGCATCAGGGGCTCCAACAACACGCCGAGGAAGTGAACCACTCCAAATCCCATCAGAATCTCCGATGCGATAAAAAAGGGAAGTAGAGCAGGGAACACAACATCCCACCATATTTTTAACCCTTTGAGTGATGCTTGAAATGCTTGTTCTGGGTATAAAATGAGTGACAAGACGAGAATCAGCGCAACGGCCCCTAACAAGAGGGAACGGATGCGGGGTTGGAGGGCGGGGTTTGTCGGCCGCATGGAAATCCTCCCGTTCATTCAAATGGTTGATACCATGTTTACGCAGAAATGGACAAATTAGACCCCCTGTCCACCTGATAAACCGGAATTGAGCTGAAAGGGAGGGAAAAGTTTTGGCAAAGCCCAAAGTGGGGTTAGCATTAGGATCCGGTGGTGCGAGGGGATTGGCCCATATCGGGGTGCTCAAAGTTTTGCAACAGGAGAATATCTCTGTTGATTTTGTTGCGGGCAGCAGTATGGGTAGTCTGGTTGGCGTGCTTTTTGCCAACGAATTACCCTTGGATATGGTGGAACAGTTGGCGATCCATCTCCCACGTAATCGTTGGCTCGATCTGACGGTACCCAAACGGGGATTTGTCATAGGGAAAAAAGTAAAAGAATTAATTCGATTGTTGACTCATGGGAAGAACTTGGAGGATTTCCCGATTCCGATCGCCGTGGTGGCGACGGATTTGGTAAAGGGAGAACAGGTGGTTTTCCGCAATGGACCGGCAGATTTAGCAGTAAGGGCCAGTATCTCGATTCCGGGAATATTTGAGCCAGTGGAGTGGAAAGGGCGTACGCTAGTGGATGGAGGGGTGATTGACCGGATTCCGATCCAGGTGCTCAAACAGATGGGTGCCGATGTGATTATTGCCGTCGATGTGGTCCCAGATAGCCCCCAGGTCCGGATTGATACGTATTTTGATGTGATCGCTCAGACATTGAGTGTAATGGAGCGGGAAATTCTAAATCATCGTTCGGTGGCAGCAAATGTATTGATTCACCCTGATTTGGAGGAGATCAGTCCGACGGCATTTACGGATGTGGATGAATGTATTCGGCGGGGGGAAGAGGCGGCGAGAGCGCAGCTTGACTCGATCCGAAATCTGATCGGAGAGTGGGGAGGTGTCCGATAAGTGGTACGGCAAGTGAACAGGGGTTGGCGTTCGTGGTTTAGAGGTGGGATTGCGATGGCGATCGCTTTTGTGATCCTGTTTATGGTACCGGTGCCCTATTATATCGTTCAACCGGGGTCGGCATTGGAAGTGAGGCCGATGGTGCAGATGGAGGACACTTCCAATGTGGAAAAAGGAACCTTTTATATGACGACAGTATCGATGAGAGAAGGAAATGTGATCGGTTATCTGTTGGCACATGTGGATTCCTGGATGGATCTGGTGCCGAAAGAGGATGTGTTGGGGCAAGGGGAGGATCCAGAGCACTATCAATATATGCAGGAAGAGGTGATGCGACAATCTCAGCAAAATGCTGTTTTGGCTGCTTTTCGCCAAGCGGGGCGACCGGCCGAAGAGCGATTGCTGGGGGTGGAGGTGTTTCGTGTGTTGAGTGGAATGCCTGCCGCCGAGGCATTGAAGGAAGGAGATATCATCCAACAAGTGGATGATCACAAGATTGGGCAAGCTGAAGATTTGTTGACTTATCTAAGTGAAAAAAAGCCGGGTGAACAGGTGCAGCTGCTTTTTAATCGTAACGGTGACAAAGAAGAGACCACACTTACACTCGCTTCCCTGGCAGCATCCGGTGGAGAAGATCGTCCTGGCATCGGGATTGAACCGGTCACATTGCGAAAAGTGGAGACTGATCCGAAGGTTTCCATACAAGCGGATAAAATTGGCGGTCCATCTGCCGGTTTAATGTTCTCACTAGAAATTTTGAATCAATTAGGTGATCGTGATTTGACCAATGGACTGCAGGTGGCTGGGACCGGTACCATCTCCCCCGACGGGGATGTGGGTCAGATCGGCGGAATTCAGCATAAAATACTGGCTGCCGAACGGGAACACGCAGATATTTTCTTTGTACCGGCTGATGTAGAGCCGCAGGATTCCAATGAAAAAAAAGCGAAAGCCACCGCTAAAGAGTTGGGAAGCGATATGGCGATTGTCCCCGTTCATACCTTGAATGAAGCGGTTCAATATCTTGATCAGCAGAGAGGAGCACAAAAAACTTCTTGAGTAAAACAGCATTCAACCCCCTGACAGGGAAAGAACGTTGACAGTGCCTCTCTGATGACATATAATTACCCTGTTTGAACAAGGGAGTAGTTGATTATGAGGATGATATTCCGGGAGCTGAATCGGCGCACGGGACCGGTGGAACTAGAGGGTGAAGTAACACTGCAGGGTTTGGAAAAAGAAAACCCCGACCTTCTATCTCTGGATCCGCTTCAGGTGAACATACTGGCATGGAAAGAAAAAGGGTTATACCAAGTCCAAGGGAAGCAGCATACCAGGGTGAAACTGAACTGTTCTCGCTGTCTCACCCCATTTTCGCAACCGTTGGAGATGGAATGGTTCCAGGCTTTCACCGATGATGAACAGCAAATGGAAGCATGGGAGGAAGAAGGGGAGGATGTGCGGCTGGTACAGCCGGACCAACCGACTGATTTGACTCCTTTCATTCGCGAGGCATTGCTGTTGGAGCTTCCGCTGGCACCGGTTTGTCAACCGGATTGTTTGGGATTGTGCTCGGTATGCGGCAGCAACCGCAACCGTGAATCCTGTGATTGCGATCGTGAGCGGGTGGATCCCCGAATGGCAAAATTGCAGGAGTTCTTTAAAAATCAGGACTGACTCCCGTCAGGCATTCTATTCCCGTGACAAGCGGAGGGCGGTCTAAAACCGCAAAACATTGGGGGTAACGCTCCCACCCGTATTTTTCCCGATGTATACTGGCAGGAACGATAATACGGGAAGAGTGATTGATCAAGGGGGTGAGAAAGATGGCAGTACCTTTTCGTCGGACTTCCAAAACCCGCAAGCGCAAGCGTCGTACGCACTTTAAGTTGTCCGTACCGGGTATGGTACGTTGCCCGCAGTGCGGGGAAATGAAGCTTTCCCATCGCGTGTGCAAAGAGTGCGGTTACTACAAAGGAAATGATGTCGTCAACGACTGAGTGGCGATGGGGACAAGGACCACTATGGTCCTTGTTTTTCGTAGGAGGGGGCATTTGTGAAGGAGCAGTTAATAGAACAAAAACTGGATCTTGTAAAAGCTGAAATGGGAGAACTGTCTTATCAGGAATATGAGTTGATAACCACAGGTTGCGAAAAAGAGGTTTTGATTTTGGATAAAAAAATTGTGATCGCTTTCTTCCGCGACGGATTACAGGTTGATGCGTATGGTGTAAGGCAGGAACTCATTCGCAGATTAGGCAAGCGGACAGAAGCAATTTTATTTTTTGGGATGAAAGAACCGGTCGTCTAGGGGTTATCGATTTCGGGGAAGCGGGCATGGAAGACCCTGCCTTGGATTTCATGTATATGTGTTATTATCCGGAAGGATTTCGGTGTGCGGTATTGGAGGCATACGGCGCAAAAGATCGCGATTTGTATGATAGAAGTCAAATGTACGACAAAATTTATGGCTTGTATGATATGATCGAGAATCTTCAAAACAACCCGCGAAAGCCGGACTTTGAGAAAGGGTACATCCGGTTTTTTGAAGAGAGATAATGGGGTCTTGTAAAAAGGCTCTCTTTTTTGTATACTGATTTAGCACTTGGTATTAGCATGTGGTAATAAAAAGGTGGTGAACCTTTCGCTGTGCGCCTGAGCAAACGAGATCGGCAGAAGCAGTTACAAGCGGCCCTGGAACGGGAACCATTTTTGACTGATGAGGAGATGGCTGGCCGGTTCGGGGTTAGTATTCAGACCATCCGCTTAGATCGGATGGAGCTGGGGATTCCGGAATTGAGGGAGCGCATTAAGCATATGGCTGAACGCAATGTACGCTCGCTCCATCCGGAAGAAGTGATCGGGGAAGTGACGGAGCTGCGGCTGGACCAGGGTGGGCAATCGGTTTTAACGATTCTGGAAGAGCATGTTTTTGCCCGCACCCGAATTGCCCGTGGACATCATCTGTTCGCACAGGCCAACTCGCTGGCCGTGGCTGTCGTCGACTCCGAAGTGGTGCTGACGGCGACAGCGAGCATTCGTTTTGTGCGCCCGGTTCACCTGGGTGAGCAATGTATCGCCAAAGCGGTGGTGGTAAAGGAAACTCCTCATCGCACCCAGGTGGACGTACAGACGCGAGTGGGCGATGAAACGGTGTTTCAAGGGGTATTTGATGTTTACCGCTCGAAGGAGGACCAATATGCGCATCGCTTTTGACGCCATGGGAGGGGATTTCGCCCCTGAAGCGATGGTGGACGGAACCCTGCGGGCTGCCCGGGAATGGCCGGATACGCAGTTTGTTTTATTGGGTGTAGAAGACGAAGTAAAGCCCCATCTTGCCGGAGAATTGCCGACTAATGTGCAATTGATGGCGGTTACCCAACATATTGAGACGGATGAAGAACCGGTAAAGGCTATTCGGCGGAAAAAGGATTCCTCCATTGTCAGAGGGTGCCGTATGGTGAAAGAAGGGGAAGCGGACGTCTTTATCAGCGCCGGCAATACGGGGGCGTTGATGGCGGCGGGGCTGCTGGTGACCGGACGACTGCCGGGGATTGAACGTCCGGCCCTGGCACCGATTTTTCCCACCCTCACTCAGAAGGGGATGCTGGTTTTAGATGTAGGGGCCAACCCGGAAGCCCGACCGGAGCACCTGGAGCAGTATGCTCTGATGGGTAGCTTGTACGCTGAAGCGGTACTCGGCTTTGAGCGACCAAGGGTGGGATTGTTAAACATCGGAGCTGAAGGCGGGAAGGGAACTACCTTTACCAAAGAGGTATACCAACGCATTTCGGCGCTACCTCTCAACTTTATCGGCAATGTGGAAGCACGGAATGTGTTAAATGGGGATTGTGATGTACTGGTGTGCGACGGGTTTAGTGGAAACATCTTGTTAAAAAACACCGAAGGGGTGGCCAAAGCCATCTTTGATCGCTTAAAGAAAGAGTTTACACGAAATGCGATCACCAAACTGGCCGCTGCAATCCTGAAGCCCGGGTTGAAGCGCTTTGCTACTGAGATGGATTATAAGGAGCACGGTGGTGCCCCGCTGTTGGGGTTGCAGGGACCAGTTGTAAAAGCCCACGGTTCTTCCGATGCCCGCGCTGTATTTAATGCCGTCAGACAGGCACGGCTATATGTGGAACAACAGGTGATCACCCGCATCAGCGATGAACTAAATCGATTGGAAGGGGATGAGCACCGATGAAATCGGTGGGCATCATCGGTACCGGGGCGTGTTTGCCCGAAAAGGTTTTAACCAATGCGGACTTGGAAAAATTGGTGGATACCAGTGATGAGTGGATTGTATCCCGGACTGGGATTCGGGAGAGACGCATCGCCGATGAGAACCAGGCGTCTTCCGATCTAGCGGTGGAAGCGGCCCGGCGTGCGCTGGATTCAGCAGGATTGGCACCCTCTGACCTGGATCTGATCATTGTGGCTACGGTAACGCCGGATATGTCATTTCCGGCTACGGCCTGCTTAGTTCAGGATCAGCTGGGAGCGGATCGTGCCGCCACTTTCGATTTGTCCGCCGCCTGTACCGGATTTTTATATGGGGTGGCGACGGCGACACAGTTTATCCAAACAGGCCTGTATCAACATGCGCTCGTGATCGGGGTGGACTGCCTTTCTAAGATTATGGACTTTACCGATCGCAACACCTGTGTTCTGTTTGGGGATGGGGCTGGTGCGGCTGTATTGGGGGCCGTTGACGAGGGAAGCGGATTTCTCTCCTTTGAATTGGGTGGAGACGGTTCCGGTGGTCATCTGCTGAAGCAACCGGCGGGTGGTTCTCGCATTCCCGCTTCCCGTGAATCTGTGGATGAGCGGCTTCATTTTGTCTCGATGAATGGGCGTGAAGTGTTTAAATTCGCCGTTCGCGTATTGGGTTCATCGGCGGAAAAAGCCTTGGAAAAGGCGGGTCTAACCAAAGATGACGTCGATTTTCTCATTCCGCACCAAGCCAATCTGCGCATTATCGATACCGCTGTTCAGCGGTTGGGTCTATCCCACGATAAAGTGGTGGTTAATCTGGATCGATACGGCAATATGTCTTCCGCCTCGATTCCGGTAGCCTTGGATGAAGCGGTCCGTACTGGACGTATCCAACAGGGAGATACACTGGTTTTAGTCGGCTTCGGTGGAGGAATGACCTGGGGATCGTCGGTATTGAAATGGACGATGCCAACAGTAAAATCGGTCTGAAAAACTCCTGCGGAGGGTTATGTATGGGGAAAATTGCTTTTCTTTTTCCGGGACAAGGCTCCCAAGCCGTCGGAATGGGAAAAGAGACGTATGAAGCAGATGCACTAGCACGTGAGCGGTTTGAAAAAGCAGATGAGAGATTGGGGTTCTCCCTGTCTAACCTCATCTTTACAGGGCCGGAGGAAGAGTTACGCTTAACGGCCAATGCGCAACCGGCGATTCTGACTACCAGTGCTGCCTTACTGTCATTGCTGGAACGAGAGTGGGCGGGAAAGCCCGATTTTGTCGCTGGTCACTCTTTGGGGGAATACACCGCTTTGGTAGCGGCAGGTGTGCTTTCCTTTGAAGATGCGGTTCTAGCTGTACGACAACGCGGCCTCTTGATGGAAGAGGCGGTTCCGGCGGGACAGGGCGGCATGGCGGCTGTCATCGGCCTGGAGCGGGAAGTGGTGGACGAAATCTGTCGCAAGCTCCGCGATCGGGGACAAGTGGTGGAGCCGGCAAATTACAACTGCCCCGGTCAATTGGTGATCTCCGGTGAAAAGGAAGCAGTGTTGCAAGCATCGGCAGAAGCGGAAACGCAGGGGGCCCGACGGGTGATTCAGCTGGCGGTGAGCGGACCCTTTCATTCCCGCCTGATGAAACCGGCAGCGGAGAAAATGGAGAAAGTGTTGGCTGAGCTTCCCTTGCATGAAGGAAGAGTACCGGTAGTAGCCAATGTGTCCGCACAAGCGGAGACGGATGTAGAGGCGATCCGCCATCGTTTGGTGGAACAGATTTATTCTCCAGTACTGTGGGAGGATAGTATTCGCTGGATGATGGAACAAGGGGTGGATACTTTTGTGGAAATCGGCCCCGGCAACGTTCTCTCCGGCTTGGTTCGCAAAGTAAACCGCCGGGTGACGATGTTGTCCATCCACAGTGAGGAATCCTTGCAGCAAGCATTGGCAAAGATGGATTAAAAAGAGGTGGAATCATGTTAAGCGGCAAAATCGCGATGGTGACGGGAGGATCCAGAGGAATCGGCCGAGCGGTCGCGGTCGATCTGGCTAAAGCGGGTGCTGATGTTGCGGTGCTGTTTGCTGGCAACTTTGATGCTGCCGAGGAAACGGCTTCCCGTATTCGGGAAACGGGGCAGCGGGCGGAAATTATCCAATGTGATGTAGCGGACGCCGCGCAGGTAAATGAAGCCGTTAAGCAGGTGGTGGAAAGCTTTGGCCGGATTGATATTCTGGTGAATAATGCCGGGATCACCCGGGACAATCTGATGCTGCGCATCAAGGAAGAGGATTGGGATCAGGTGATCAACACCAACCTAAAAGGGGTCTTCCTCTGTACCAAAGCGGTGACTCGGCCGATGATGAAGCAGCGATTTGGCCGTATTATCAATATCAGTTCGGTGGTGGGGTTAGTCGGAAATCCGGGACAAGCCAACTATACGGCGGCAAAAGCGGGTGTGATCGGTTTAACGAAAACAGCCGCCAAGGAATTGGCCAGTCGCGGGATTACGGTAAATGCGATTGCTCCCGGTTTTATTGAAACGGATATGACCACCAAGCTGGGTGATGACGTGCAAAAAGAGCTGTTGGATCAGATTCCATTGTCCCGTTTTGGTAAAGCGGAAGATATCGCCCATGCCGTCACTTTTTTAGCCTCTGATCGGGCTTCCTATATCACCGGTCAGACATTGAAGGTGGATGGTGGTATGGTTACATCATAAGGATGTAGCAAGTTGGTTGCAGAAAAACTTTCCATTCTCGATTTTTGGTACTACATTTCGTATAATACGAAAGGGAGGTGAAGGTAATGGCAGATACGCTGGAACGAGTACAAAAAATCGTCGTGGATCATCTCGGGGTTGACGCTGCACAGGTAACTCCTGAAGCAGCGATCAAAGACGACCTGGGAGCGGACTCCCTGGATGTGATGGATTTGATCCTTGAATTAGAAGATGAATTCTCCTTGGAAATTGCCGATGAAGAAGCGGAGAAAATCAACACGGTGGGGGATATTGTTACTTACATCGACTCCCGTGGATAACAGGAAATAAAGTCCCGTCCCTCAAACGGGACTTTCTCCCTTCTCAATTGTTTTCCTCCCATTTTGTTTTGGAAAAGGCGGTGACTCAATTGGCGAAACGGGTCGTGATCACCGGTCTGGGGGTCATTTCACCGATCGGCAATGATATACCGACATTTTGGAAGAACTTGATCAATGGAAAATCGGGTGTTGGCCCCATTACCCAATTTGATAGTGAAGCATTTTCCACCCGGATTGCGGCGGAAGTGAAGGATTTTGATCCTTTGGACCATTTTGATCGCAAAGAAGTACGGCGCATGGATCGTTTCGTCCAATTTGCCGTGGTGGCTTCCAAGCAAGCGTTGGACAATGCCGATTTGGATATCGAAGGAATGGATGCGGACCGGATCGGAGTGTATGTCGGATCCGGAATTGGCGGGTTGAAGACCTGGGAAGAACAGCATCGGAATCTGTTGGAGCGCGGACCGAAAAAGGTGAGCCCCTTCTTTATTCCGATGATGATCGCCAATATGGCCGCTGGACAAGTCTCGATCGCAACCGGTGCCAAAGGTCCCAACAGTGCGGCGATTTCCGCCTGTGCCACGGGTACCCACTCCATCGGTGATGCGGCGAAAATCATCCAGCGCGGCGATGCGGATGTGATGATCGCCGGTGGGGCTGAAGCGACGATTACACCGATGGCTTTCGCTGGTTTTTGTTCCGCTAAAGCGATGTCCACCCGCAACGACGAACCGGAAAAGGCGAGTCGTCCTTTTGCTAAGGACCGGGATGGGTTTGTCATGGGTGAAGGATCCGGAATTGTAATCCTGGAGAGCGAGGAACATGCTCGGGCACGCGGGGCCAACATCATTGCGGAAGTAGCTGGTTATGGTATGAGCGGCGACGCTTTTCACCTCACTTCACCTGCTCCGGAAGGGGAAGGAGCCGCCCGCTCGATGAAACGCGCGTTGGCGGATGCCGGTTTACAACCGCAAGCGATTGGGTATATCAATGCTCATGGAACGTCTACTGAGTTTAATGACAAATTTGAAACGATGGCGATTAAAACCGTTTTCGGTGAACATGCTGAGCAATTAGCGATTAGCTCCACCAAATCGATGACAGGTCACTTGTTGGGAGCATCCGGCGGTGTAGAGGCAATAGCAACCGCACTAGCCTTAAAAGAGGGCATCTTGCCGCCGACGATCAACCAGGATAATCCGGATCCGGAGTGCGATCTGGATTATGTACCCAATGAAGCACGACGAGTATCGGTAAAAGCGGCTCTCTCCAATTCCTTTGGCTTCGGCGGACATAACGCCACCATTGTTTTAAAAGCTTTTAACGAAGTGGAATAAGCAGGTGATGCGTGCATGAACCTGGCTGAGCTGGGACAGTCCACGGGCTTGGTCCTCCAGGACCACACCCTTTTTCAACAAGCTTTTACCCATACCTCATATGCCCATGAAAAAAAGGGTAGCGGAATACCTCTGGATAACGAACGGTTGGAATTTCTGGGGGACGCCGTGTTGGAACTGACGGTCTCCGAACACCTCTACCAGCGGTATCCCAGGATGAAAGAAGGCGATCTGACCCGTATGCGTGCCCGAGTGGTATGTGAACCGTCTCTGGCCATGTTTGCCCGTCAACTCGGGTTTGGAGAGCACATCCGTTTGGGCCGCGGAGAGGAGATGACCGGGGGGCGAAATCGCCCTTCCCTCTTGGCTGATGTGTTTGAAGCATTTATCGGAGCACTCTATCTGGAAAAAGGATTGGATGCGGTCCGAGAGTTTCTGCAAGCGAAGATTTTCCCACAGATTGGCGAATCGTGGCTGGCTCAAGCCACCGACGCCAAGAGCCAGCTGCAGGAAGCGGTCCAGCAGGAACGTCTCGGCACATTGGAGTATCAGATCGTCGATGTGCAGGGACCGGCTCATGATCGGCAGTTTAAAGCAGAGGTGTGGCTGCTGGGGCAAAAATTGGGCAGCGGCGTCGGCCGCTCCAAAAAGGAAGCAGAACAACGGGCAGCAACCGAAGGACTGGAGCGATTCCGACAACAGGAATAGGCTGTACAAACCACCGGGTACATGGGCATAACCGGTGGTTTTTCATTTTTATCAAGAGGAATGTACCTAATGGAAGCAAAGATAAAAAGTTAAGTGAAAGTGAACTCATGTTGTTTCAGGCTTCCTCTGCTGATGTTGCTCATTTATTTGGCCATATTTTGTGATTGATAACGAAGGAGGGAGAGATATGCAGGTGGAAGTGGGAATGTTGATATTTCAGCTGATCATGGTTGCAATCGCTGGACTATTTCCATTGATATTGGCGTTGGTCCTATGTTGGTTGATGTGGCGATTGGTAAAAACACAGGAGTCTCAGGCTCGCACACTAGCCCGGATCGCTGAAGGTGGCCTTTCTGGTATACGCAATGGGGAAGTGGTACTTTGCACCAGTTGAAGCCTGAGGATAAAAGAGAGGAAAAGGGAGACTGACATACTAGTACACGATCATTACCTTTTATCGGTTACCAGCAAAAAAGGAGTGTTACCCATGGCACAGATCCAATACGAAGATTTTAGTAAAGTGAAGATTCACGTCGGCACAATCACAAACGTTGAATCCTTTCCAGAGGCGCGGAAACCGGCGTATAAACTATGGATCGATTTTGGCGAGGGGATGGGGGTAAAACAGAGCAGTGCTCAGATTACGAATTTATATGATCAAGAAGAATTACTGGGACGCCAAGTGCTGGCGGTAACCAATTTTCCGCCGAAGCGAATCGCTGGCTTTCGATCAGAGGTGTTGGTGCTAGGAGTCGATACGGAAAATGGGGAAGTGGCCTTAATCCAACCGGACCGGGAAGTGCCG
Source organism: Desmospora activa DSM 45169 (assembly GCF_003046315.1). Lineage (NCBI taxonomy): Bacteria > Bacillati > Bacillota > Bacilli > Caryophanales > Thermoactinomycetaceae > Desmospora > Desmospora activa. The sequence goes on along the minus strand of NZ_PZZP01000001.1, from coordinate 1,693,888 downwards.
CGGGGAAGACGGTTGTATTAGATACATTCTGTAATGGAGGAGTGAAGGTGACATTTAATTATAAATCACTCATTAACTTCCTAAGTCAAGCAAAAAGAAATACATACGCATCTTAGGGTGATGAAGCATCAGTACTGAGGGATGCTTTTATGGCGGTTTATGGCGGTCGGAAATTGTATGAATTGTGGTGCAATGAAGGAATTATTCGATAAAGATTGAGAGAGTGGGGAATGATGGTTTCCATACAAACATTAGCACAAAAACTGGATCAATTGTTCCGATTAGATATCATGGCTCTCGATTCCGCTTTTAGCCGTTTTATTCCAATGGTGTACGACTCGGTAGGAATCGACTGGAAAAGCCGGTTTGAGCCGGATTTCACCCGTCGTTTCAACGGTTTGATGATGCGGGGAGCAGAGGAAGTGGGGCGGGTATTTTTGGCGGTGTTTCCCTCGGATGATGTGCTGGACCGGTTTGTGGCGGAGGCGGAAGCGGGAGATCTTTTGTTTATGCACCATCCCCTGCTGATGGAGTGCGGCGATCCACGCGGTCGCTGGGGACGGGGGTTTGTGCCGATCGCGGAAGAGCGGCTAAATGCCGTCGCGAAAAAGCAGCTTTCCGTCTACACCTGCCATGTCCCGATGGATTTGGGCCAAAGGATCGGCACCAATGCTGCGATTGCCGCTACTTTAGGCGTAAAGCCAGACGCTTTTTTCTTCCGGCAAGCGGAGGGGGAGATGGGCTGGATCGGCAATATCGACCAAACGGATACCGATCATCTGATCCGGCGGTTAGAGAAGATTTTTGCTATTCCCTATGTGGATTTTGAAGGGAAGAAGCGGGAATCAATCAAGCGTATCGCCATTGTCGCCGGATGTGGTGACCGGGTAGAGGCGATGCGGGAGGCGGAGGGCTTGGGAGCGGATGCGTATATCACCGGGGAAGTCCACTGCCATATCGATAACAATTACGGTCGCCACCGCTATCGGGAGATGATGGCGTATGTGCCCCTTACCGCGATGTCTCTAATCGGAGTATCCCATGCCGCTTCTGAGTACCATGTGATGAAAACACAGATGGCAGAATGGTTTCAGCATATCGGTGTCCCCTACACATTGCTCCCGCAACGGCGTTGGTGGTTGTGAAATGGTCACAGCATGATAAGAGTCGAACAAGGCAGATGTACGAAAAAGACGGAAAAAGGGTCTCATAGCACATCAGAGCCATCCCTAGCGACGGGATGGCTTTATTTTACATGCTTCAACCGGGAACATTTTCGTATTTTTCCAATTCTCTCTTTGTACGTACAAAAGCGATCAAATGTTGGATCTCCGCAAGCGATAGCGGGTTCCCATCGACGGTCAGGTTTCCGTTTTGGAGATTCGTCAGTTCGATGGGGTTCGTTTCTTTAGAATGAAAAGTCGGATCATCGACACGGCCCATCAGATAATCGAGGGAGGTTCCAAACAAATCCGCCATCGCTGTTAATGCTTCCAGTGAGGGTCGGCGGTATCCGGATTCATATCCTGCATAGGTGCTTTTGGGAATGCCGAGTCGATCGGCCGTATCTTGTATTGACCATTTTCTCTGTTTTCTCAATTCCATTAATCGATCCAGAAACATCTTCTGGCCCCCCAACCAATCGTACGCGAATTGAATACATTTTAGTTGATTTGTGTGGAGTTATGATTATAATTAAGTTTATAGTACGCGTTTTGCGTACGGATTTATCTTATCGAAAAGTGAACATGTTGACAATAGGGTGCTACATTTGTATTCGAGGTGTAACCGATGAAACGATTACTCTTATTGACAACGGGTGGAACGATCGCTTCCATCGAGGGAAAAGACGGGCTCGCTCCTGGAATGACGGCCGCAGATTTATTCAATTATTTGCCGCATACCCGAGATTATCACATGGAATACCAAACATTGATGAACATAGACAGCACCAATATGCAGCCGGAGCTATGGGTACAGATTGCGGAAACCATCGCCAATAATTACGACCATTATGACGGCTTTGTGGTTACTCATGGAACCGATACCATGGCGTATACTTCGGCGGCGCTTTCCTATATGCTGCAAAACGGAACCAAGCCCATCGTGATTACCGGTTCGCAAGTGCCCATTCATTATGATAAGACCGATGCCAAAAAGAATATCGCCGATGCTGCGCGCCTCGCTTGTGAAGCGATTGCTGGAGTCTATGTGGTGTTTGACGGTAGGGTGATCCAGGGAACTCGAGCGGTTAAAATGCGAACCAAAAGTTATGACGCCTTTGAAAGTATTAATCATCCTTATGTGGCTTTTATCGATCGAGGGGAAGTCCGTTACCATCAAGGCGTACCTTCCATGGAGAAGGGGGAGTTAAAGCTTGATACCTCTCTCTGTCCCGATGTTTTCCTATTGAAGCTGTATCCGGGAATGAAGCCGGAACTCCTTGACCGCATCAAGGGTTTGTATCAAAGTGTCATCATCGAAAGTTACGGCAACGGAGGCATTCCATTTGAGAAAAGGGATTTACTTTCTAAAATCAAGGAATTGATCGATTCCGGAATGGTAGTGGCCATTACCACCCAATGCTTAGAAGAGGGAGAAGATCTGTTTTTGTATGAAGTGGGGCGAAAAGTGGCCCAAAACCTGATCATTCTTTCCCGGGATATGAATACAGAAGCGATGGTGGCCAAGTTGATGTGGACATTGGGGAAAACGAAGGATCTTCAAGAAGTGAAACGAATCATGGAAACACCGATTGCTCATGATCTTTCGTTGGAACATCAAAAGGAGAGCGGATGAGAACATGAACAACCTCACCGTGGATGCGTCATACCGGATTGAAAAAGATTTTCTCGGGGAAAAGGATATTCCTGCTGATGCTTACTATGGCATCCAAACCTTACGTGCAACCGAAAACTTCCCCATTACCGGCTATCGGCTTCATCCCTCTCTTATTCGGGCGATGGCGATGGTGAAAAAAGCGGCGGCGCTTGCGAATATGGAGACTGGTCGGCTCAATCCGCGATTGGGCCAAGCAATCGTGACAGCGGCTCAGGAAATTATCGATGGGAAGTGGCATGATCAATTTATTGTGGATCCGATCCAGGGTGGAGCGGGAACCTCCATCAATATGAACACCAATGAGGTAATTGCCAACCGTGGGCTGGAACTGTTGGGAGAACGAAAAGGGAATTATTTTCAATTAAGCCCCAATACCCATGTCAATATGGCGCAATCGACGAATGACGCCTTCCCAACTGGCATCCACCTCGCCACCCTCCATTTGTTGGAGCGATTGCTTGTTACGATGCAGGAGATGAGCAACGGGTTTAAGAAAAAAGCAAACGAGTTTGATCCGATTATTAAAATGGGGCGGACTCATCTGCAAGATGCGGTTCCCATCCGTCTGGGCCAGGAATTTGAAGCGTATCATCGGGTGTTGGAACGTGACATCAAGCGGGTGAAACAATCCCGTCAACATTTGTATGAGGTGAATATGGGGGCTACCGCCGTCGGCACCGGGCTAAACGCCGATCCGCGTTATATCGATAGGGTAGTCAAACACCTGTCAGAGATCAGCGGCTTTCCATTGGTAAGTGCCGATCATCTGGTGGATGCGACTCAGAATACGGATACGTATACCGAGGTTTCTGCTGCGCTCAAAGTTTGTATGATGAATATGTCCAAAATGGCCAACGATTTGCGCTTGATGGCTTCCGGTCCTCGTGCAGGGCTGGCTGAGATTTTGTTGCCTGCTCGTCAGCCCGGCTCTTCCATTATGCCTGGGAAAGTAAATCCCGTGATGGCAGAAGTAATCAACCAGGTCGCTTTTCAAGTGATCGGCAACGACCATACCATCTGTCTTGCTTCGGAAGCCGGACAACTGGAGTTAAATGTGATGGAGCCGGTTCTCGTCTTTAATTTGCTGCAATCCATCAGCATTATGGACCATGCATTTCGTGCGTTTACCGACTACTGTCTGTCTGGAATCGAGGCAAATCAAGCGAGGTTAAAGGAAAATGTGGAGAAGAGCGTCGGGGTGATTACAGCGGTCAACCCGCACATCGGCTACGAAGTTGCGGCCCGCATTGCCCGGGAAGCGATCGTGACAGGTGCTTCTGTTCGTGATTTGTGCTTAAAATACAATGTTTTGAGTAAAGAGGAACTCGATTTGATCTTAGATCCATACGAAATGACACACCCCGGCATTGCGGGGGAACGCTTATTGGAAAAGTGATTGGTATACCATTGGAATCCATCAGCTATCACTCGCTACTCGCTTTGAGTGCGGGTTTTTTGTGTCTGATGATTGCTCCTAAGAAGCCGTCAGGTTAACCGTGATAAACCCTTATCTGAATTTGATTCTTCGTGGTAAAATATACTCCTAGATCGGACGTTCCATCGATTGGTGGGACGGAATCGAACAACCATGGAAAGGAGGGCGCGTCTTGCATTTAAAACGGCTGGACATGGTGGGGTTTAAATCTTTCGCCAACCGAACGGAGCTGGAGTTTGTGCCGGGGGTGACGGCGGTGGTGGGACCCAACGGGAGCGGGAAGAGCAATGTCACCGACGGCATGCGTTGGGTGCTAGGGGAGCAGAGTGCAAAATCGCTGCGGGGTGCCTCCATGCAGGATGTGATTTTTTCTGGTAGCGATTCGCGCAAACCGGTGGGTTACTGTGAAGTTTCCATCACCTTTGACAATCAGGACCAGAAGCTTCACCTGGATTACGGGGAAGTGACGGTCACCCGTCGGGTGTACCGCTCCGGTGAGAGCGAATACTACATAAATAAACAAAGCTGCCGCTTAAAAGATATCACCGAACTGTTTATGGATACAGGCATTGGGAAAGAGGCCTATTCCATGATCGGTCAGGGGCGAATCGATGAGATTTTGTCTACTAAATCGGAGGATCGGCGGGCCATTTTTGAAGAAGCGGCGGGAATCGTTAAATACAAAAGCCGAAAAAAAGAAGCGGAAAAAAAGTTAGAAGCAACCGAGCAAAACCTGTCCCGGATTGAGGACTTGGTCAGCGAATTGGAAGATCAGGTGGAGCCGTTAGCGGAGCAGGCGGAAGTGGCTAAAAAGTATAAAGCGTTAAAGGAAGAGTTGACTCATACTGAGATCGGTTTGTATGTACATAAGATTGAGGATTTGCATCAACAATGGGAGCAAGCGCAAGGCGCTCTCCAGCAGTTAAAAGAGGAGCAGTCCCGTTTTATTACCGAGGTGAGCGGCGGTGAAGCGGAGCTGGAGAAACTGCGTTGGCAGATTCAGCAACAAGAGCAAGAAGTCGAAAAGTTGCAAGGAGAGCTGCTCCGGATCAGCGAGGAGCTGGAGAAGGCGGAAGGGCAGCGGGAGGTGTTGCAGGAACGGGCCAAAAACCGTGCGGGTGCGATTGCGCAAACACGGGAACGGTTGGAAGAGTTATCCCTGGAAGAATCGCGTCTCAAACAGGAACAGTTGCAGCAGCAGGAGCGGCTGTCGCAAAAGGATAAAGAATTACAAGATGTGCAAGCGCGGTTGTCGGCGGCGGAAGCCCGTCTGGCCGTCGGGGGAGACGGGGATGTTCAGGATTTGGATCACTTGCGGGAAGAATTGTCCCGTCTTTTGCATGAGCGTACCCGCCTCTCCAGTGAGGGCAGCCACATCGATGAGCGGCTGGCGCAATTGCGGGAGCAGCAGGAACGTCTACGCACCCAAATAGCGTTGGATGAACGAGCCGAAGCCGATCTCCTTACCCGCCAGCAGGAGTGGCGCCGTCAGACGGAAGAGGTGGAAAAGGCTCTCGCTACCTGTGGTGACCAGTATAAAGGTTGGGCTGGCAAGCGGCAAACGCAGGAAAAAGAGATCGCCAAAACGGCACAACAGCTGCGCCAAGCGGAGCAGCAAGTGGATACACTCCGCTCCCGCAGGGATATCGTCAAAGATATGGAAGCGGAGCATGCCGGCTTTTTTCAAGGGGTTAAGGAAATCTTAAAGGCCCGTGACCGAGGACAGCGGGAGCTGGCTGGTATCCACGGTGCTGTCGCGCAGCTGATTCAAGTGCCAGAAGCATATGAAGCGGCAGTGGAGACGGCGTTAGGCGGCGCGATGCAACACTTAGTCGTGGAAAATGAACAGGTGGGGCGTCATGGGATCCGTTTCCTCAAGGAGCGGCGTGCCGGACGGGCGACGTTTCTGCCGTTGGATGTGATCAAAGGAAGGAGCGTGCCGTCGCGGGACCGGGAACTGCTGGAGGGAACCGCAGGCTTTATCGGGGTAGCGGCGGAACTGGTGCAAAGTGAGGAGCGATACCGTGCGGTTCGGGATAATCTCTTGGGGCAGGTGTTAGTGGCGGAAGGGATGGAAGCTGCCAATACGATTGCCCGTCGCATGGGATATCGTTATCGCGTTGTCACCCTGGAAGGAGATGTGGTCAATCCCGGCGGCTCCATGTCAGGGGGGAGTCGACAAAAATCTAAGACCAATCTGTTGGGCCGCTCCCGGCAGGTGGAAGCGTTGGAACGGGAAATTCAAGAGGCGGAAGAAGCGTTGGAAACCGTTCGCACCCAACACCAGTCGTTGCGAGAAGAGGTTACCTCTATCGATGAACGGTTGGAGCGGTTACGCGAAGAAGGGGAACGCTTACGTCTACAGCAACAGGAGCTAAAAGGGGCCGAACGGGAGTGGACGGTGGAACACCGCACTTTTACCCAACAACGGGAAAAAAACCGGGTCGAATTGGCCAAGCTGGAAGAGGAGGAGCAAACCTTTTCCCAACAGAAGCAAGAGCGAGACAGCCGCATAAAAGCTCTGGATGAGGAAGAGACGCTTTTGCGGCGGCGGATTCACGCTTCTCAGGAGCAAATGGAGCAGCGGGCATCGGAAAAAGATGAGACCAATCGGGAGATCACCGACTGGAAAATTCGGGTGGCCCGTTTGCAACAGGAACGGGAGTATCTGGCGGTCGATTGTGAACGGTTAGGAAAAGAGCTGGCCCGGATCGGCAATCAGATGGCGGAATCCCAGGGAAAGTTGCAGGAACTGGAATCGGGAGCGACCGATCACGGGGAAGAGAGCCGCCAGCTAGAGGATCGTGCCGCTGAACTGCGGACGCAAAAAAACAATGCCCAGGATGCTTTATCTCAAGCGAAGCAAAGTCGGGATCAACTCCATCATCGCCGCGGGGAAGAGGAGCAGACCCTTAAGGAGAGGCAGAAACGGCTGCGTCAACAGGAAGAATCCCTCCATAAGCACGAAGTGCGGGTTAACCGCATGGATGTGGAGCTTAATCATTTATTGGAAAAATTGGCGGAAGAATACGAGATCGGCTTTGAGTTGGCGAAGGAACGTTACCCCCGCCCGGAAAATGCGAAACAAGCGGAACGAGAGGTACGTTCCCTTAAAGGGCAGATCGGTGCTCTGGGTGAGGTGAACCTGGGGGCAATCGATGAGCATCAGCGCCTCAGCACCCGCTTTGAATTTCTGCAGGGGCAGCGGGACGATCTGTTGGAAGCGAAAGAGACGCTGTTCGGAGTGATCCGCGAGATCGAAAGCGAGATGTCCAACCGTTTTGCCACTGCTTTTGAGGCGATCCGCATTGAGTTTCATGATGTATTTGCCAAGATGTTCGGCGGTGGTCGAGCGGATTTGCGCTTGACGGAACCGGACAATTTGCTGGAGACGGGGATTGAGATCACGGCACAGCCCCCGGGTAAAAAGCCGCAAAACCTGGGGCTTCTCTCCGGTGGGGAGCGGGCTTTGGCCGCAATTGCGCTTCTGTTTGCCGTGTTGCGCTATAAACCGGTTCCTTTTTGTGTGCTGGACGAAGTGGATGCAGCGCTGGATGAAGCCAATCTGTCCCGTTTTACCCGTTATTTGCGGGAGTTCTCGCAAAAGACGCAGTTTATCATCATCACTCACCGCAAACGCACAATGGAAGGGGCGGATGTGATGTATGGGGTAACGATGGAAGAGGCCGGTGTATCTAAGGTTGTCTCGGTGAAGCTGGAAGAGTTTGAAGGGTTGGAAGAGACTGCTTCCACCTGAAAGGAGGGGTAACGACGATGAGCTTTTTTAAGAAACTGAGAGAGAGTGTCTCCAAAACGACAGAAACGGTCACCCACAAATTTATGTCCGGGTTGAGCAAAACCAGCTCCTCGTTGGTCGGCGCGATGGATGCCGTATTCACCCGCAACAAGATCGATGAGGAATTGTATGAGGAATTGGAAGACATCCTGATCGGGGCAGATGTCGGAGTGGATACCACGATGGAGATTGTGGATCGTTTGCGCCAAGAAGTAAAAGAACGCCGCATAAAAGATCCGGCCGAATTAAAACCGCTAATGTCGGAGATTTTGGTTGAGCTTTTACAGGGCGACGATGGCGAAACCGTGGTAAATGTACAGGAAGGTGCGTTGACCATCTTTCTGTTTGTCGGTGTCAACGGCGTGGGGAAGACCACCACCATCGGCAAGTTGGCCCATCACTATAAACAACAGGGCAAAAAAGTGTTGCTGGCCGCCGGGGATACGTTTCGGGCGGGAGCGATTGAACAACTGGAAGTGTGGGGTGAACGGGTCGGGGTGGATGTGATTCGCCATCAAGCCGGCTCCGATCCCGCTGCGGTGATGTACGATGCCGTCCAGGCAGCTAAAGCGCGGGGGTGTGACATCCTGCTCTGTGATACAGCCGGACGCCTGCAAAACAAAGTGAATCTGATGGAAGAGCTAAAAAAGGTGCACCGGGTCATCGGTCGGGAGGTACCGGACGCTCCCCATGAATCATTGCTGGTGTTGGATGCCACCACCGGACAAAACGCGATGCAACAAGCGAAGATGTTTAATGATGCCACCAATCTGACGGGGATTGTTCTCACCAAAATGGATGGTACGGCCAAAGGTGGAATTGCTCTGGCCATCCGGCGAGAGTTGGAGGTGCCCGTCAAGTGGATTGGCCTCGGTGAGAAGATGGACGATTTACAACCCTTTGACGCCGAGCAGTTCGTCCATGCCCTGTTTGGAAAGGATATTGAAGCGGAAGTGGCCGAAGGGTGAGAACTTCCCGACCGTTAATGTCAACCAATCACATTTACCATGAAGCGGTGGGGAAAGGATGAGCGGGATGAAGGAAGCTACCATTGTCCACGGCATTCATGTAGGTTTACCCCAGAGCGTGGGTACGCTGGATGCTGCCGATCCGATGGATCGTCGCTGGACCAGCGCCATTTTTAAACAACCGGTTAAAGGATCCGTCTACTTAGAAGAAACCGGTTTGGTCGGAGACGGTGTGGCGGATCGAAAACACCACGGCGGACCGGATAAAGCGGTACTGGTTTACCCATCAACCCATTACCCGCGCTGGCGTGAAGAGTTGCAGCGGCCTGACATCGCGGTAGGTGCGTTTGGTGAAAACTTTTTGGTTGCCGGAATGACGGAAGAATCGGTCTGTATCGGGGATATCTTTCAGCTTGGTGATGCGACGGTACAGGTATCCCAACCCCGCCAACCGTGTTGGAAACCGGCGCGTCGCATTCGCGTGAAGGATTTGGCTGTGCGAATCCGTGAGACGGGACGAACCGGTTGGTATCTGCGGGTGTTGAAGACGGGACTGGTGGAAGCGGGGCAATCGTTGCGGCTGCTTGATCGCCCCTATCCACAATGGACGATCACCCGTTGCAATGATTTGATGTATGGTCATCACATGGATCCCCAAGCGATCACCGAGCTGGCCGCCTGTCCGTTGTTGGCTCCCGCTTGGGCGAAGGGTCTAAAGCGTTAACTCCATTTATGAGTGATTATAAGTGACTGGGCTTATCAAAAGAGGAGCCGGATTTTCCCCAGTGATCGACAATGAGGAAATCGACTCCTCTTTAACGTTCTTTTGACTATCAAGCGTTTTCCCTTGACACCTGCTGCTGGCTCCGGTATGATAATCAGAGTGTTAAGGGCGTTGCCTTGACGCCGATGTGAGGTGCTCTTGTGCTGGATAAAACGACCCATATCAACCTGTTGTACGACTTCTATGAACCGATACTGACGGAAAAGCAGCGTAAGGTGATGGAGCTGTATTATCACGAGGATTGGTCTTTGGGTGAGATTGCGGACCATCTCTCGATTTCGCGGCAAGCGGTATTTGAAACGATAAAACGTTCCCAGTCGGCGTTGGAAGAGTGGGAATCGATGTTACAGCTGGCGCAGAAGCATCAGCGACGCACACAACTGTTGCAGGCGATTCGACAGATGATTACCGATTCGTCTGTAGAAAAAGAAGTTACACACTTGTTGGATCAAATGGCGGAGTTGGATTAACTTCACACCGAGGATCATGGAAAGGGAGGCGACAGCATGGCGTTTGAAGGATTGTCCGAACGGCTGCAATCGGCCCTGGCCAAGTTGAAGGGCAGAGGGAAAGTGTCTGAGGCGGACGTGAAGTCCGCGATGCGGGAAGTGCGATTGGCCCTGTTGGAAGCGGACGTCAACTTCAAAGTGGTAAAAAACTTCGTCTCCCGGGTCAGTGAGCGGGCTGTCGGACAAGAAGTGCTACAAAGCCTTACCCCCGGCCAACAAGTGATCAAAGTGGTGAATGAAGAGCTAACGAAGTTGATGGGTGGCGAACAGAGCCGTCTGCAGCTCAATTCCAAACCTGCGGTAATCCTGATGGTGGGTTTACAGGGGGCGGGTAAAACGACTACCGCTGGCAAGTTGGCTCACCATCTACGCAAACAGCACAACAAGCGACCGCTGTTGGTGGCGGGAGATATTTATCGACCGGCGGCGATTCGGCAGCTGGAAGTATTGGGGAAACAGGTGGATTTGCCTGTCTTTTCCCTCGGTGACAAGGAAAGCCCTGTCAAAATCGCGGAAAAAGGGCTAGCCCACGCCAAGGAAAACCAGCACGATGTAGTGATCGTGGATACCGCCGGTCGTCTTCATATCGATGAGACAATGATGGATGAACTGCGGGGGATCAAAGAAAAGGTGCAACCCGATGAGATCCTGTTGGTGGTGGACGCGATGACAGGGCAAGATGCCGTCAATGTGGCTGAGAGCTTTAACCGGGAAATGGATTTAACCGGTGTTGTTTTAACCAAATTGGATGGAGATACCCGCGGCGGGGCTGCCCTTTCAGTTAAAGCGGTAACCGATTGCCCGGTAAAGTTTGCCGGGATGGGGGAAAAGGTGGACGCCTTGGAGCCTTTCCACCCGGAACGAATGGCTTCACGCATCTTGGGGATGGGGGATGTTCTCACCCTGATCGAAAAAGCCCAAGCTTCAGTGGATGAAGAAAAAGCGCGGGATCTGGAACGAAAGATGCGCACCCAGCAGTTTACCTTTGAAGATTTTTTGGATCAGCTGGAACAGGTGCGCAATATGGGGCCCCTAGATGATTTGTTGGGTATGATGCCCGGTATGGGACAAGTCAAAGGGATGAAAAATCTACAGGTGGATGAAAAGCACCTGACGAAGGCGGAAGCGATTATTCGCTCCATGACGCTGCAAGAGCGGCGGGAGCCCGAGGTGATCAACGCCAGTCGGCGTAAACGGATCGCTCTGGGCAGCGGTACATCGGTTCAGGATGTGAACCGTTTGATCAAGCAGTTTATGGATATGAAAAAAATGATGAAGCAATTTCAATCCATGTCCAAAGGGAAGAAAAGAGGCATGGGGAAATTTAAATTTCCGTTTATGCAGTGATGCCTTTGGTTTATCCTGTGGAGGAGGTGAAAGTGATATGGCAGTGAAGATTCGTCTCAAGCGGATGGGAGCGAAGAAAGCCCCTTTCTATCGTCTGGTAGTGGCGGATTCCCGCGCTCCTCGTGACGGCCGCTTCATTGAGGAAATCGGTTACTATAATCCCCTGACCCAACCGGCTCAGGTGAAAATCGATGAAGAGAAAGCCCTCAAATGGTTGGCCACCGGTGCACAGCCCTCTGATACAGTTAAAAACCTGTTTCGGAAAGAAGGCTTACTCAAAAAAGTACATGAAGCCAAGAACCAAAAGTAATCTCCCTGCTTGAGGGGATTCGGTTCAAGGGGGAAATCCCATGAAGGAATTGATCGAGGTGATCGCGAAGGCCCTGGTCGATCATCCAGAGCAGGTTCAGGTACGTGAGCGGCAGCAGGATAAGATGATTGTTTATCAACTCTCTGTCGCTCCAGAGGACATGGGGAAAGTGATCGGCAAACAAGGTCGGATCGCCAAAGCGCTTCGTACTGTGGTAGGGGCTGCTGCAGTTAAAAAAGAGGAGCGCGTCCACGTCGAGATCGTCTGACGAACTTGTGCACTGTCGTTCGTGATGAGGAAAGGAGGCCGTCTCATGACCCGGCCTAATTGGCTCGTCGTCGGCCATATCGCTGGTACCCACGGCATCCGGGGGGAGGTTCGCGTCATTTCGCGGACAGATTTTCCGGAAGTACGGTTTGCGCCGGGAGCTCGGCTCCTGCTGTCTCACGATAGCCGGGAAGGGATGCAATCGTTGACGGTGGAACGATCCCGCCCCCACAAAAAGGGGTATATCCTTCAATTCCGGGAGTGGACGGATATCAACCAAGCAGAACTTTATAAAGGAAGCACCTTGGTTGTTGATCCAGATGAAGCGGTGGACAGCGGTGACGAGGAGTTTTATTTTCATGAGATTTTAGGGTGTGAAGTTTTCACCACGGATGGAGAGCGGGTGGGAACGATCACCGATATCTTGCAGCCGGGTGCCAACGATGTCTGGGTGGTTCAACCCGGACCAGGCGAACGTGAGTGGCTGATTCCCTACATCGACGACGTGGTGCGTTCGGTGGATGTATCCGCTAAGCATGTGGTGATCCATTGGATGGAAGGGTTGGAGAATTTGAGGTGACATCACTGTGCGCTTTGATGTTTTGACGCTGTTTCCCGGAATGTTTGAGGGCTTTTTATCCTCCAGCATCATCAAACGAGCCATTGAACAAGGATTGGTTGAGGCATCGATCGTCAATTTCAGGGAGTATAGCACCGATAAACACCGGGTGGTTGACGATACTCCTTATGGCGGTGGCGGTGGCATGGTGCTAAAGCCGGAACCGTTGTTTCATGCGGTGGAAGCCCTGACGGAAGGGTTGAACAGCCGTCCTCTGGTCCTGATGATGAGTCCACAAGGGGTTCCCTTCACGCAGAAAAAGGCGGAAGAATTATCCCGTTTTCCTCGACTCATCCTGCTCTGTGGCCATTATGAGGGTTTTGATGAGCGTATTCGCCAACACTTGGTGGATGAGGAGATATCCATCGGGGATTATGTCCTCACCGGCGGCGAACTGCCTGCGATGGTGATGATGGACAGCTTGATCCGCTTAGTGCCCGGTGTGTTGGGCAATGCGGGATCGGCAGAGGAGGATTCGTTTTCAACCGGTCTCCTGGAATATCCTCAATATACCCGACCTGCCGATTTTCGGGGATGGAAGGTGCCTGACGTGCTCCTATCCGGCCACCATGCGGCGATTGAGCGCTGGCGTCGACAACAATCGTTGCAGCGGACATTCAAGCGCCGTCCCGATCTGCTAGAAGACGCCCCCTTGACCGATGAGGAACGTAACTGGTTAAAACAGCGAAAATCCGACTGATGACCGAAACCGGATATAGGCAAGGCGCATGATTGTGTTACCGGTTTCGGTATGGTAAAATGGGGCTTGTTCTCAAGCTGAGAAAATTCCTAAACCAATCATAAAAACTCCTGTGAAAGGAGGGGAACGAGATGAACCAAGTCGTACGTGAATTGGGTGAAGGCCAATTGCGGAAAGATGTCCCTCAGTTTCGTGCCGGTGATACGGTTCGTGTGCACGTTAAGGTTGTCGAGGGACAACGGGAACGGATTCAGGTATTTGAAGGCGTGGTGATCCAACGGCGCGGAGGTGGGATCTCCGAAACCTTCACGGTTCGTAAGATCTCCTATGGTGTGGGTGTGGAACGGACATTCCCGTTGCACTCGCCGCGGATTGACAAGATTGAGGTGATGCGTCGCGGGAAAGTGCGTCGCGCCAAACTCTTCTATCTCCGCAACCTGCGCGGTAAAGCCGCTCGTATCAAGGAGATTCACTAATCGTGGAAAAGGGCTTGGCGACAAGCCCTTTTCGAGTTTCTGTCGATATTTCGTATAGGGAAAGAGTAGAGGCCGGGTTTGTTCCGATTTTTACATCGGGCTCCGACCTTTCTTTTATCTAAACTGACAAACACTAGAAGTTCATTTAGTCATTTATTCATCGCATAGCCAGAAAAGTTTAATCTACGTGTCTGCTGACAGAGGGCGTATCCGGTTACGCACCTCTTTGGCCCTATATCTTTAATGGGTGTGATCGCGACAGTCAGGAGGAGCTTCATGAGTGAGTTCATCCCCCGTTCAACCAGACATAACCGGGAAAGCAACGAAGCTTGGGAATGGGTGCAAGCCTTGGCCATTGCCGTGATTTTAGCTTTGGTCATTCGTACGTTCATCTTTTCCCCTTTTAGCGTGTCTGGCCCCTCCATGCTCTCCACCCTGCACAATGGTGATCTGGTGATCGTGAATAAGGTAATTTATCATTTTCACGATCCAAAACCAGGTGAAGTGATTGTCTTTCATGCATCGGAAAACAAGGATTACATCAAACGCGTCATCGCCATGCCCGGCCAAACCGTTAGTGCCCAAAACAATGTGGTCCGTGTGGACGGTGAAAGCATTGATGAGCCTTACATAGATAATGGAAACCGGACAGCGGATTTTGGACCGGTTGAAGTGCCCCCAGGTCATATTTTCGTCATGGGAGACAATCGGATGAATTCCAGCGACAGTCGGGACAGTAGTTTAGGTACCGTGCCTTTAGATCAAGTGGTTGGAAGGGCGGATGTGATTTTCTGGCCGCTTGAAGATTTTTCCCTATTGTGGTGATCGGAAGGGATCAATATGACGATTCAATGGTTTCCCGGACATATGGCCAAAGCCCGTCGACAGGTGGAAGAAAAACTAAAACAGGTGGATCTCGTTTTGGAACTGTTAGACGCCCGTTTGCCTCTGTCCAGTCGTAATCCTTTAATTGATGAAGTGATAAAGGGGAAGCCCCGGGTGATTCTGTTGACCAAAAGTGATTTAGCAGATCCTGAGGTGACCCAGCGTTGGAGTGAAGCATTTCGCCGTGACGGTATTAAAGTGCTTCCCATCGATATTCTCAGCGGCAGCGGCATCAAGCGGATTCATACCATCAGTCGTGAATTGATGAAAGAAAAACTGGCCGCACAGATGAAAAAGGGGATTCAACGACAACGCATACGGGCGATGGTGCTAGGGGTGCCCAATGTGGGAAAATCGGCCTTGATCAATCGCTTATCCGGTCGCAGTATTGCAAAGACCGGCGACCGCCCCGGCGTCACCCGTACCCAACAATGGATTAAGGTTGGGGATGGGCTGGAGTTGCTGGATACCCCTGGCATCCTGTGGCCCAAGTTTGAAGATCGTGTAGTCGGTTTACGGTTGGCTGCCAGCGGAGCGATCAAGGAAGAGATTCTGCCGATTGAGGAGATTGGGCTATATCTCTTATCCTATCTGGGCCACCGCTATCCCCATGTGTTAAACGATCGTTATCGTGTGGAGAACGCTACTGCTGACGGTTTAACTCTGTTGGAAGAAGTGGGGCGTCGCCGCGGATGTATGCGTCGAGGCGGCGAGATTGACTTAGGAAAAGCGGCAGAAATCGTCTTGCGGGATTTTCGTTCCGGCCGTTTGGGACGGATTACGCTGGAACTTCCCGATGAGGGGGGGAGTGAGGAGAGTGAAGGCGGCGGGGACGATTCGGGAAATTGAAGCACGCTTAAAACATGGAGGGTTGCCTGCTGAAGAAATTGAACAACTGCTGCTGGATTCGCGGGCGGGGGTCCGTCGGTTGGCACTGACCTACCAACGCCGAGAGGAACGCCGACGACAGGAAGAGCGCCGGATTGAGGAAATGTGGCAGTTTGAGCGTACATACCGTCAACGCGGTTGTCGTCTGATAGCCGGATTGGACGAAGCGGGGCGTGGCCCCTTGGCCGGTCCGGTTGTGGCGGCAGCGGTGATTTTGCCGGAGGATTTTGATGCTACCGGTTTAAACGATTCCAAAAAGCTGACGGAACAGGAACGGCTGACATTGCGACAGCGAATTGACCGCGATGCGGTGGCGGTGGCGGTCGGAGTGGCGGATCATCGCTATATCGATGAATACAACATCCTGCAAGCCACCTTTGAAGCGATGCGAAGGGCGATTGCGGGGTTGACGGTGGTCCCGGATCAGCTTTTACTGGATGCGGTTCAAATCCCCGGTGTCACGATTCCACAGGAGGCGATTGTAAAAGGAGACGGTTTAAGCCATTCGATTGCAGCTGCCTCCATTGTCGCCAAAACAGAGCGGGATGCGTGGATGGCAAGGGAAAGCATACGCTACCCAAACTATGGATTTGAGCAAAATATGGGATATGGCACACCCGATCATCTGGTAGCACTGGAGCGCTGGGGTCCGACTCCAATCCACCGTAAAAGTTTTGCTCCGGTGAGGGAACGGATTCAGGCGAAGTCAGGAGGAGGAAGGTGATTCGATGAGCGATCGCCGCCGGGAGACGGGGCGCATCGGAGAGGCTGTCGCCGTTCGCCGTTTGCGAAGGGAAGGGTGGCAGATAATCGAGACCAACTGGCGAACCCGTCTGGGTGAACTGGACATTATTGCTCGGGATGGCGACGGGACGTTGGTGGTGGTGGAAGTACGCACCACCCGCAGTCGCCGTTTCGGGTATGGTTTTCAATCGGTTGATTTCAGAAAACAGAATCAAGTCCGCAAATTGGTGCTCCAATATGCCCAAGCTCGCGGTTGGGAAAATGAATCGATGAGGATCGACGTGATCTCCATTTTATTATCACCGCAAGATGAGCCGGAAAGGATCGATCACTTGCGCGGGGCATTTTAAAATGAGAAAAAAGAAAAAGTAAAGCCCTTCGTTACAATGTCGGATGGAAGGGCTTTTTGATATTGTGTCAGGGCGGTGACGGTTTAAACTGCCTCCATATGGGTATTTAACAGTTCCTGATATAGCTCGTCCCCACCGATATGGACACGCAGGGAAATTTCGTCGTGCCCTTGTTCCTGCCATTGGTACAGCTGTTGAAATACAAGATAGATACATTTTTTTACTTCGATATGGGGATACAGCTTGATATCAACAAATTGGCTGTATAGCTGTGGTTCTTCCACACGGTGGCTGACCACTTTCATGGCGGCAAAGGTATTTTCCAGACCGCGAAGTAAGTAAGTCAACCAAGGGCACGCTTCGGCTCCGTTTTCGTCCAAAAAGTGTATCGTAAATCCCATCATTGGATAGCGATGAACGTCTTTTGGCGTATATTGGGCATTTTTTTGATTGGTTGCATCGTAGAGAAAGAACTCCAGATGGAATTGATGAGGATGAGATGATTCTGATTCTCTTTTTCGTTGAAGCTGCTGCTGTAGACGAAGCTCGTCGTTTTCTTTGCGCAGGCGTTCGATTTCGATGTACAGCCGTTCCCGATCATCCGAATGAACTGGCTCCGATGTTGTCGTATCAAACGCCTTCTTAATTTTTGAAAACATGGAGATCCTCCCTCCTTAAGAACCTGTCTATTCTATTATAAACAATGAGTCCACCAGGAAAAAAGATACCGTCTTTCAAGCTTGTTGATTATTGATATTTGGATGGTGCAAATGTTAAAAACCTGACAACGGGCCTCCTACAGGGTACAATAGGAAAATAAAGCAGGGATGATCGTCGGTTTAGCGGAGGAACGAGTATGAAATGGAGAAAAAAGCCGATGCGATTGCAAACAGCGATTGCGTTGTTGGCATGCGTGGTGGTGCTTCTGGCACTAACGGTGACCGGGGTTTTAATCGGAAAGGAAGTGGCTGCCAAGACGGAAGCAGACTTGGCGAATGAGGCGCAAGCCACTTCACGTATCGTCGCCCAATCACCGACGGTGATTGAAGCGATGACGGGGAAGAGAGACGAAGCTGAAATCCAAACCTTGGCCGAAAATGTTCGGGAGGCAACCTGTGTACAATACATCGTTGTAATGGATATGAACGGGATTCGTAAATCACACCCGGATGAAGAAAAGATCGGCAAACGGTTTGTGGGCAAAGATGAGAAGGATGTTTTACAAGGGAAGGAATATTTATCCGTGGCGGAGGGGACCTTGGGTACCGCCATGCGAGCATTTGTCCCGATCCGCGATGAGGATGGAAAGCAAGTGGGCGCGGTAGCAGTGGGAATTTTGATGAATCATATCCGTGAAGCGGTCATAGAAAGCACTTTTATCATTTATACCGGAATTGGGGTTGGGCTGTTAACTGGTCTGTTTGGGGCATTGTTGCTAGCCCGGAAAATCAAGCGAGTGTTGTTTGGGCTAGAGCCTTATGAAATCGCCGGTTTGTTAGAGGAGCGGACGGCTATGTTGGAATCCGTGCGCGAGGGAATTCTGGCCGTCAATCGGGACGGAAATATTATTATGGCCAATGCGGAAGCGAGTCGGATCTTTCGTCGTGCCGGTATTGTGGAGGAGCCGATCGGCAAGGCAGTGGAAGATTTTCTGCCCCGCTCGCGACTGCGCCGCGTACTGGAAAGTCAACATGCGGAATACGATCAGGAGTTGGAACTAAACGGGCTGGTGCTCGTTGCCAACCGCATCCCGGTGGCTGTGGAAGGGCAAGTGGTGGGAGCGGTGGCAACCTTTCGTGATAAAACGGAGTTGAAGCAGTTGGCGGAGCAATTGACTGGGGTTAAACTATATGCCGATGCTCTGCGTGCCAAAACCCATGAGTTTATGAATCAGTTGCATGTCATTTTAGGAATGGCTCATATGGGAAAACAGGATGAACTTGCATCCTATATCCGTCGGATTACCAACAATCAGCAAATGGAGATCGGAACCGTTTCTCGGTTGGTTCAAAATCCGATTCTAGCCGGTTTTTTGTTGAGTAAGTGGAGCATCGCGCGGGAACGGGGCGTGCAATTGGAGATCACCGGAGTTCACCCCTTGCCGCGACTGGAAGAGCCGGAAATGGTTCATGAACTGGTGACGATATTGGGAAACCTAATTGAAAACAGCTTTGAAGCGGTAGAGGGATCAGAGAGCAAAACGAAGAAATTACAAGTTTTTTTGGGATATGATGGAGAAAAATTGACACTTTCTGTAGAAGATAATGGAGTAGGGATACTGAAGGATCAACAAGAGGCGATTTTTAATAAAGGATATTCGAGCAAAGGCGACGATCGCGGGTACGGATTGCATCTGGTTCGTGCAAGTGTGGAACGGCTGGGAGGGAACCTAGCTGTAACCTCTGATGAAGGAATGACGCGGTTTTCCGTGGAGTTGCCGTATTGTGAAATGGGTGAGAAACCATGATCCAAGTTCTGATCGTGGAAGACGATCCGATGGTGGCAGAGATTAATCGACGCTATTTGGAATCAATCGATGGCTTTGCATGCGCAGGTGTGGTATCTGGCGTCTCCGAAGCATCCGCTTTTTTGGAGAAGCATGTGGTGCATTTGGTATTATTGGATATCTTTATGCCGGGTAAAAACGGGTTGACGTTGTTATCAGAGATCCGAAATCAAGAGAGAGGAGTAGATGTGATTGTCATCTCTGCTGCCAGTGATATTGCCAGTATCAAGACGGCACTTCGCTTAGGTGCGGTAGATTATCTGATCAAGCCCTTTGAATTTGATCGCTTGTTGGCGGCGTTAAAGGCATACCAACGGGAACATCAACTCCTCAGCGAGCAAGCGGAACTGACACAGGAGAAGCTGGATGAACTCCTTTTACACCCCTCCGATAAACCGGCGGCGATGCGTGAACTCCCCAAGGGTTTGACAAAAGAAACCCTCCAGCGGGTGGTTAAAGCGATTCCGCTCATGGGTGATAGCTATTTCTCCACGGAAGAGCTAGCCGATCGTGTTGGAATCTCCCGTGTATCCATGCGGAAATACTTAAAGTTTCTCACTGAAATCGGATATTTATCGCTGGAGCTTCATTACCGTCCGGCAGGTCGTCCTGCCCATCTGTATCGGTTGGAACGCACTAAGACCGATAAATTGGACCCCTATCTGGAAAATGCCGACTAAAACTGTATATCGGGTTTGTACAAGCCCCTCATCCTTACCGTACTGTGATGGGCTAGCAATTTCGGGTGAAATAACCGCTTGGAAAGGAGGGGCGACAGGAGAAGAGATGGTTGCTCGAAGCATCCTCACATGGGATATACACAACCCCAATGTTTATGATGGTCCATCTCCTGTCGGCAATTTCCATGAATTATAACCAGATACATGACTTTCATCTCACCCCATTACAGATGAAAGAGATTCAGTCGACGCTAAAAAGAAAAATCACGCTACGACCCTATCAGGGAAATCTTCAGGTGGTTGCCGGTGTCGATGTAGCTTATCAGGGAACACAGGGTGTGGCGGTTATTGTAGTGATGGATTATCCATCGAAGGAAATTTTGGAGACGGTCTGTTACGAGGAGAAGGTGGCGACCGATTATATCCCAGGATTACTCGCATTTCGAGAACTGCCGTTGATTCTCAAGGCTTGGGAGCAGTTGACAATAAGTCCCGATCTCGTTTTTTTCGATGGAAATGGTATCCTCCATCCCCGACAAATGGGGATTGCCACCCATGCTTCTTTTTTTATCGATCGTCCTACGATCGGGGTGGCAAAATCCCATTTTATCGGGAGCTATGATTCACCGGCGCAACGGCAAGGCAGCTACTCCCCCATTATCGATCAGGGCGAAACCATCGGTGCCGTATTGCGAACTCAAACCGCCGTCAAACCGGTCTATGTTTCCATTGGAAACCGAGTAACGCTTCAACAGGCGATCGATTTTACGATGCAATTGGTCGGCACGGAAAGCAGAGTGCCGGAGATCATCCGCCAAGCAGACATTCGTACCCGACAATTTTGGCGGGAAAAAGGATGAGCGTGCTCTTTTGCAGGAGTGGTTTTTTGAAAACAAACGGTTTTTACTGTGTAGTAAAAATACTCCTTCACAGTTGTTTTTCCGAAAATTCCACAGGCTGATGCTCGTACGGTCGATCATCATCAAATGCCGGTTGTGTATCCACAAAAAACTGTTCTTGCTCTTCGGATGAAACCATTCCCAATTGGATTCCGGTCGCTTTGGCGAGAAAGGGGTCAATGGTACAGAGATCGGACTTTGCAATATCCGCGATTGCCGTTTTTCCCAAGGAGATCGCTACTTGCTCCATTTCTTGCATACAGGCGTTTAAATAACGGGTCAGATTGAGAGCGGCTTGCTCCACATCCAATTGGTCCGTCATTTTGCCGCTGTAGACCACAAGGCTGGTTGGCGGTTCAAATGGTACCGTTTTAACCATCTGTTCACTGGCCAGCGCCATGACGGCGGCTGTTCCGATGTAGACGGCATCAGCGCCTAAGGCGAGGGCTTTTAGCATTTTACCCGGTGTAACCAGCCCACCAGTGGCCAGCAATTGGATATCGCCCATTACCCTTTTACGCATAAAAAAATCAGATGTTCGTGCCACAGCAAAAAGTGTAGGTAAGCCAACATCATCTTGCAGGGTAGGGGAGCCGCCGTGTGTCCCACCTTCGGCACCATCCACCGTTACAAAATCGACCCCTGCCTCTACGGCAATTGCCAGTTCTTTTTCCAGATGATGAGTGGCTGCGATTTTTAAACCAACGGGTACACCCGATTCATCCCGCAGTCGTCTGACCAACTGGATAAAATCTTCCTTGGTATTCACCCCCGGTAGACGTGAATGTATGAGGGCATCTTCGCCATGCTGCAAACCAAACACTTCCCGATAATCCTCACCGATATTTTTGGCGGTGGTCCGTTGGGGCGAGGAGCCCTGCGCACCTTGGCCCAATTGGATTTCAATCGCATCTAAACGCATATATTTATCCGGTGTATTCATCCAGCCGCCGCGATTGTACTGCCCGATAAAAAGGTGGGCCGCTTCCCTCTCTTCTTCTAACAGGCCAGCTTCTCCGGAATTTGTGGCAGTGCCGACAGCGGTTGCTGCTTTGGCTAACGCGATTTTTGTGCTTTTACTCAAGGCGCCGCCAAACGACATCGCGGCGATCATGACAGGAATGGAGAGAGTGAGGGGCTTTCGCGCGCGCTGTCCGATGGTGACCGATGTCTGAATGCCGACGTTTTCCGGAGTGGGAAAACGAAAGAGATGACATGGATTGAAAAGGATTTTCTCCCAGGGCGATAAATGGATCGGGCTTCCCAAGGGACGAGAAACGGAGGTTCCTTGGTTGGCTCTCATCGCGATTTCCATCAAGTTGGTGGTACCTACTTTGGTTGTCGCTGGGACCAATTCAAACAGATTTTCGGTATACTGGTCCCGGATCATCCGCGTGACGGCTTTGTCCACGGTTGCGTCTACCGCTGAACGGATAATATTTTCAATGAACCGGATCATGTTGTGTCCGCTCCCCCGGTTCACCGTGATCCAGTGCTTTCTTCATTCCCTCGATCTTTTGCGCCATTGCCAGGCACATCTGTTTGATCGCTCCCAATTGTCGGGCGGCGTTTTGCTCTTCGACCGCAATATCCATCAACTCACGATGATCAAAATTGGTCAGCTTATTAAAGTGTTCACGTTCTACAGTGGAAAGGGTGCCAGCCATCGTTTCAATACGATTCAACTCCGAGTGAAGATAGGAAAGCGTATTTTTTAAGTCGTTGCGATTGGACATCTCTTTTTCACCCACTTTACTTTTCTCTTACGATCCCTCCTTTTTTGGAAATGTATTCATATTCGTTGTCTATGTGTGGAAGGGGCTTTCAACAAAGAAACTTCGCTTTCAATAACCCTTCCATCATTCAGGTAATCAACAGATCTAACATATAGTAAGTCCGATAATTTTTTGTTGGAATTTCTACAAAAAAGGAAGGAATTTCCCTCTGGTGAAATGGAAGGGTATAAGGACCAATTTTTCCGGAGGGGACCATGTACGCAAAAACCTTTAGCAGCTCAGTTTTGGGAATTGATGGATTTGTGGTGGAGGTGGAAGTAGACATTAGCAATGGGTTACCGGTATTTGAATTGGTAGGGCTTCCGGATTCAGCCGTGCGTGAAGCGCGGGATCGAGTACGAGCAGCGGTAAAAAATAGCGGCCACCAATTTCCGTTACAACGCATTACTACCAATCTGGCTCCTGCTGATTTAAAGAAAGAGGGGTCCGCTTTTGATTTGGCGATTGCTCTGGGTGTGCTGGCTGCCAGCGGACAGTTGGAAGGAGAGAAGTTAGAGGGAAAGTTGTTTTTGGGGGAGTTGGCTCTGGATGGGTCATTGCGCTCCCTGGCCGGTGTGTTGCCAATGGTGATGGCGGGAAAGGAGCAGGGTTTTACGGAGGTAATCCTCCCCGCCGCCAACGCAGCGGAGGCCCGCTTGGTCGAAGGAATGGATGTGATTCCCGTCAGCAATCTGGCGGATGCGGTCAAACGGATACGTGGGGAAGAGAT
Source organism: Desmospora activa DSM 45169 (assembly GCF_003046315.1). Classification (NCBI taxonomy): domain Bacteria; kingdom Bacillati; phylum Bacillota; class Bacilli; order Caryophanales; family Thermoactinomycetaceae; genus Desmospora; species Desmospora activa. The sequence continues at coordinate 1,670,379 of NZ_PZZP01000001.1, read as the reverse complement.
GATTATGGTGGTGGAAGAAGCAGCCGCTACAATGGAAGAAAAAGCGGAGCCGCTGGAAGATTTCTGTGATGTTCAGGGGCAAACCCATGTTAAGCGGGCGATGGAAGTAGCCGCTGCCGGGATGCATAATCTACTCCTGATCGGCCCACCAGGGTCCGGAAAAACGATGTTGGCTCGCCGTCTGCCGTCGATACTGCCGCCGATGACGCTACAGGAATCATTGGAAGTCACAAAAGTGGCCAGTATCGCCGGATACCTCACCCAACGTGGCCGTTTAATCACCCGCCGTCCTTTTCGCTCGCCGCACCACACCATCTCATCGGCGGGGTTGGTGGGGGGTGGCGCCATACCAAAACCGGGGGAAGTGAGCCTATCTCACCGCGGCATTCTCTTTCTTGATGAAATGCCGGAGTTTTCCAAGGGAGCCTTGGAGGTGTTGCGTCAGCCGTTAGAGGATCGGGAAGTGACCCTTAGCCGTGCTCGCGCCGTCATCACCTTTCCGGCGGTATTTATGTTGGTGGGGAGTATGAATCCGTGTCCGTGCGGTTATTTCGGCTATGAGGAAGATCGCGCCTGTACCTGTACACCCCATCAAATTCAACGCTATCGCTCCAAACTTTCCGGTCCCTTGCTGGATCGGATCGATATCCATGTAGAGGTACCACGGGTGGATTACGGCACCCTAACCGATACTGCTGTAGGCGAATCTTCGGAGACGGTACGAGAGCGTGTGGAAAAAGCCCACGCCATCCAATCGGAACGATTTACCGCCTCCGATATTCGTACCAACGCCTTTATGCCCCCGGCGGCGATCCGTCGACACTGTGAGCTTACCCGCGAATCCCAGCAACTTCTTAAACAATCCTTTGACACTTTGGGCCTGTCCGCCCGCGCCCACAACCGCATCCTGAAGCTGGCCCGCACCATCGCCGACCTTGCCGGAGAGGAACAAATCCAGACAGCCCATGTGGCCGAGGCGATCCAGTATCGAACGTTGGATCGAAAGTGGTGGGAGTGAGGGGGTTTAAACCGTAACAACAGGGATGGTGGTTTAGCGATTCTGGTCTGGTCAGCATCGCCAAGAATCCTATATTCTTGATTGACTTTTCGTGCCGTTTCTATTTTTGAGGTGGTGTTAAAATGAAAAAATATTTGACAGCACTTTGTCTTTTATTCATGGTTGTTGTTCAACTGATTGGATTACAAACCAATTGGGGGCTTGCTAGCTGGTTCATTTCATTTGTTTTGCTCCTTTTAGCTGCAACCTTTACGAAATATCTGGATAACAAAAAACATTAAAGACCGATGTGGGTGAAGTAAAAAAGTCCATTATAGGGATTATCGTAAATATCAAGAGTCACAGATGCTTAGTAGTCTGTGACTCTTTTGCTTCAAAAAAGGTTAAGGACAGGAGGAAGTTATATGGGTATGAAATATGTATTCCAAATGAATAATAGATCGGAATATTAATTCCAGAAAAACGGTGAAATAGACCGAAATCGTATGGTAATCCCCGTATATGAACGTAAGCCACCCCAAACCGGAATTTGTGTTTACTTTTCCCACGAGTATAATGTGAAATAAATATTCCGATACGGATTAAAATCGGAATGTAAATTTCATAAAAGGGGATTCAAAGCATGAAGGTTAAGGCGGATCTTCATCATCGTTTCATAGAAAAAACGGCAGCTTCACGCCAATGGTTTGAACGGGCGCAAAAGGTGATTCCAGGAGGGGTGACAGCCAACATCAAATATTTTGACCCATACCCGCTCGTGATGGCTTCTGGGTCTGGGGCGAGGTTGATTGATACAGATGGAAATCGTTATATCGACTATAACCTCTGTTATGGGGCATTGATGTTGGGGCATGGACATCCCGTAATACAAAAAGCGGTGAACGAACAGTGGGATCAAATGGGTACCACCGTGACGGGAACCCCTCATTATCTGGAAGTGGAGATGGCAGAGAAACTGGTATCACTCTATCCGGGAATGGATCAGGTCCGATTTACCAACTCAGGCCTGGAAGCAACAATGTTTGCTCTCCGTTTGGCGACGGCTTGGAGGGGGAGAAACACCATCGCCAAATGTTCGGGACATTATCATGGCGGGTACGACCAGGTTCTTGTGAGCGTCCAGCAAGGAGAAGTGGACGAAAACGGATTTCCGGCAGTGACAGCGGATTCCAAGGGGCTTTCCGCTTATTGGCGGGAGAATACGGTTGTTCTGCCCTTTAATGACTGGGAGCGAACGGAAGCCCTCCTTATCCGCAATCATGAGCGGCTGGGAGCGGTGATTCTGGAACCGGTTCAGAGTGGTTTCCTGCCGCCGGAGAGGGACTATCTGCTCCGGCTGCGGGAGTTTACGACCCTGTACGGCATCCCTCTTATCTTCGACGAAGTGAAGACGGGCTTCCGTCTGGGACTGTCAGGCGCCCAAGGACGGTACGGAGTAATTCCCGATTTGACCGCTTTGGGTAAGGTGCTGGGAGGGGGATTTCCCGTTGGTGCCGTAGGTGGAAGACAGGAAATCATGGAGATCTGCTCTCCCACAGAGAAAGGTGACATTTTGACGCTGGGAAGATCAGGGCATGGTGAAGACGTGCTATTCCACAGCGGAACGTATAATGGCCATCCCTCCGTCATGGCGGCTGGCATGGCTACGATCCGTGTGTTGGAAGAGCCCGGTGTATACGAACGGGTAGAGCAGGAGGCATTTTTTCTGCGACAGGGTATGGAAGAAATTTTGGACCGCCATGGAGTTCCGGGGTATACCATGGGGGATGGAACGATTTTCAACCTGGTGATGCCAACGGATAAGGGGTATCGGTCTACGAACCTCCTCCAAGGGGATAAGACGTTGCGCCAAAGGCTGGATTTCGCTTTACTGGAAGAGGGAATCTATCTTAAACCGATGAGTCGGTTCTCCTTATCCACGGCTCATACACATGAGGTGGTGAAGGAAACCCTCACCCTGTTTGAAGAGGGGGTGAAGAAAATCAAGTAAAGGCGGTTGATAGGGATGGAAGAACGGGATCGCGTATGGGATCGAATCCGGAATAAGAGTGGGGAGATGAGTCGGGCTCACAAAAAAATCGCTTCCTGTCTGGAGAAACACTCCGAAAGTGCCCCATTCCTGACTGCGGCGAAGCTGGCGGAAGAAGCTGGTGTCGGGGAAGCGACAGTGGTACGCTTTGCCGTCTCTCTCGGTTTTTCCGGATATACGGAAATGCAGAAAAGCTTGCAGCGGGAGTTTCGGGAACGGTTGACTACCGTGGAGAGGCTGAAGATATCTGAAGAGGTCTATCCGGAGGAGTCCCGGATTGCCTACGAAATCCTCAAGGATGACCTCTCCAACTTGAGGCAAACGATGAACGGACTGGATGGTGCCGCTTTTAAGGAGGCCGTCGATCGAATCAACGGTGCAAGCCGGATTCGGGTTGTCGCCTTTCGCAGTTCCCATGCTCTCGGATACTTTTTCACTTTCTATCTACACTTGATCCATTCGGATACGGAATTGATCGAAAGCTCGGATACGATGCTGGAGAAACTTTCTCCCTTAGGAGAGAAAGATCTCGTCGTCGGGATTGGTTTTCCCCGGGTTACCTCCCGTACGGTACAGGCCCTCCAATTTGTCCGCTCCCGCAATGTTCCGATTCTCGCGATTACCGATTCTCACACCTCTCCCTTGGTTGGAGCGGGTGATACAGTGTTGACCGCTTCCAGCCGGCTTCCTTCAATTGTAGATTCCTTTACGGCCCCCCTCAGTCTGATCAATGCCCTCGTTACCGCCGTCGGCCGGGAACACCACTCCATTACCGCCCGCCGCTTGCAGGAGATGGAGGAGTTGTGGAAAAAGGAAGGCATCTATTTCACGGGGGATTAGGGTTAAATAATCGTTTTGCCCAGATGATAAAAAGAAAATGGAAAGCTCTACACCCTTCGCTGTAGACTCGGGCCGGGGTGAGTCTTTCCACATTAGAGGTTTTCTCTCGATCCCTCATAAATATTCTATTATTCAGATTTTATTGCAAAACTGTATTGACAGCGCTTTCAATTGTACCTACAATCAAAGTCAAGGAGATATTTGTACGTACAATTAGACGGGGAGTGGTCCAATGAAGCATGGTAAGTGGATTGGGTCCGTTCTCACTGCTGTCTTTTTCATGATCGGGAGTACATCGATTGCTGTCGCTGAGGAAATTCCAACACCCGATTACCCGTCCTTTGAAGAGGAGGTTACGATTACTTGGTGGACTTGGACTGCCAATACAGACAAGGTGATTAAGGAATTTAACAACGTTTACCCCAATATCGAGGTGAAACCCTTTCTGATCGGAGCAGGGAAGCCCCAATACAACAAGTTAACGACAGCAATCATGGCCGGAACGGGGGCTCCAGACGTGGTACAAATTGAGTATCAGTACCTGCCGAAATTCATTGATTCAGGTGGCCTTCTCGATATATCGGAGTATGTCGACCGATACGAACCGTTTTTTCAACCGTGGACATGGGAGCAAACTAGACGTGGAGAACACGTTTACGCTATTCCTGAAGACATCGGGCCGCTAGTTTTACTCTTTCGGCCGGATGTATTTGAGAAATACGGCCTTTCACAACCAGAAACATGGGATGAATTTGCAGAAAATGCAAAAGAGTTACACCAAAAGAACCCCGATCAATCCATGGCTTATTTTCCCGTCAATAACGGCGGGTGGATTACGGGGATGTTGTGGCAGGCGGGTGTTCAACCTTTTCAACGCACTTCTGACGGGTGGAAGATCAATTTGAACAGTCCCGAAGCAAAAAAGGTGATTAATTTTTGGGGGGATTTGATCGATAAGGGGTATGTCGATGCGACCAATGACTATACCCCATCATGGGAGAGCAACATCGGCAAAGGCAAGTACGCCAGTGCCATTGGTGCCGCCTGGTCTCCCACCTATATGATTGAACCCTATGTAAAACCGGAGACGAAAAATTGGAAAGCGGTAGATATCCCGCAGTGGGAAAAAGATGGATCTTTTCAGACGGGAAACTGGGGAGGCTCCTCCAATGCGGTGACAAAGCAGTCGGCTCACCCCGAGGCGGCCGCACTGTTTGCCGCTTGGATCAATAGCAGCCGTAAAGGTTTAGAGATGGATATTAAAGGGATCAAAGAGGGAGGACGCGGACAGGTACCGGCGAACAAATACGGCGTTCAATTGCCGGAGTTTTCCGAACCCAACCCGGCACTCAGCAATCAGGTATCTGGACCTGTGTTCGAGAAAGCCGCCAACAGTGTCAATACATCCTTTCAGTGGAGTCCATGGACGGACTTTGTCTACAACCAGATGACGATTGAATTTACCAAAGCAGCGACAGGAGAACAATCCTGGGATGAGGCATTGGACAATCTGCAGCGCAGTGTGACGGTGTTTGCCAAATCGATGGGGTATAAGGTAGTCGAGGACGAAGAAGCGGGTACTTCCGGTGAATCGGTTGGGGGGGCGATTAACTCCCCAGCAATACCTGTTTTACTGGTGTTAGCTGGCTTGGGCGTACTTACTTGGAGAGTTCGCCGTTCAAGTGTGTAGCTTAAGTGTGTTCTGTAGGATCGACAACGCTGACATTTGAAAAATCATGGGGGAGAACTTCTATAAAAGTGAGGGATGGTTGATGAACCCGATCCAACGGCGAGCTCCATATCTCTTTTTACTCCCTTTTCTGCTGTTGTTTGCGTTGTTTTTTGTCTTTCCCTTTTTATATTCCTTGTATTTAAGCTTTTTTGTGAACCAAGGGGGTTCCAATCGTTTTGTAGGATTGGAAAACTATCTAACCGCCTGGCAGGACTATGATTTTTGGTACTCGATCTATCGGGTGGCCTATTATGGCGTGGTTCAGGTGTCTGTCATGCTCTTTTTGGCGCTAGCGCTGGCGCTTTTACTGGACAGTCCGTTTATCAAAGGGAAAACTCTTTTTCGTCTGATCTATTTTTTGCCCTATGCGGTTCCCGGTGTCATAGCGGCGATTATGTGGGGGTTTTTATATTCTCCGGAATTGAATCCGCTCCTTCATGTATTCGGTATATTGACCGGAGGAAAGCCTTTGGATCTTTTATCGTCGGACCTGGTTTTGTACGGAATCGCTAATATGGCTGTATGGGCATGGACCGGCTATAACATGACGATCTACTTTGCCAGTCTAACTTCAATTCCACTGGAGTTATACGAAGCGGCCAAGTTGGATGGGTGCAGCGAGTGGAAGATGGCACTTTACATCAAGATTCCCTTATTGAAGCCGGTCATCATTATGACTGCCGTTCTCTCCATCATCGGTTCCCTGCAACTCTTTAATGAGCCCTTCATTCTATCCAATCTCACCAGCATTCCTTCATCTTTCACGCCGAATATGGACATTTACAATATGGCCTTTGCCTATGGGAATTTCACGTATTCTGCCACTCTCTCCATTATCTTGGTACTGATTACGTTTATGGCTTCGATGTTGTTTATGATCGCCACCGCCGACGGAACAATCGGAGGGCGGAAACAAGTTCAGTCGGGTAAGAAAACAAAGCGGTTTGCTTCCGCTCGAATCGATGAAAAAAGGGAGGGAGTAGATACATGAAAGGGAGTTCATTCATGGTAACGAGTCTCCAACGGAAACATCATCGCAACGCTGCCGTTCAATCCGCTTCAAAAACGACGGTATCGATGGTGTTGTTGCTGGTGATGGCTTTCTATTTCCTACTTCCCCTGTATTGGCTCCTTGTATCGATGACCAAGTCGACGGAACAGTTGTTCAGTACACCGATGCTGACCTTTCCGGATCAGCTACATTTCTTCTCCAACCTAAAGTGGTTGCACACTCATCAAGGAGGCGTTTTTTGGCAGTGGGTGGTCAATTCCGTAATCTATGCCGGAGGGGCGGCGTTGCTGGGTACCCTGATCAGCGCCATGGCAGGTTATGCAATCGCGATGTACACCTTCCGCGGGAAACGGCCTCTCTTCCTCGCCGTTTTGGGATCGTTGATGGTGCCGGCAGCCGCCATGACCATTCCTATCTTTTTGCTGGTAAAGGCTTTAGGTTTGATCGATACTTACGCCGGTGTGATTTTACCGATGTTGGTTCAACCCTTCGGTGTCTATTTCATGCTGGTATATATCAAAGAAACGATGCCCAGGGAGTTGATCGACTCCGGTAGGGTGGATGGTTGCAGCGATTTCGGCATCTTTTTCCGAATCGCGTTAGCGATCATCCGTCCGGGGCTGGCCACATTGTTTCTGATCATTTTCATCAGCACATGGAACAACTTTTTTCTCCCCTTGGTTTTGCTCAGCAAGATGGAGCTTTTTCCTTTGACTGTTGGCCTACAGATCTGGATGGCCAACTTGAATACCGCAGGAGCCGGAGAACCTCTGTATCCGTTGATTCTGATCGGGGCATTTCTGTCGATTCTGCCGATGCTGATTCTGTTTCCCTTGCTGCGAAAATACATCGTTTCCGGCATCGCCATGGGAAGTATCAAATCCTAATCCATAGGGAGGAACTTCAATCATGAAATCCTTTCAAACGTCCGATTTTCGACTGGGTGTCTGTTACTATCCAGAGCACTGGCCGGAAAAGCTTTGGTCCGATGATTACCGTCGGATGAGGGAAATGGGCTTCTCTGTTGTTCGGATGGCTGAGTTTGCCTGGTCTATTTTTGAACCTCGGGAAGGGGAGTTTCAGTATGATTTGTTTGATCGGGCGATCGATCTCGCTCATGAACATGGGCTTCAGGTCATCCTTGGAACGCCGACGGCCACGCCTCCGGCATGGCTGACCCATCGTTATCCAGAAGTATTGAATGTATCACAGGAGGGAATTCAGTATCAACACGGTCAGCGACGCCATTACAACTACAATGCCCCAGTATACCGGGAGCTTTCCGCCCGTATCGTGAGAAAGATGGTGGCACATTACCGGGATCACCCGGCGGTGATCGGTTGGCAGATTGACAACGAGCTCAATTGCGAGATAGATGTCTTTTATTCGGAAGCGGATCACCAGGCGTTCCGGCAATGGTTGAAGGGTCAATATGGTAGTTTGGACCGGTTGAATGAGGCGTGGGGAACCGTGTTTTGGAATCAGACCTATACAGAGTGGGAGCAGGTCCATCTGATCCGGCCGACGGTGAGCGATTCTCCCAATCCGCACCAGGCACTGGATGAAAAACGGTTCTTCTCCGATAGCGCCATTTCTTTCGCCAAACTGCAGGCGGACATCATCCGAGAGACGGCGCCAAATCACTTTGTCACAACAAACGGCATCTTTGGACACTTGGACAGCCATCGGATGACCGATGAATTGTTGGATTTTATCTCTTTTGATTCATACCCCAACTTTAGTACCCTCTTTCCCGACGAAGGGGAAGAACCGCTCTTGGATCGCAAATGGAGTTGGAATCTGAGCATTGTTCGCAGCATTTCACCCCATTTTTGTATCATGGAACAGCAGTCCGGTCCAGGCGGCTGGGTGAATCGGATTGAGCAGCCATCTCCGAAACCGGGGCAGATGCGGTTGTGGACCTATCAGTCGATCGCCCATGGCGCCGATATGGTCCTTTACTTCCGCTGGCGGACGGCGCCGATGGGGACGGAGATCTATTGGCACGGGATCAATGATGTCCATAACCGCCCCAACCGCCGGTTGAAGGAGGCATCCCAGGTGGGGGAGGAATTGCAAAAAGTCGGTCGCTCTCTGGTCGGGAAGAACGTGAAGGCCGAGGTGGCGATTGTGAAGGATTACGATAACGAGTGGGACGGTGAACTGGATAACTGGCACGGCCCCTATGAGAAAACAAGCGTCCAATCCTGGTTTAAGGCCTTTCAGTATAACCATATTCCTGTTGACGCCCTCTTCTTAAAGAAGGGGATCACACTGGAAGAGTTGCGCAAATACAAGCTCCTCGTCTATCCCCATCCGACCATTCTCTCAGATGAAACGGCGCATCTATTGACGGAATACGTGCGTAGCGGCGGGCAGCTGATATTGGGGTGCCGCTCCGGGTACAAGAATTCATCCGGTATTTGCGAGGTGCGTCCATTCCCCGGCCCAATCGCGGAGTTGTGCGGTGTGACGGTGGAGGATTTTACACGAATCGGCCCTTATGAACAGCCACCTCGCGTAGAATGGTGGCATGGGGAGAATGTCACAACGATGGCGGAGGGTTTTAACGACATCCTGTATATCGACTCCCCCAGTGCTGAAATTTTGGCCACTTACCAAGACGGCTATTATCAGGGGAAACCGGCCCTGGTGAGAAACGAGTTTGGAAGCGGTACTTCCTATTATTACGGAGCCGTTTTTAACGAGGAAACGGCTGACTGCTTCATCAATCTTCTCGGCCTAAAATCTCCTACCGCGGATTGGTTAATTCTGCCGAAAGAAGTAGAATTGAGTATTCGCCGCGATGATTCGACTGGAGAAACGATCATTTTTCTCTTAAATTACGCGGCTGATTCAAGGACCATACACTTAAATCGCAAGTCAAAAGATCTGCTGACAGACCAGGTTCACTTCGGTTCCACCACGATCGCTCCCTATGGCACTCTCCTGCTTGATGGTTCAACAAAACAATCCCTCACTTGATCAATGAGGGGTTGTTATTCACATAAATTGCAGAAAAAGAATACATAGAAGCGAAATTTTAAATGAATGCTTGATGGGACGGAGATACGGGTGATCACTTTTTATACGATTCAAACTATCGAGCTTGGCCCTAGCCGTGTTGACTTTTCAATACATATACACCGGTTTTCCTATATCCAATTCATCCATTAATCGTATTGCGTGACCTTCCATCTTCTTCTATCATGGATGTATCTTCCATATGGAAAGGAGATTCCAATGATACAGAGAGTCGGGCTCATCTTTTTCCTTTCTCTCATTCTCCTCACAGGATGCTCCGGCGACAAGGAAGTAACTTCCGAGGAAGGGGAAGCCGTCGAAAAGCAAACGAACGCAGAAGACAGCGCAGCGAGAGAAGTAAATGATGAAAAGGATGAAAATAAAAAAGGGAACAACGGGGGCTATGTCCCACCGGATCCCTATGTCCCCCCAGACCCTTATATTCCTCCTGATCCATATAAACCACCGCCGTCCTATGTGCCGCCGGATCCATACGAACCTCCGAAGTACGCTCCCCCCGATTTTGACTATCAGCCGCCCAGCTATATCCCCCCGGATGTGAGCATAAGCTCTGGTAAAAAAGATGTGGTGATCACCATCCCTGAAAACGTCCTCTTTGATACGGATTCCTACAAGTTAAGGAAAGACGCCTATTATGCCCTGGGGCAGATCGCTCAGTCGATCAAGAAGTCGAAGAACGCCACCTTTCGAATTGATGGGCACACTGATAGTCGCGGGTCGGCTTCCTACAATAAACAGTTGTCGGAAAAACGGGCACAAGCAGTAAAACAAGCCCTGACGGATAAACTGGAGGTATCGGAATCCTTGTTGGAAATCCAAGGGTTTGGTGAATCGAAGCCTGTCGCCTCCAACGACACCACCGAAGGCCGCCAAAAGAATCGTCGGGTGGAAATCACTGTCATACCCGATTGAACAGAGAATGAGACTGCCTACTAAGGCAGTCTCATTTGATTAAGCGCTAAAACGAGGCATCGTTTTATTATCGGCAACATTAGGATAAGACCTCACGTTGGGTGAGGTTCAACTCTCTTTTTTGTTTGAAATAACAAAACAACGGAGGGAGAGACTCCGCCCGTTGTTTTTCCATATGGATATTAACCGATTAACGGCTTTTCCTCGGGATAACGGAAATTTTTTGTTTCTACCCGTTGGGCAATGGCAAACGCCAGGGTCATGGGGCCTAATCTTCCGGCGAACATCGTAATGGTGATCAGTATTTTACCCAACGGGGTGAGCTCAGAGGTAAGGCCTAAAGAGAGACCGACGGTGCCGGCAGCAGAGACCGTTTCAAATAAGGAAGTCATCAGATCGGTATGATCAGTCAAGGTAAGTAAAATGGTTACCACGATAATCAGAGAAAGAGCGATCACTAACACTGTCAACGCCCGGTACACTTGTTCATGGGGGATTCTGCGCTGAAACGCCACAACATCCGCCTTTCCGCGGATCATGGCCCATACCGCCAACAAGACAAGGATAAAAGTGGTTGTCTTAATACCGCCGCCGGTGGAGCTGGGTGATGCTCCCACAAACATCAACATAATGATGATAAATTGTGTGGCAGGGTACATATCAGCGATATCCATCGTACTAAAGCCCGCTGTTCGCGGAGTGACGCCTTGGAAAAACGAAGCAAAGAACTTGGTGGCGAGCGGCATGGAGGCCAATGTTTCAGGGTTTCTCCATTCAATGATCAGGATGATGACGGTACCGATCAAAATTAAACCGCCGGTGACCGACAAAACCAGCTTGGTATGAAGGCTGAGTCGCCTAGTGGAAGGGTATTGCAGGATTTCCGCGATCACCACAAACCCAATACCTCCCAAGATAAATAGCGCCGTGATCGTCAGGTTGATGAGAGGATCGCCTACATATCCGATCAGGCTGTCGCCAAACAGATCAAATCCGGCGTTGTTAAAGGCGGAGATGGTATGAAATAAGGCGAGATAAAGCCCTTCACTCCATCCCCATTCCGGAATCCAACGAATCGCCAACAGGGTGAAGCCGATTCCTTCAATGATCAAGGTGAGGGTTAGAACAAGTAATGCCAGTTTCACCAACCCTTGCAGCTTCGTTTGGTGAAAGGTTTGTTGCAGAATCAGCCGTTCTTTGATGCCGATTTTTTTGCCCAACAACAGGGCGAACACAATACCGAAGGTCATAAATCCAAGGCCGCCAACTTGAATTAAAAGCATGATGACACATTCGCCAAAAGTGCTAAAGGTAGAGCCGGTATCAACCACAACCAAGCCTGTCACACAGACGGCAGAAGTCGCTGTAAACAGCGCATCGAGAATGGGAAGTGGCTCCCCGCTCTCCGTTGCAATCGGTAATGACAAAAGTATAGTTCCAATCAAGATCATCATGCCAAAACCCAATACAAGGGCTTGAGCAGGGGTAAATTGGTACTTGGCCATGAATCCAACTCCTTCTCTTGTTTCCACAATCGCTAAATCTTGAGTCTTATATTACAACTTTCGAATGAGTGGACGCAACGAAAAGGAGTGTTGATTCAGTTTATAAATGCACCGCAAACAAATAAACAGCACCCGTTATCAGGTGCTGAGTTGTTACAAAGTAGTTTCTCTTTCAGCGATGAAGGGCTAACCGTTCGATGAGAGAAATCGCTTTCATATTGCGGCGAGCGTTCATTCACATTCTTCCTTTATCCGGTATATTTTTCGCGGTCTTCCCCGGGCGGGTGGTGCTTCTTCCCCGATTACTTCTGCAAGGCTGTGCTGTTCTAGTTCATGCAAAATGCGGCGAGCGTTTCGTTGAGTCATCTTTAGCCACGCGGCCACATCGGATGATGTGATGGAGTGGTGATGACTGCTGTTTTGTACAGACAACAGTTTGCTATACGTTTTAATGGTGATTTTTGCTTCTTTCAATTTTTCTCGGATTGCTTTGCTCTCCGTCCGGTAACCGAAAGAGAGCCGGTTTGGGCTTTCGAGTGGACCTTCGATTTGATTGTTGTCATCCACCATAAACGTGCTGCAAGGACCGTAATTCTGCGCATGCAGAAGGGCGAGCTGTGCGTTTTGCTCTGCAGATAAGGCGGTGTTGCCGTAGCCCACCCCGACATTTGTAGATAAGTCGGTAACGACAGCCAGCCTCTCCGGCAATAACGCAGGAGAAGTTTCACCGCTCTCCAGGCTGCCCCTGGTAGAAAAGAGGAGGAATTTTTCGCTCCCTAAAGCGATAAATGAACCAGAGATGGATTCGGTATATTCGAGAACGGTTTCCTGCAATCGTAGATGGAGTCGATGGATATCGTAAGAGAGGGTATTTTGAGAGATCAACTGATCCATCCCACCGATCTGGATCAATAAGACTGCGATCTGTGATTTTTTGAAATGAAGCGTTTCTCCCTGTTGTAGAGCCATGCTCAACATTCGCCGAATACTGCCTCTAGTTTTGGTGATGCGATACACAGGAACACCCCGGCGCTTTAACTCTTCATATACCGAATGTAGGCAGGTGACACATGCATCCACCTGCCTGTTGATAAACAGCGAATGATGAAAATCAATCAATTCCGCTGCCGGTTTATAGCCGCTATAGGGGAGAAGGTGAAGCTGCTCGCTCGACAACCCCAGCTCAGTATACGCCTCCATGACTTCCAGCCGGGAGAGGGTATCAAAACTGAGGCGGAGCAGATTTTTTTGATCACGGTATCCGATTTCCAACAGGGATTTCATCAAACCGGCCCCTTCCATCGGAGGAAAGAGGAATTGTTGCTTTAAGCCGCTTTCTTGTGCGATTGCAAAGGGGGCTTGGCCGGAGAAGACCCAAATATCAATTTGGTGTTCATATTGTTGGATGATGGCGTTGGTTTCCTCTACGTTTTGATAGATAAAGGGTAAAACCGTTAAATCATCGGCAAATTCACGACCGACTTCACAGATGAGATCCACAGAATCTTGTGGACCGACGATTCCTACTCGTGTTTTCATGGGTTCCCCCTTTGTGCTTAACTCTCATCCGCATGGAGTGCACACACCGCGAGCGTCTTGGCGGCAAGTGGCAACACCTGTTCATCGATATCAAATTTTTCGTTGTGATGTTCCGCTGCCAAGGTGGTGCCAAAAACGAGATAAGAGGCGAGCCCCCCACGTTGCTTCACCCGCTCCATCATATAGGTGGCGTCTTCTGAACCTCCGGCTTGACGGGTTTCCGTGATTGTTTCTATTCCGTTTACCCGTTCTGCTTGGGTGCGAATAAAGGATAGCAACTGCGGACTGGGATCGCTGCTCTGGGCGGCACCCATCATTTTGATCTCTTCCTTGACGTTGTGCATGGCCGCCGCCGTTTGGATGACTTGTAGTGCCCGCTCATACATAAAATGATTGATTTCGCTCGTCTCTCCCCGTGTCTCCACCTTCAACAACGCTGACGCAGGGATGATGTTACGCCCGCTTCCCGCCTGTAGAACACCGACATTGATCCGGGAAGCACCACCGCTGTGCTGAGGAAGGCTATGCAGATTGAGTGTAGCGGTAGCGGCAGCCAACAACGCGTTTTGTCCGTGTTCCGGACGGCCACCGGCATGGGAGGCGCGACCGGTATAGGTGATATCCAATTTGGTGGTAGCGAGATACCCACGGGCTCCGCAAATCACCTCTCCCAAAGGAACACCGGTCCCGACATGGGCTGCAAAAAAGCGATCCACATCGTCAAGCACACCCGCTTCTACCATCGATTTGGCTCCACGCACTCCTTCTTCGGCGGGTTGAAAGATCAGCTTGATACGACCCTTGATACGATCTTTCATCTGCGACAATATCTGGGCGATTCCCAGACCGATGGTGGTGTGGGCATCATGACCGCAGGCGTGCATCATATTAGGGTTGACGGAGGAAAAATGTTGCTGTACGGGAAGGTGATCTGCTTCTGTCGATTCCTGTATATCTAAGGCATCCATATCAAATCGCAGCGCGACAACAGGACCGGGACGCCCGCCGTCAAGAATACCGACAACGCCGGTAAATCCGCCGGAAAAATGAGGAAGCCACTCCGCAATCGCCCCTTGCTTTAATGCTCGTCGCTCCTCTTGCTCCAAAAAAGATGGAGATGGAACGCCCATACGCGCCTCTTCCTTGATTACTTCTCGACCGGCCTGTACTTCAAACCCCCAATCAGTCAATAAGGCAGCTACCTTGGAAGCGGTACGAAACTCTACCCAACCGCTTTCTGCATAGCGATGAAAGTCTCGGCGCCATTCGACCATAGTGGGAGTTAGTTCATTTACTCTTTTGCTGATCTCGTCAATCATCGGTTTCGTCTCCTTTTTATGGCTTTCATTTAGGGGCTATTTGTAATTGACATAATAATTCGTTATCCCTATACTAGCATAAACGGATTACTTAAGGAACTATTCCTAAAAACAATTGACAAGAACTTGATTGGAGGGGAGGAGTTTCCATGGAAGATGTGTTTCACTATATTGAGCAAAATCAAGCTCAATATATCCGCTGGTTGCAGGAGATTTGCCGACAGCCCAGTGTAGCCGCCCAAAATCGGGGAATGGATGAGACGGCGAAAATGGTGCTCGATGCGATTCATACCATTGGTGGACAAGCGGAGTTGATTGAAACTTCCGGATATCCAGTGATATTAGGGACTTTCGGCAAAGAAGGCTTAAAAACATTATCCTTTTATAACCATTATGATGTTCAGCCGGAAGATCCGGTTGAGCTGTGGGATTATCCTCCTTTTGGCGCGGAGATCCATGACGGTAAAATGGTTGCGCGGGGAGTCGCGGATAACAAAGGCAACTTGATGGCACGCCTGGCGGCGATTCATGCCTATCAACAGGTGAGAGGGGAACTGCCGTTATCGATCAAGTTTATTGTTGAAGGGGAAGAGGAGATTGGGAGTGTCCATCTGGAAGAGTTTATCGAGAAACACGGGGATCGGCTTCATGCCGATGGCTGCTTGTGGGAGTTTGGATATAAAAACGCGAACAACCGTCCTCAAATCTCCCTCGGCGTGAAGGGGATGTGTTATGTCGAACTGGTTTGCCGTGGGGCAAATACGGATCTGCATTCATCGACGGCAGCCATTATTGAAAATCCCGCATGGCGCTTAGTGTGGGCGTTGTCAACATTAAAAACTCCAGATGAAAAAGTTTGCATCCCCGGCTTTTATGACAATGTGTTACCGCCGGATCATCTGGAAAAGCAGATCTTGGATCAGATGGAATACGAGGAAAAGGAAACATTGCAACATCTGGAACTTGAGTCCTTTTTGTCCGAATTATCTGGTTTCGATTTAAAAGAAAAACTGATTTTTCAACCCACTTGTACGATTTGCGGATTTGAATCCGGCTATACGGGGACGGGAGCCAAAACGGTTTTACCGGCAGAAGCAAGAGTGAAACTGGATTTTCGCCTTGTTCCTGAGCAAGATCCGGAGGAGATTTTAACCCATTTGCGCACCCATCTGGATCAGCATGGTTTTGAGGATATTGATATCATTCCGTATAGCCTTGAACATCCAGCTAAAACCAGTCCAAGCGATCCCTTGGTGGATACCGTACGGACAACGGCCCGCCAGGTCTATCAGACGGATCCAGTTGTGATGCCGATGTCACCGGGAACAGGACCGATGTACTCATTGTGTCAAAAACGAGGAATTCCGGCGGTATCGGTGGGCGTGGGTCATTTTGCTTCCAACAATCATGCTCCCAATGAAAATATTTTCGTAGAGGACTATGTACAAGGCATTAAACATATTGCGGCTATTATCGAAGATTTTGCTCAGCGAGAGGCGAAAGGGGCGAATGGATGATGCCATCGATTGAAGCCGGTTCACCATTTTTGCAGAAAGCCTGTCAACTGCAAGGTGAATTGACGGCATGGCGTCGCGATTTTCATCGACACCCTGAACTGGGGTTTGAAGAAGAGCGAACGGCGGCAATAGTTGCGGATCATTTGGAGAGTTTGGGGTTGGAGGTGAAAAGAGGCGTTGGCAAAACCGGTGTTGTCGGCTTGCTGCGGGGGAAAGAGCCGGGACCTTGCATTGGGATTCGTGCCGATATGGATGCACTGCCGATTCAAGATCAAAAGGAAATCGCCTATCGTTCCACCATTCCAGGCAAAGCTCATGTTTGCGGCCATGATGCCCATACCAGCATCCTGATGGGAACGGCACAGTTTCTCTCGCAACAGGCTAAGATTGCGAGAGGAAGTGTAAAATTTATCTTTCAACCGGCGGAAGAAGGTTTAGGAGGAGCCGAAGTGATGATCCAAGACGGAGTTTTACAGGATCCGCCGGTGGACGCCATTATTGGATTACATGTGAACACCACAATCCCGACGGGCCGCATCACTTTGGTGAAAGGGGTTGGTTGTGCCGCTGCGGATGAAATTTTGATCCGAATTATTGGAAAAGGGGGACATGCTGCCCAACCCCATCAAGCGGTGGATTCTGTCAGTGTGACGGCAGAAGTCCTTTCCGCACTGCAACATATCGTCAGCAGACAGATGGATCCCTTGGAATCGGCGGTAATCACCATCGGCAAAATCCAGGGGGGAGCGGCGGGCAATATTATTGCACCGGATGTGAACATGATCGGTACCGTTCGAACGCTCAATCCGTTGGTGCGGGAGCAAATGCCGGAACGGATTGAACAGGTGATCAAAGGGGTGACGACAGCCCTTGGCGCTGACTATGAATTTACCTATAACAAGGGCTACCCTTCAATCGTCAATGATGGTGTGATGGTGGACCGGATGAAGCACACAGCGACACGCGTGCTGGGTTCCGACCGCTATGAGATGGTGAAGCCAACGATGGGGGGAGAGGATTTTTCCTATTTTACACAACAAGTACCAGGAGTCTTTTTCCGTTTGGGCGTGCGAAATGAAGCTAAGCAGTGTACCTATCCAGGACATCATCCCATGTTTAACTTGGATGAAGCAGCGTTGCCTATCGGTGTGGCGCTTTTCTCTCAGTTTGTGCACGATTATTTAAATCAAGAGGAGGACCTGTCATGAAACGATTTGGCATGATGGTCGTTACAATGGTGCTTGCCGCTGCATTAACTTTGACAGGATGTAACAGCGGGGGTAGTGGTGCTGTGGGAAATGAAAAGGTGTTAACGATTGCCCGAGGCGCCGATATGGTTAGCTTTGATGTCCATAATCACAACAACACATCGACGGAAGCGATTCACGTCAATATGTTTAATTATCTGATCAAACTGGACGAAAATCAGGAACCGCAGCCGGATTTGGCTGAATCCTGGGAGCAAAAGAATGATACGACATGGGAATTCAAGTTAAAAGAGAATGTAAAGTTTCATAATGGAGATCCGTTTACGGCGGAGGATGTAAAATTTTCGCTGGAACGTGTAGCCAAGGATCAATCGTTGTTGGAGCATACCAGTTATAAGCAGATCAAAGAGGTAAAGGTGATCGATGATCACACGGTTGAGATTATTACGCACAACCCGGATCCGGTTCTGCTCAATCGCTTGTCGCGCCTGGGTTCCAGTATGCTTCCCTCCAAATATATCGAAGAAGAGGGGTGGGACCAATTTTTAAAACAACCGGTTGGAACCGGCCCCTATCAGTTTGAAGAATGGATTCGCGATGATCGGGTCGTATTGAAAAAATACGATGATTATTTCGGAGAAAAACCAAAATGGAATCAAGTGGTGTTTCGCGCGATTCCAGAGGAAGCCACTCGGGTGGGAGAATTGATGACCGGTGGCGTTGACATTGTTGAAAATACTCCTCCAAGTGATATTGAGCGTATCAACGGCAATGAGGGAACCCATGTCCAGGAAGCGCCGACCCAACGGGTGATGATGCTGGTGGTACGGATGAGTGAAGGGAATGTAACCGCAGATCCCAAAGTGCGGGAAGCGATTGAGCTGGCGATCGACAATCAAGCGATCACCGATAATATTTTGCAGGGGGCGGGAACCCCGACGCGAACACGGGTAACACCGGGGACTTTTGGGGCTAACCCAAAATTGTATGATAAATATGAATATGATCCCAAAAAAGCGAAACAGCTGTTAAAAGAAGCTGGTTTCGAAAAAGGATTGAAGCTGACCTTGAGTGCCACCAACGGCCGCTATCTCAAAGATAAGGAGATCGCGGAAATGATTGCGGCTATGCTGTCTGAGGTGGGAATTCAGGTGAAGCTGGATATGTTGGAGTGGAGCAAATACAACGAGAAATACCAAGGGAAAAAGTTTGACGAGCTCTATATGATCGGCTATGGAAATTCCATGTTTGATGGTGGATATGCTTTTGAACGGTTGTCTCCTGAGGTGGCTAAAGGGGAAACGGATTATAACAATGCAGAAGTGGAGAAGTTGCTGGAACAAGCGATGGAGAACATGGATGAAAAAGAACGGGAACAGCAGTATCAAAAGGTGCAAGAGTTGGTGGCCGCGGATCGTCCCCATATCTATCTGCATCAGGTGAAAGGAATTTATGGGGTGAATGACCGGATTAACTTTAACCCTCGCTTGGATGAGTTAATTATCGCGGATGATATTGAACTGAAGTAAACAACAGAAGTGACAGTGGCTTTGTCTTCATGTGGGTACTTAATGTTTGATGGAACGAGGTTGGTGGGGCGATTCCTCCAGGCAAGGACATAGCCACATCAACCGGGGTACCCATGCGGTTTTATAGGATTCAAGTGATTGAGAGAATCATTTTTTGGAGGTGAGACGGTGAAATATTTTTTTAAAAGTTTGTTGCAAGTGATTCCGGTCCTCTTTATCATCTCCCTAATTGTGTTTATTTTGGTGAATGTAACGGGGAATCCGGTTGATTTGATGTTACCGGAAACGGCAACCGAAGAAGATCGAGCCAACCTGATTCAGGCTCTCGGTTTAGATCAACCCTTACATGTTCAGTATTTTCGCTTTTTGAAAAACGCGGTTCAGGGGGATTTTGGTGAGTCTTTCCGTTACAATCAACCCGCATTGCCGATTGTGCTGGAACGCCTTCCGGCCACGATCGAGCTGGCCGTCACCTCCATGATCGTCGCGACGTTGTTATCGATTCCGTTGGGGATTTTGTCGGCGGTTAAGCGAAATACGTTTTTGGATGTTTTGATCACCGGGGGAGCTGTTTTGGGGAAGGCAATGCCCAACTTTTGGCTGGGTATTATGCTGATTTTGATTTTATCAGTCACGCTAAAAATATTCCCGGTTTCCGGACATGGTACGTTTCTCCATCTGGTGTTGCCTGCGATCACATTGGGTACGGGCATCGCCGCTGAGATGACCCGCTTGATCCGGTCCAGTATGTTGGAGATCCTGGGACAGGATTATATCCGTACCGCTCGCAGTAAAGGGTTGATGGAAATCATTGTGGTCAATAAGCATGCTTTGCGAAATGCACTGATTCCAGTGGTGACGATTATGGCCTTACAAACGTCTACCCTAATCGGGGGCACATTGATTACGGAAACGGTCTTCTCTTGGCCGGGGATGGGCCAATTATTGATTCAGGCGGTCAATACTCGCGATATGGCATTGGTGCAGGCGGCGGTATTTGTGATTGCGCTGTTTGTCATTCTTGGCAATCTGTTGGCCGATTTAACCTATCGCTATCTGGATCCGCGCATTAAATACAATTGAACGGGGGTGATACGCTTGTCAGTGTCCGTAGAACAGGCGGAGAAAGGGACTACGATCGAGGATACCAGTCAACCGATTCAAACCGGGAGACGTTGGATACGTGTATTGTTAAAAAGTAAAACGGGCACGATCGGCTTGCTGATCATCCTGAGTGTGGTATTGGTCGCCATTTTTGCCGATGTGATTGCGCCACATAACCCAGTGGCGACCAAAGCTGCTGATCGATTGATGCCGCCGATGTGGATTGAGGGTGGGACAGGCGACCATCCCCTCGGTACGGATAACCTGGGGCGGGATGTGTTGAGCCGCATCATTTATGGTTCACAGATATCGTTGCTGGTGGGGATATGTTCGGTGGTGGTGGCTGGTGCCATCGGCTTAGTGCTGGGGTTGTTGT
Organism: Desmospora activa DSM 45169; assembly: GCF_003046315.1. Classification (NCBI taxonomy): domain Bacteria; kingdom Bacillati; phylum Bacillota; class Bacilli; order Caryophanales; family Thermoactinomycetaceae; genus Desmospora; species Desmospora activa. The sequence goes on along the minus strand of NZ_PZZP01000001.1, from coordinate 1,649,694 downwards.
CCGGCTACTTCGGGGGCTGGATTGATCGGGTCATCATGCGAACGGTCGACTCCTTTCTCGCCATTCCCAATATCTTATTGATGTTGATGGTGCTGGCGGTGATGGGACCTGGTTTATTAACGCTGATCCTGGTGTTGGGCGTAACCAACTGGGTGAATTACGCCCGGGTGATCCGCGGTGAGGTTCTCAGCATTAAAGAACGGGATTTTGTGCGAGCGGCAAAGTCGATCGGTTCCAGTCATACGCGGATCATGGGGATTCACATTCTACCCAACATCCTCTCTTCTTTTATCGTTATCTCTACCTTAAGTGTTGCCACAACCATCATTATGGAAGCGTCTCTCAGTTTTCTCGGATTGGGAATTCAACCGCCAACGGTTTCCTGGGGAGGCATGTTGAGTGACGGTAGGCAGTATCTAGCCACAAGTTGGTGGGTAGCAACCTTTCCAGGCATCGCCATCACAATCACGGTTCTAGGCATTATCTTTCTCGGTGATTGGTTGCGTGATATGCTGGACCCTCGTATGAAGGTGAATGGCAGGTGAGAAAATGTGACCACTCCTTTACTTGAAGTAAAAGATTTACAGGTGCGATTTCAGACGGATGCAGGAATGATCCCATCGGTCCGAGATTGTTCTTTTACGGTAAACCCCGGAGAAATTGTGGCGATTGTAGGAGAGTCCGGTTGTGGAAAAAGCGTTACTTCGCTTTCGATCATGGGACTGCTTCCTGATTATGGGCAAGTGGCCGCAGGAGAAATCTTCTTTGATGATCGCGACTTATTGAAGCTAAGTAAAAAAGAGCGGCGAAAGCTACGCGGAAATGAAATCGCAATGATTTTTCAGGAACCGATGACATCTCTCAACCCCGTTTTTACGATTGGCAATCAAATCGGGGAAGTGATCCGTCTTCATCAAGGATTGGACCAGACGCGGACCAGGGAGAAAAGCATCGAGATGCTGAACCGGGTGGGCATTCCTCATCCGGAACGAGTGATTCGTCAATTTCCTCATCAGTTGTCGGGAGGAATGCGACAACGGGTAATGATTGCCATGGCTTTATCATGTAATCCCAAACTTTTGATCGCCGATGAGCCCACAACCGCCCTAGACGTTACGATTCAGGCGCAGATCTTAGAAATGATGAAAAAGCTAAATCAGGAACAAGAGACGGGTGTCATCTTGATTACCCATGATCTTGGGGTGGTGGCGGAATTGGCCGATCGGGTGGTTGTGATGTACGCTGGCAAAGTGGTGGAACAATCCCCGGTTTTTGAGCTGTTTGCCAACCCCAAACATCCGTATACCCGCGGATTGCTCCAATCGATCCCCAAAATGGACGAGCGGCGGGAGGAGTTGGATTCGATTGTCGGTCTGGTTCCCAATCCGTTGCAGATGCCGAGCGGCTGTGCGTTTCATCCCCGTTGTCCATTAGCCAGCGACCGCTGTCGCGGTGAATCACCAGCATTGACGACACTTAGCGAAAATCATACTGTCCGCTGTTTTCACGCGTAAGGGGGGATCTTGTATGGACGAAGCGGCAACATCACAAGCACTCCTTGAGGTGAAGGGGTTAAAAAAGCACTTTCCGTTTAAACAGGGCATCTTTTCCCGCAACGCTGGGGTCGTTCGGGCAGTGGACGGGGTGGATTTTACGATTCAGCCAGGGGAGACTTTTGGTATTGTGGGGGAATCCGGTTGTGGAAAGTCAACGACCGGGCAGCTCATTCTAAAGCTGATGGAACCGACAGCAGGGGAAATACGGTTTCAAGGCCAGAACTTGACGAATGTGACTGGAAAGCAGATTCGACAGGTGCGACGCGATATGCAGATGGTGTTCCAGGATCCCTATGCCTCTCTCAACCCGAGGCTGACGGTCCGGAATATTGTGGCGGAGTCGTTAAAGGTGCATGGATTAGCCAAATCCGATTTGGATGATCAGGTGGAAGAGTTACTAAATGTGGTTGGACTCGGTTCCCATCATTTGTTGCGCTATCCACACGAGTTTAGCGGGGGTCAGCGCCAACGAATCGGGATTGCGAGGGCTCTCGCCTTAAAGCCGAAACTGATCATCTGCGATGAACCGGTATCCGCCCTTGATGTTTCCATCCAAGCTCAGATTCTCAATCTGTTGAAAAAGCTGCAAAAGGATTTTCAGTTAACCTATATTTTTATCGCCCATGGATTACCGGCGGTAAAACATGTAAGTGACCGCATCGGGGTGATGTATCTGGGGAAGATGGTGGAACTGGCGAGTCAGGAAGCCCTTTTTCAACATCCGCACCACCCTTATACGGAAGCATTGCTATCGGCGATTCCGGTACCGGATCCGACCAAGAGGAAGGAACGTATCGTTTTACAGGGTGAGTTGCCAAATCCCGCTGATCCGCCTAATGGATGCCATTTTCATACCCGTTGCCCCTATGCGAAAGCGATATGTCGCGAGGAAGAACCCGTCTTTAAACAGATAGAGAAGGGTCACTATACGGCTTGTCACTTTCCGTTGTGAGAGTTGCCGGGATTTATAAGATTTTTGTCCGGATGTTATCGATCAAGGGCTTGGATCTATCGGGGAGCTGGAGGAATTTGTTGAGGTGATGGGTCAAGTTTACTTATGGTGGGATTAATGAAGTAAATTCTGAGTTGTAGGAGGAGAGACCCCGCATTAGTCCTGTCAAGTCACGTGGAGCCGGGTAATCGGTCAAGATCGACAAAATCCTGGTACTGGCCCTGATCCATACAAGAACCCTGACACCTTTTAGTGTCAGGGTTCTTGTATGAATCTTAACCGGTGTATAGGGGTTGTTTTATCTTGCGAGTATAGATGTGTGGACATTCAGCGCACGGGCACACCCGGTCCAAGCGGTAGGCCGATCAGATACCACGCGATGATCATCACGATCCAGATGCCCAGGAACAACAGTGCATATGGCATCATAAGAGAGATAACAGTGCCGATGCCGGAATTTTTTTGATACTTACTGATATAGGCAAGCATCATTGGCATATACGGGCTCATCGGGGTGATGGTGTTGGTGGAGGAATCGGCGACTCGGTATGCAAGTTGGATAAAGGCCGGGTTATAGTCCATCAGCATCAACATCGGAATAAAGACAGGTGCCATCAACGCCCATTGAGCGGAGCCGCTGGTGATAAAGAGGTTGAGAACGGCCGTCAATAAGATAAAAGCGATTAACACAGGAAGGCCGGTCATATTGAGGCTCATCAACAGATCGGCACCGTTTACCGCCAGGAACAATCCCATGTTGGTCCACTCAAAATAGGCGATAAACTGGGCTGCAGTAAAGATTAATACGATAAAACTGGACATATCTTTAATCGCTTCACCCATCAGCTGTGGCACATCGCGTTGGGTTTTGATCTTGCCTAGCATCAGTCCATAGGTGACGGACACAGCGATAAAAAAGAACAGAATAATCGGGATAATACCTTTGATAAAGGGAGAATCAAGGATATCTCCCGTTTCAGGGTTACGAAGGAGGGCTCCTTCCGGAACAACGGTTAACGCCACTAGCCCGACAAAGAGTACGGCAACGATTCCACTTACCTTTAAGGCGCGGTTTTCTTGAGCCGTTAAGTTTTCCAAGGTGGCTTTTTCATCCCCACGGTAAGCGCCTAAGCGAGGTTCCACCACTTTATCGGTGATCCAAGTGCCCAACAGGGCGAGAACAAGGACCGAAGCGGACATAAAATACCAGTTGTCTAAAGGGGTGACCGTCAGGTTTGGATTAATCGTTTGCGCTACTTTGGTACTGATTCCCGACAACAAAGCATCAGTACCGGCGATAAAGAAGTTAGCCGTAAAACCGGACCCCGCTCCGGCCATACCCGCTGCCAAACCGGCGAGGGGATGGCGCCCCAAGGCGAGAAACACCATCGCCCCCAGGGGTGGGATAATGATCATCGCCGCATCCGAGGCCAGGTTTCCCAAGATGCCGGCAAAGACAATGGCAAAACTGACAATGGAGCTGGGAACGTTAAGGATCATTTTACGAAGGACGGCTTGGATTAGACCCACTTTTTCGGCCAATCCAATTCCCAGCACCATACATAATACCAAGCCTAAGGGTGGGAATTCGGTGAAGTTAGTTATCATATTGGTTATGGCCCAGTGGAACCCTTCCGTGCTGAGAAGGCTTTTAACCGGAACCGTTTCACCATCTCCAGGGTGAATAACGGACAGTCCCCAGTGGGAGAGCAAGGCGGAAACAACAATGATGATTACGCAGAGATAAACGAATAACATAAACGGGTGCGGCAATTTATTTCCCACGATTTCAATCCATTTGAAAAATCCGCTGTCTTTTTGTGATGGTGTACTTGGATTGGTGTTGCCGATTGACATGGGTGTTTCCTCCTTTTTTGCCGTGTTACGTCGAGAGGTTGATCGCGGCCTGAACAAATAGCTTTACGCCGTGCTCCAGGGCGTCTTCATCGATATCAAAGCGGGGATGGTGGTGGGGGTAGATGATGCCTTTCTCTTCGTTTCCAGCACCCACAAACACAAAACAGGCGGGCACTTTTTCGGCGAAGGCAGAAAAGTCTTCACCACCCATGGCCGGCGGCAAGTCTGCCAACCACTCTTCCCCAAATGTTTTCACCACCGTTTCCTCCATAAGTTTAGCTACTTCCGGATTGTTTACAACCGAGCTGTATCCACGACGGTAATCAAATTGATAGGAAGCGCCGTGAGCTGCAGTTACACCTTTTACAATCTGGTCGATCAGGGTAGTTGCTTGTTGGCGCACTTCTGGTTGAAAGCTTCGCACCGTTCCCGCCAATTCGACTGTATCGGGGATGATATTATAGGCGCTCCCGCCATGAAATTGGGTAATCGTAATCACCAGTTGTTCCAAGGGGTTTACGTTTCTAGATACGATATGCTGGAGATTGCCGATCACTTGGGATGCGATCGCGATGGGGTCGATGGACTCCTCCGGCTGGGAGGCGTGTCCGCCCTTGCCTTGGATGGTGATATCAAAGCGATCAGAGTTGGCTGTGACAGGTCCGGTTCGTACACTGATCTGACCGATGGGGATGGTAGACATGAGGTGGATGCCGATGATCTGGTCAACACCATCGATTACTCCCGCTTTTACCATCTCCTGTGCTCCACCGGGATGAAGCTCTTCCGCATGTTGAAAGATAAAACGGATCTCACCTTTTAGCTGATCCTTCCACTGCGAAAGAATCTTGGCAGCACCGAGCAGCATAGCCGTGTGTGCATCATGGCCACAGGCATGCATGACTCCTGCTTTTTTGGAGGTATACTCACATCGGTTTTCCTCCTGAATGGGGAGAGCATCCATATCGGCGCGCATCGCCAGAACCTTGCCCGGTTGTGTACCGATCAAGCGGGCGACTACGCTTGTTTTGGTAGGGCGCTCAAGTACCAGTCCATCAATTGATTGCAAGGTATCGAATACGAATTGTGAAGTGTTTTCCTCTTCAAATGAAAGTTCTGGATTTTGATGCAAAAATCGTCGCCATTGAATCACTTCCTCTCGGATTGCCGCATTTAGAATGGTTTCGCTATTTTTCATCAATGATGACCCTCCTGGTTATCGAAAGTTTGTATGATAGGGAAGCTTTCTACGCTATATTAACAAAAGAGAGATTGTTTCGTATAAGCGAATACCAGCAAAGCGTCTGCGGTAAGACTATCGATCAGCCAACTATTTCGTGTCAGTAAATATAACATAATAACTTCGATTATACGCAAGATATTTTGTTTGACAAGGCTTTTATCTATTTTTATTACAATCAAATGTTGGAAACGAACGACATATCATGGGCGTTCGTTTCTCTTGTTATACTAATAAGGAAAGAATTCTTTGCTGGGGATGTGGTGGTCGATGAATGATCAAGATTGGCGTATTTTAACAACTTTATATAAAGAGAAGAACATCACAAAAACAGCAGAGAAGTTGTGCATCTCCCAACCCGCTTTAACCTATCGTTTACGACAAATGGAAAATGAGTTTAATATTACAATCGCTTATCGCGGTAGGAGGGGAGTGGAATTTACGGCTGAGGGTGAATACCTGGTCAAATATGCACAAGAGATGTTATTACAGTTGCGCAACACCAAGGAACAAATGTGGAATATGGATACGAAGGTGCAGGGGATCTTGCGCTTAGGGGTGTCCAGTATTTTCGCTAGATATAAACTGCCGCTACTGTTAAAACACTTTCGCCAACAGTATCCCGATGTTGAGATTAAGGTTTCAACTGGTTGGAGTGAAGAAGTGATGACGATGGTATATAAACAGGATGTTCATATCGGGATTATTCGCGGGGAATACAAATGGCCGGATCAAAAATATTTGTTGATGGAAGAACCGCTCTATGTCGTCTCAAAAGAGGCGATTGAGTTAGAAGAATTGCCTCGCTCCTCTCGGATCAACTATCAGACGGATTCAACGTTGCGTACCATCATCGATCATTGGTGGATGGAGCATTATTTGCAGCCATCGTCGATTACGATGGAAGTGGATAAGATGGAAACCTGCAAAGAGATGGTACTGCATGGGTTGGGATATGCGATTTTACCGGGGATTTTTTTTGATGACAGTGAGGAGCTGTGTAAGATTCCACTCATCGCCAAAGATGGGGGGGCGATTCTGCGCAAGACATGGATGATTTATCGGAAGGATTCGCTGAAGATCTCCGCAATCCGAGCGTTTGTAGCATTTATGAAGGAAAAGAAAGAGGCACCCTAAGGTGCCCAAGACTGTTAAGAGAAAAGAGTAGCGCTTTTGTTGTCAACGAGTGTTATTAAAGGCCCCACCGTTTAACGGCTATCCTGTTTTACGACTGCTGGGGTCTTTTCTCGTCTCTTAAACCGTGTTGTTTTCCCGCTTAAACCTGACTGCAAGCCAAGGATAAAACATTACCACTACTGCCAACAGCAAGATCAAGAGGGAAATGGGAGAGGTGTAAAAGGGAGCAAGGCTTCCTTCGCTAATCAATAATTGCCGTCTGAGGTTTTCCTCCATCATTTTTCCCAATACCAATCCCAACACAAGGGCTGCCGGTGAGAAGGCGTATTTTTTCATCAAAAATCCCACCACACCGAACAGAAGCATCATCCAAACCTGGAACATCCCATTGGATACGGCATAGGATCCGATAATGGACAACAGGATGATGATGGGGGCCAAGAGATAGTACGGCAGTTTTAAAATGGCAGCAAAAGCTTGAACGGCGATCCGACCGCTACTAAAAACGAGGATGCTACCGAGCAACATGGAGATAAAAATACCGTATAACAGTAACGGTTGTTGACTCATCAACTGTGGTCCCGGTTGTAACCCTTGCAAAGTTAAAGCGGCCAAGATGATCGCGGTGGTGGGGCTACCGGGAATGCCTAAGACCAATGTGGGAATCATCGAGCCTCCCGCCGCGGCATTATTGGCCGCTTCCGGTGCGATAACGCCTTCTTCTGCGCCGTGGCCGAATTTGTCGGGATGTTTGCTGGCTCGTTTGGCTTCACCATAGCTGACAATGGAAGAAATCGATCCGCCGGTTCCCGGTAAGATCCCGATTATGGTTCCAATCAGCGCTGATTTGATCAGCACCCATTTATGGTGGAAGAATTCTTTTAGTTTTAAAATCTCCAGAGAGACCTGACTACCCATATTCATGTTGCCGCTCTTTTCACGGGTAGTCACTTGATGAAGTACTTCGGCCAGGGCGAATGCACCGATCATAAGCGGAATTAACTCCACCCCGTTTAACAACTCCACATTACCGAAGGTAAAGCGCTCCACTCCTACAATCGGATCGACGCCCACCGTGGCTAGAAAGATACCAAATAGACCGGAGATGAGAGCTTTTACCATATTGTTTGTTCCTACCGATGCGATCACCGTCATTCCCAATACGGTAAGCGCAAAGTATTCGGCACTGTGGATCTTAAGCGCCACCTGAGAAAGAGGGGGAGCCAGCAACAGCATGATAAGGATGGAAACAACTCCACCAAAAGCGGAGGCGCTGATCGCTAAACCCAACGCTCTTCCGGCTTTTCCCTGTTGTGCGATGGGATAACCGTCAAAGGTGGTGGCGACGGCTTCCGGTGTGCCCGGTGTGTTAAAGAGGATGGCGGTGATCGATCCGCCATAAGCGGAGCCGGTATAGATCGCCACCAATAAGATGATCGAGGGCAGGACTTCCATATAGTAGGTAAACGGTAACATTAACACGATTGCCATCGAAGAGCTGATCCCGGGGAGGGCACCGAAGAATACGCCGATTAACACCCCGATAATGATCAGGAAGAGATTTGACCAGGTGAAGGCTGATTCCAATCCTTCCAAAAACAAATCCATTGTTATCACATCCCCTCTCAATACACAAAGTGACTGAGTTGTTCGATCGCTTCGATTCCCGTGGGCAGGGGAACGGACAATACTTTGCTAAATATCAGGGTAAAAACGGTGGAGATCAACACCGATGAAAGGAGTATCTTTGTCATCTGTTTCTGACCCAGGAGATAAAAGAGACTACCGACGAGCAAAAACGAGCTGATCAAAAAGCCGAGAAATTCGCTCAACCCGATAAATAGCGCGATAAACCCCAATATGCCGAAAAAGCGGATGCTGATTTTATTGGCATCGTTCTTCCCTTGTTTTTGCTGCTTTTTCACGGCTTGATAGAGCGATATGGCTAACAGTAGCATGATTAAGATTAAAATTCCCTGAGAAAAGCCGGCGGGTCCGATTGGATCCGCTTCACGGCTATTGTTAATGGCAAAGGAATTTTTAAAAAATAGAGCCGATATCGCCAATAAAATCAGGTGAAGAATGATCTCTCCCATGGTACTCCCTCCTCTTTGATGCGTTATTCTTTTAAGCCCAAATCAGTCGCTACTTCCTCGAAGATTACGTATTGCTCTTCCCATTCCTGGTGGAAAGCTTCGGGGTCCTTATATCCCTCGTTTAGATCCGCCAGATTTTGGGCGGCGTATTCTTTATACTCGTCGGTTTCATATGCGGCTTTCATTTTGACGATCAATTCTTTTTTGATGTGATCCGGTGTCCCTTTTTTTACTGCAAATCCCCGCCAGGAACCGATGGTCACGTCATATCCCTTTTCCACCGTCGTGGGGACCTCTTTAAATTCCGGCACTTTGGAAACCCTTTCATCATTGAGGATAACAAGGGGTTTTACCTTTCCATCTTGCACATAGGATGCCGCGCTGATCAGTTTGTCCATATACATATCTACTTCTCCACCCAAAACCGCCGCTTTTACTTCAGAACCGGAACGATACGGAACAAAGGTGGTTTTGATGCCGGTCTCTTTGGCTAATGATCCCAAGGTTAGATCGTCGAGTCCTCCTGGGCTGACTCCCGCTACTTTGATCTTTCTTTTCTGTCCTTCCTCCAACAATTGATCAAAGCTGTCAATCGGGGAATCGGCGGGCACCAACACCACATAGATATCGGATTGAATCTGTGCCAAAGGTTCAAAATCCCGCATCAATTTCACTTTGCTGGTACCGATGACGTCAGCGATCACATGGGAGGGAGTGACCTCAAAGACGGTATAGCCATTCGCTTCCCGGCCATGAGCGTAATACATCCCAATTACTCCGCCACCGCCGTCTTTGTTGATCGGCTGAATTGGATGAGCAAGATCCTGGTTCATAATGTCGGCAAACTTCCGGGCAAAGGTGTCGCTGGCGGATCCTTCCCCAAAGGGAACGACCATCTCAATCGGCCGATTGGGATAGGATGAGGCGGTAGAAGCTTGATTCGCTTGTGGGGTACATGCGGCTATAACGAATGAAAGCGTTATCAATAATGGGATTATCAATTGTTTCATCAGAATGAACCTCCTGTTATTCATTTTCGTTCATTTCTGAAAATGGGGTTACAGTGTTAATAAAAGGCTGGTGTAGCCGGATGCGAGGCTACTTTCTAGTGTTATAACCTTTTCATCACTTGGATGAAAGCGGATAGGTTTAAAGCTATGGCGACACCAGTCTGAATTTTTTCATCGATGAATCAGATATGACTAGACGTTACTGGAAGAAAGAGTGGCCGTCGGTACAAAGGCAAAGCCATCCATCAAACGTCGGGCGGTCCGACCTATTGCCGCCCGTTTAACGGACCAGTCGGAATCATGGTGCTGTACTGCCGCTTCCGCGTAAATCACACCGGAAGGGTGTCCAATACGGATTCCATCTTTGCTAGTAGAGAAGATGCGGTTTGGCAATGTGTCCGGGATGTGGGCGGCAGTAGCCAAAGCGACCGCACCGCTTACGGCGAAAGCTCGGTGTAAGCGTCCCATTGAGATATAGGCGGAAATGATGTCGATTTCTTCCTGACGAATGATACGGTGAGTCGTTGTTGTAAATTCCTCTGCCCCGTGGATGACCGCAATTTTTGGAAGGGCGTTAGCCCCTGCTGAAACGGAGGCTTTATCGTGAATAATTCCAGCCAACATCCCTGCTTTTAAGCGAATTTCCTCTAGATCTTGCAGCATTTCTTCGTTGGTTTCCAATTGGTGATGCAATTGTGCCCCAGGGATATTCCATTCGCTTCCCTGAACAAAGACCAAGGTGTTGACAGAATCGACAATTGACACTTGAAACTGGCGACCATTATCAAGAGTGATACGATCGATCGGATGGTTGGTAGGCAGTGTTTTGCCAGTAAATGTGCCACCAGCGTCCAAAAAATTGAGCATGATTTTGGATGCGGAGCCAGGAACACCATCGATGGAAAAGTTCCCCTCGTACTCGATTTGACCGTTGCGAACGGGAATTTCTGCCACAATTCGTTTGCCGGTGTTTGTATTGTAAATATGGACTTCGGTGACCGGCTCCGTCAAGGTGACAAATCCTTCCTCCGCGGCATATAAGCCGACTGCTGAAGCCATGTTTCCACAACTTACCTTATAATCGATCATTTCTTGATTTAGACTCACCTGACCGAACGTATAGTCAATATGAGCTTTCGGCTGAGACGGAGGACCAACTAAGGCTAATTTACTGGTAAGTGATGTTCCGCCTCCCAAGCCGTCGATCTGATTGTGATCCGGACTGCCGAAGATTCGAAGCAAAACACGGTCTCTTATTTTTGGCTCGGTAGGGAGGTCGGTAGTGCGGATGATCAGTCCTTTACTGGTTCCCCCTCGGATGAGGGTGCTTCGTATTTGATAGGTCTGCCCATAATCAAACATGCCTTTCACTCCAGCTCATCGATTTTCTACTTTCAGTGTAATACGGGTTTATTAATAAAAAAAATACAGATATTCAATGCAAATCGATAAAATCATTTTATTTAAATACAGATAGGAGAAACATTTTTATGCCCAAGCAAGTTTGATTCCTTTTCCGCATAAATAAAAGGGTACATCGCATAAGGGTGAGCGGTAACTCTTTTCATATTTAGAGGGAACAGGACGTGCACGAGTAAAAAGATTCGAACTGTTTAATAAGAAGGAGGATGTACGGTGGATGATTTTAAGCATGAACTGAAAAACTTGAGTGTTGACGAATTTGTGCCGGGTCAGGTAACTTCTTGGGATCATCAAGCCCAGTACGATCCGGCGCTGGCACAACGCTGCGGCGGTTGTTTCCGCTGTGGTGGCGGCTGTTTTCGCTGTGGAGGATTTCGTTGCGGGGGTTGTTTTCGCTGTGGAGGATGTGCTTGTGGTGGATTTTTCCCCATTTTTCCCCCACCATGCTTTGGCTGTGGGGGCTGTGCCGGTTGTGCCAATTGTTTTTAAACAAAGTGGGCTATCGTGAGAAGAGCATCATTCCTGCCGCTGGCAGGTTTTTTTCTTTTAACGTACAAACGGACAAATCCTTAAACATACACATCAAATTGATGACTCGGATGATTCAACCTAAGGCGAGGAGGTGCGCGATTTGAATCTTTCCATGCGTTTAAAAGTGAAAGCCGACACATTTTATCTTCCTAATCCCAACGGTGGAGTCTATTTTTGTAACAATGAAGGTTCGTTCCGTTTACAAGGTCAGACGATTGATCGATGGATTGAAAAGTTGTTCCCTGTTTTTAACGGAGAACACACCTTGGAAGAATTGACACAGGGATTACCGGAACCGCACCAGAAGCGGATTATCGAAATTGCAGAGGTTTTATTCAACCATGGATTTGCGCGCGATGTCAGTCAAGAGCACCCTCATCAGTTGCCGCAAGCGATTTTGACAAAAGCGGCTTCACAAATTGAGTTTCTGGATCACTTTGGCGGGTCGGGCGCATTTCGTTTTCAGGCCTATCGTCAGGCTAAAGTATTGGCGGTCGGATCCGGTTCGTTTTTGATCTCGTTGGTGAGAGCTTTGTTTGAATCGGGACTGTCCCGGTTCCATCTGCTGATCACTGACGCTGAACCGACCAATCGTGAACGTATAGCGGAATTGACAACCGTTGCAGCCCAAAGCGATCCAACGGTGGCAGTGGAGGAAATCGCGTTGGAAGCGGAAAGCTCCTGGCGCGATGCGGTACAACCCTTTGATACGGTTTTATATGTGTCACAACAAGGGGATATGGCGGAACTGCGGGCACTAAATGAGAGCTGTAGAGAGGAGGAAAAGGTATTTCTCCCCGCCATTGCATTAAAGGGGATGGGATTGGCGGGACCGTTGGTACATCCGGATTCGACAGGGTGTTGGGAATCCGCCTGGCGCCGGTTGCACCGAACCGCACTGGAGAAAGAATCCTGTGCCATATCCTCCACTGCTGCAGCAATGTTGGCCAATGTGATCGTGTTTGAATGGATGAAGCAGGTGACGGGGGTTGCTACAAAACAGGAGAATCAACTATTTTTGTTGGACCTGGAGACTTTGGAAGGGGATTGGCATTCGTATTTGCCTCATCCGCTGGTCGGAGAGCAGGCGGTGATTGGGCAGGTTCAGGATCTTGAATGGCGGCTGCAAGAAGGGTCGGACAAACGCGATTCAAATGAGTTGCTTTTTCATTTTAGTCGCTTAACTTCAACGCAAGTGGGAGTTTTCCATATATGGGAGGAAGGGGAGTTGCAACAGCTTCCCTTGGCCCAGTGTCGGGTGCAGGTTGTCGATCCGCTGTCGGAGGGACCGGCTGAGCGGTTACCCGCGATCATCCGCACCGGCTTCACTCATGAGGAGGCGCGACGGGAAGCGGGATTGGCCGGGCTTGAGGCGTATCTTTCCAGAATTTCTTCCAAGCTTGTGGATGGTGTAAAACAGTCGGGGATGTTCGGTGTTGGTGTGGGTGAAACGGCTGCGGAGGCGTTGTGGCGTGGCATTGAGAAGTGTTTGACTAAAAATTTGTACCAACGGTTGGCCAAGTGGAAGCCCACCATTGATCATGTACAGTTGGATGCGGTTGAAGATGAGCGTTGTCGTTTTTATATCGAGACGTTAACAAACATGCGAGGATCACCACTAATTGGTTTAGGGGAAGAGCTGTTTCAATTTCCAGTGGTTTGGGTGGGAGCGGGTGGAAGGTGGTATGGCAGTGTCGGTCTCAATCACACAGAAGCGTTGCGCAAGTCGTTACAGCAGGCGGTATCCCATGCACAAAACGAGGAGGGGCCGTTAACGATACAAGCGTTGGCGGATGCAGATGTGCATTTGACAGAGAAAGCGAAGCAAAGGTTGGTGATCCCAGCTTCTGAAGGTGGGCCGAAAGTGGCGGAGCTACAATCGGTCTTACCGGATTTGCAACGGGACGGTAAGCAGCTTTTGGTTTTTGATTTGGCGATTGAATCGTTTTTAAAGGAAGAATGGGCCGCTGTATTTGGAGTGTGGTTGCAGGAGGAGGAATCGAGATGAGTCGTGTGGTGCTCATGGGAGAAGGTGTGTTGGCAGAGCTTGTCTATGATGAGTTATCAAAGCAATACCCCCTCCTTCGTTTGCATGAGTGGGAGGCGGGAGTGGCGGGAGCGGCGGAATTGGCTCTGGTGGTGCATGATGCTTGGTATCCCGCTGTTCACTACCAGGCGGAAGAGCAGTTTCGATCGGCTGGGATTCCATGGTTGCGCGGTTTTGTCTCCTTTGGCGAAGGAGTGGTGGGACCGTTGGTACGGCCCGATTCGCCGGGTTGCTCTCGCTGTGCGGATGGGAGACGGCTGATGGCGGGACGGGATCGCCAAGAGATACGGGCATTACAACAGAAGTTGGAGGAGCACGGCAAAAATCTCCGTGATCCATGGGGATCACGCACCGGCCTGTTGCAGGTGGCCCATTTGTTGGCGGCAGAGGCGCGGCGGGTGTTGCAAGGGGAACCGCCACATTTACAGGAACAGATTGCTCTTATCAATCTAAAAACTTTAGCCAACTCCCACCACCTTTTTTTACCGGATCCGCTATGTCCGGTATGTAGCCGTCTACCTGCCGATACGGCGGATAATGCCCGAATTTCGCTGAAACCCAGTCCAAAAATGAAGGCAAACCATTACCGTTGCCGCCCTTTGGATAATCTAAAGAAAGTGTTGGCGAAGGATTATTTGGATACCCGCACAGGTGTATTAAATGGAAAATGGCATGATCTAGACTCGCCATTTGCGGCTGTTGCTGTTAATTTACCCTTGTTTGCGGCGGATGAGTTGTCAGCCGGTCGAACCCTTTCCTATGAGGAAAGCGAGCTAACCGCCATTCTAGAGAGTTTGGAACGGTACTGTGGTCTGGGGCCACGAGGCAAGCGAACCACCATCCGCGACTGTTATCGCAATCTAGAGGGGCAAGCACTTCATCCACTTACAGTGGGAGTGCATGCGGAGGAGCAATATGCACGACCGGGTTTTCCCTTTCAACCTTTTGATCCTGAGCGGGTGATGGATTGGGTCTGGGGTTGGTCGTTTTTACAGGAGCGTCCACTTCTGGTGCCACAGTTGCTGGCCTATTACAGCTTAGGATGTGGCAACGGTTTTGTCTATGAAACGTCCAATGGTTGCGCCTTGGGGGGAAGCTTGGAAGAAGCGATTTTCTACGGCTTGTTGGAAGTTGTGGAACGGGATTCATTCCTGTTGACGTGGTATGCACAATTGCCATTACCGCGCCTTGATCTCGCTTCCGTCGATGATGGCGAATTGAGGTTGATGGTGGAACGGCTACGCGTGGTGGCGGGGTATGAACTCCATCTTTACAATGCGACGATGGAAAACGGAATTCCCAGTGTGTGGGCGATTGCCAAAAACCGCAAATCGGAAGGCACCAATCTCATCTGTGCCGCTGGCGCGCATCCGGATCCGCTGCGGGCGGTAAAAAGTGCAATCCATGAATTGGCCGGGATGTTACCACTAAATGAGAAATGGAAACAAAACCGGGAGAAGGCTTACCAAATGTACCACGATTCGTCACAGGTACGACAGATGGAGGATCATTCCACATTGTATGGTTTGCCGCAAGCGGAGGAACGGTTACATTTTTTGTTGGATGAAAACCGACCATGGCAATGCTTTGATGAGGCGTGGAAGCCTCCAAAAAAGAATATGGATCTCACTGCTGACTTACAGGAACTCCTGCAGAAATTCCATCGCTTGCAGCTGGATGTGATCGTGGTGGATCAGACAACGCCGGAAATCAGACGAAACGGGCTCTTTTGTGTAAAGGTGCTGATTCCGGGAATGTTGCCAATGACTTTTGGACATCATCTGACACGTGTGACAGGGTTGGAAAGAGTGTTAAAAGTACCGGTGAAACTGGGGTATGCCAAACAGCCGCTGACATATGCAGCACTGAATCCCCATCCTCATCCGTTTCCATAAGCCGGAATAGGAGGGAGAAGGATGAGTTTGGCGTTATTTCTACATCAACTGCATCGGGAGATCGAGAAGTTGCAACCGCCGGACTGGGAAGTGGATTGGGATGATGCGCCTCATCCCTATAAGCTATATCGCGGCTTACCCGTAGTGCCCCTTTCTGCGGAAGTACCGCTGACATTGAGAGAATCGAAAGTGCCGCAAGAGCCCGATCTTCAAGATATCGGTCATTTTCTTTGGTATGTATATGGGCTTACCCAATACAGCCCATCCATCGATTCAGACGCCTTCAGTCAGGCGCAGAGGATGCGACGTTTTGTTCCTTCCGGTGGGGCGCTGTATCCCAATGAGTTCTACGTCTATCTAAAAGTAAAAGGATTACCCGTCGGTATGTACCATTATGATGTCGCCCATCATCGTTTAGTGTTGTTGCGGGAAGGAAATATCGACACTTATCTGGCGCAGGCGTTAGGGGATCGCTGTCAGGTGTCGGCTTGTTTTGGGACGGTATTTGTTTCCACGCTATTTTGGAAAAACTTCTTTAAATACAATAACTTCTCTTACCGCCTGCAAGGACTCGATGCTGGTGTGTTGATTGGACAGTTGTTGGAAGTGGGTAAGCGATTCGGCTTTTCAGCAGGAATCTACTTTCGTTTTTTGGACCGGGCCGTCAATCATCTGTTGGGGTTGGATGAGACGGAAGAGAGTGTATATGCTGTTATTCCTTTGACGATTCAACCCGCCATCACTTGGTTTGCCGATCACACAGGGGAGAGGATTTCCGCTTCCCAACTATGCCGTGAACTGCCGGAGATCCATCATCATTATGTTCAACGGTCGCACCGCGTAAAGGCGTATCCGCGCTTGATCGAGATAAACGAAGCGTCGATGCTGGAGACGCTGTCTCCCTTTAACGGGGTTGAAACAAAGAGAGGGATTGAGACTGAGGGTGAGAAAATCCCATTGCCTACTGCCGATCGCTTGACGTATGATCTGGCGGAGGTTTGCCGTAAGCGGGTTTCACCGGGGTTGGATTTTGTTTTCCAGAAGAAAGATCGAGAGCAACTGGCGGCACTGCTGTTTGAAGTGACGGCTTCCTTACCCTATCGCAACGATTTGGATGAAGGGCGAGAAAATCCGGATTTCCGTTTATCGTTGCTGGGTTGTTTCTATGGTGTTGAGGGTGTAGCGAAGGGTGCGTACCACTATGATCACACTTCCCATTCTTTGCACCGGATTCGATCCGGCGATTATCGCTATCCGTTGCAACAGGGAATGTCCTTTCCAACTGTTAATCTGTTACAAGTGCCGTTTTGTTTGCATATAGCGGGTGAGCAGGATCACTATTTGCCGCAACTGGGTTATAGAGGTTATCGCATTCAACAGATGGAAGCAGGCATACTGTTACAGCGGTTACTGCTGACAGCAGGTGCTCTCGGGATGGGGGGACATCCGCTGCTCGGATTTGATGGAAGTAGATGTGATCAGCTATACAAACTAGCCCCACAAAAAAAGACCACCCTGATCCAAATCCCGGTCGGTCCCTATCGGATACGGCCGCGATTGGGCGGAGGTCTTCATTGTTGATGGTGCAAGCGGGTATAAAAAAGACAGACGGAATCCCGTCTGCCGGAAAAATTAGGACTCATCATCCAACAGATACTTCTCCACATCATCTAGCAACAGATTGGCCGCTTTAACACCGCCGGCAGTCGTCCATACCACATCGTTTACCTTATGTGCATTCCCTTGCTTGACGACATTCAATTCTTTCCACAACTGTTCCTGCAACCACTCTTTTTCCATTTCCGACCCTTCTGTCTCTCCCTTTTCATCATAGGTGTAATAAAGGAGGATATCCCCTTCCATCTCTGGAATCCGCTCTTTGGTTACTTCCGCAGCAAAATCGTCTTTATCTTGAGCTTTGGGGCGTTTAAAGCCGATTTCCTTCAGAATGGTGCCGCCAAAGGTGTCATTGTAATAAATACGGGTGCGGCCCGGCATAAACCGAACCATGGAAACTTCCGTTGATAAGCGATCCCCCGCTTGTTCCCGAATCTTCTCTACCCGCTGATCAAAATCGGCGATTACTGCTTCCCCTTCCGCTTTTTTGTTGACGGTATCCGTATACAGTTTAAAGTTATTTTTCCACTGTGCACGCAACTCTTCCGCAAATACGGTTGGAGCGATGTCGGAGAGTTGCTCATAAATCTTTTCCTGTCTCATCTTGTTTCCAATGATTAAATCCGGTTTAAGGGTCATGATTTTTTCCAAGTTGGGTTGGTGTTCCGTCCCGACGTTTTCAACCCCATCCATCTCTTTTTCCAGATGTTTATACCATGTACCCTCACCGGAAAAGGCTTGAACCGCTCCTACCGGTTTGACTCCTACCGCTAATAAGGCTTCCAAGCCTTCATTGGTAAGGACGACCACTCGTTGTGGCGATTCCGGTACTTCCGTCTCACCCATGGCGTGCTGAATGGAGCGGGTTTCTCCTTGGCCTTCTGCATCCGATTCCGTTGCAGGATTGCCGCACCCCATCAAAATCAAGACAAAGGATAAACAAAAAACAAACAAACTTCCCATATGATTACGCGTTAATATCACTATGTTCGCCTCCAACATTGATAACGATTATCATTTCCGATAATAGTGGTGACGGTTCTTGATGTCAAGTATCAATTTTCTCTAATCATGCTCTTATAAAAAATAGGGAGGATAACAGGGATGATTGAAGAATATAAATTTTTAACAGATTAACTGTCACTTCTCAATTGAAATATGAGGTGATTGTATGGCTAAAATTGCAGTGGATCCTGGGCATGGAACCAATACCCCAGGGAAGCGTACGCCTACAGCAGTGCCAGAGTATGGACGGGTAGTGAAGGAGTATGAATTTAACAAACCGGCGGCTCAATTTTTGAAGAAGGCATTGGAGCGAAATGGCCACAGTGTGGTCTGGACTGGGGGAGATGAGGACCCTTCTCTATCCACACGATGTCAGCGGGCCAACAACGCTAACGTCGATCTGTTTATCTCCATCCACTATAATGCCGGTGGTGGTTACGGTGTGGAAACGTACATTGTCGCCCGTGGCGGCCAGGCGGAAAAATTGGCCAACCGCGTTCAACCCGAATTGGTCAAGGTTCGCGATCAGCGAGATCGGGGAGTAAAAGTGGCCAATTTCCAGGTGTTGCGGGATACGAAGATGCCAGCCATTTTGTGTGAATGCGGCTTTATGGATGATCCTCGCGGGATTGAACAAGCGTGGATGTTGGACGAAGATTTTCAACGGGGTGTGGGTGAGGCGATTTGTAAGGGGGTGCAACGATATTACGGTGCACCTTATAAAGAGCCGCAACCGGAATGGTCGGAAGAAGAGCTTAATAAGCTGAACAGCGCACCCAACGGAGCCCGTTTTTCCCGTACATTGAAGCGCGGGATGAAGAACGGCAAGGATATCGCCGCTGTGCAAACCTATCTGGGTGGACTAAAAGTGGATGAAGATTTTGGACCGCTTACGGAAAGTGCTTTAAAAGAATGGCAGCAAAAAAACGGCATCAAGGTGACGGGAGAAGTGGGGATTGCCAATTGGCGCTATATGTTTGGCGAGAAGCCGACATGGAAACCGGAGGATATCGAAAATTTAAATGAAGCGCCCAACGGTGCCAAATTTACACGAGATCTACGACGAGTGATCCAATCGGGAAAAGATGTAGAAGCGGTACAAACAAAATTGAATATTGTGGTAGACGGTTGGTTTGGCCCAAAAACAGAGGCGGGGGTAAAAGCGTATCAGCAGAAGGCGGGGTTAGTCGTCGATGGGTGGGTCGGCCCAAAAACATGGGCAGATATGTTTGGAACAAAACAGGCATCTGCGGAAAAGGAAGATGTGGAAGAGGCAGTTACCTCAAGCGATGAGTGAAAGGTAGAACACAATGAACGATTCCCATTGAGAGCGAATGAGAAGGGAGCCGGTTAATCAGCTCCTCCCTTAGGTTATTGATCCCCTGTTTCCAACTGTAGTTGGGAAGCGGGGGGTTGTTTATGTGTGATTAGTCACTCATGTCTCGGCATCTTCCCCAATCGGAGTGTGAGGTCCTCGTCTCGACCTACTCTGTTTCGTGGGTGTGAAAGCGATGGATAGATGTAATCAGTTGAATGGGAATACGGTATATTTGAAACCTTACTCCATTGAATACGCGCAAGGTGATCGAGAGAAGGCCAACATGGAGTATTGTACCGACCACAGTACCCAATGTGGTTTTGATAATCACGGTACGGCCGAGATAAAGAGTGGATTGTTTGCGGATGCAGAGCTGGGTGAGACGGGAAACACGTCTATGGTGACGGTCGTCGCTGTCGATGATCAGCTCAGCTCATCCCTCTCCATTTTGGTGGTTATATTTTATTCTATGTCAGCTTGAGCATGATGGTAGAGTATTTGTTGAGAATGATTATGCGGTTTTCATTTGTAAATGCTTTTTAGGAGAAATTTTGAACGTATTATGAAAAAACGAATGATTACTTGACGAGCACCCCCATTGTAACTATTATTGTTACATCTAGTTTGAGAATATCAATTATAAGGAGGATGGCAAATGAAAAATGGATCGGAATGGGGAACGTTGATTCTAAGGTTGGCATTGGGGGTACTCTTTCTCGTCCATGGATGGGACAAGTTTCAAAACGGTTTGGATGGGACGGCTGGATTTTTTGTAAGTGTTGGCATTCCGGGCTTTTTTGCTACAGTAGTGGCTGTGGTGGAGTTGTTGGGTGGTCTGTTGATGATTGTAGGTTTGGCGACTCGGGTGGTAGCGATTCTGTTTGCGGTGGTTATGGTGGTAGCGATTGCCACAGTCAAATGGGGAGCCGGATTTTTGGGTGGCTATGAGCTGGATCTGGTCTTGTTAGCAATGTCGATTCATCTTTTTCTGGTCGGTGGTGGAACGTACGCATTGGACACTTTATTCCGTAAACGAAATGATGCTTCAAGCGCAAAAGCGAAGGCTTAAACAGGAATGGATTGAATGGTTGGACACCGATCCATCAGATCGGTGTTCTTATAGTGGGGTGAATGTTAGACGAAGGATTGATTTGTCGGTATACTGATCATAGGTGATTGCGATGAGAATTAATACGCGTTTTTCGGTAGCGGTTCACATTTTGTCGCTGTTGGATTTTGAAAAAACAAATTCATGCACTTCCGACTGGATTGCAGGAAGTGTCAATACGCATCCGGTGGTTATCCGACGGATATTGGGCATGTTGAAGCGAGCAGGACTAGTGGGGGTTCATCAAGGCAAGGGTGGAACTTACTTGGCGAAACCGCTTACGGAAGTGACATTGTTGGATGTGTATCGGGCTGTAGAAGTGGTGGATAATGGTTTGTTCCGTATGCATGAGAATCCTAACCCTGCCTGTCCGGTAGGTGCCAATATCCAAAGTGTCATTGAAGTCTTGTTTCATCAAGCCCAGGATGCGATGGAATCCGTCTTATCTCAGGTAACGATGGATCAGGTGGTTACGAATTTGGTGTCTCAAATCAATGCAAAATCATAAATCCCGCTTCTGCACAAAAGCACCCGTTGGGGTGTTTTTTTGCCTATTAAAAATCAGTTTCGCGAGGTTCTGTTGTTTGGATATGGCGTATGATTTCAAAGACGTTGAGATCACCGATGACCACTCCCTGCTTGTCCACCACCGGTAATTCTTCTAGCCGATTGATCAGCATATAATGTAATCCCACTTCAATGGAATCCTCCAGTGTCACCGCTGGGGTATTGTGCATAATCATGCTGGCGGTTAATTCTTGTCTATTTTTACTGATCGTCTCTTTTAGGGAAGGAGAAAAATTTACCTGATCAATATTTCCGTTTTTGACGGCGATCAGTTTCAAATAACGCCATAAAGTGATACAACCCTGTAGTTGTTTTTGCTCATTAATCACATATACACTGCGATGGATGGGATGCATCTCCTGAAAGATTTGCTGGATTTGCTGAAAAGGAGTCGTCATTGGGAGAATATTCACCTGTTGAGTGATTGTTTTGTAAACGTTTTTAACTTTCACCGCACTCGCCCCTTTGTTTTTTATTTTTTATTGAAACCCCCTTGAATAAAAAGGTTTATTATTTATTACCCCTAAAGGAACAAAAATCAACCAAATCGAAGAATGGATTTTTCGGTTCCATATAAACATGGTTCGGATTCATTTGTAATAATGATACAATAAAATAAGAATGTGTGGTTAATGGGGGTTGAGAATGAATAAATTTTGGGATTATCTAGCATTAACGATTGGTTCAATATTTGTTGCCGCCGGTTTGGAATTGATTTTGGCACCGAACGGATTGGTGGATGGGGGCGTGACTGCTCTGGCCATCATCGCCAACCATATATGGGAAGTTCCCATCTGGATTGTATTTATGGGACTAAACTTGCCGATTCTTCTCTTTACAGCCAAAGATACCGGTCGGAAATTTGTGATACGGACCTTGTATGCCAATGTGGTTACCTCGATTGGCTTAAATGTATTAAAACCAATCCCGGCAATAACGACTTCAGAAGTGTTGATTGTATTGTATGGTGGGTTGTTGCTGGGGCTTGGGATTGGATTGGTTGTAAAAGTGGGGGGTGCCGTTGACGGTACGGAGATGTTGGCGGTTTGGTTTAAACGACATTATCATGTTCCCATCAGCACTTTTTTGCTGGGTATCAATGCCTTGATCTTTACAGGGGCGGCATTTGTATTTGGCTTGGAAAAGGCGATGTTTTCCCTGGCGGTCTTTTATATTGTTACCAAAATGATCGACTTTGTGCTTGATGGAATGAATCAGGCGAAATCGGTTACCATCATCTCAGAAAAGCCGGATGAAATCGGTCAACATCTCATACAGGAGCTAGATGTAACGCTCACCTATCTGAAAGGGGAGGGCGGTTACTCCGGAGATGAGCGAAAAATCATTTATTGCATCACAGATCGCTTACGTTATGGAAAGTTAAAAGAAGCCGTTTTGGAAATTGATCCAGCTGCGGTATTGGAAGCTTCTGATGTGGCAGAAACGGCAGGGGTTAAGTATCAAAATCTATTTCCCCCCAATAAGGAGGAAAATTAATGCCGGGATTCCCGGCTTTTTTGTTTTTGGCGAAAAAGAAACACCCTCTGTAAAAGGGTGCGAGTGTGAGATAATCTTCTTTAAACAATGGGTTTTTAGAATACAACCAGTGAAAAGATGGTAGCGATCACCAGCAAGAAGATCAAAAGACGTCTTAACCCAAATCCATAACCACCATAACCACCATAGCCACCATAGCCGCCGAAACCGAACAAGCCCATGTTTTACCCTCCTTTTTTGTATTCATCGCTAATGTACGCTACTTCTGTTATCGAGGGAAGGTTGAATGTCAGGGTCCTATTAAAATTAGGCAATCGTTTGCCGGATTTAATATATGCGAATCCGGTGCACCACGCATAACAATAAAAAGGAAAACATCACAATCGATCCTACCCAATAAGCGGCCAACGTTACATGGCCTGTTTCAGTGGCGAGATAGATAGCGGTGGGAATGGTTTGTGTTTTGCCAGGGATGTTGCCTGCAAACATCAAGGTGGCACCAAACTCGCCCAATCCTCTGGCAAAGCCTAACAGGTAGCCTACTGCCAGCGATCGCCAGGATAATGGGATCGTTACATACATCAGAAGCTGCACTTCTCCGGCACCCATGGAACGGGCGACATCTTCCAAATCCGAGTCTACCGATTCAAAACCGGTTTTTAATGTTTGGTAGATCAAAGGGAAGGCGACTACGGTGGCGGCAATAACCGCTGCCCACCAGGTAAACACCACCGGTTGCCCCAACAGCCACTCAATCGCCTGGCCGAGCCAACTGTTTCGACCGAGGAGAAGCAAGAGACCAAACCCCACGACGGTGGGGGGAAGCACCAAAGGGAGCATCCAGATGGTTTCTACCAGTACCTTCCCCGTAAACGACCGTCCTTTCATGATAGCGGCAATGATGATGGCGACGGAGAAAGCGAGGATACTAGCAACGGTGGTAACCTGTGCCGATAGGAGGATGGGAGACCAAAATTCCTGATTAATCATCTGAATTGCCTATCACATGAAATCCATATTTTTTAAAAATCGCTTCTGCTTCCGCACTCTGCAGCCACGTAACCCATTCTTTGGCTTGCTCCGGATGGTTGGAGTCTGAAAGCAACCCGATCGGATATACGATTGGTTGATGGCTGTCAGAATCAAAAGGTTCAACAACGACGGCCCGTTCTGATGTCTTAGCATCAGAGCGATAGACGATTCCCGCATCAACATTGCCGGTTTCTACATATGTGAGCGTCTGGCGAACATCTTTAGTAAATATCAGTTTTGATTGAAGAGAGTCCCATAATTTGAGACTTTCCAATGCTTGTTTGCCGTATTCACCGGCGGGAACTGTTTCCGGCTGTCCGATTGCTACCTTTTTTACCGCAGAATGATTGAGATCTGCCGAGCTTTTAATTTGATTGGTGCCTTTGGGAACCACTAAAACCAATTCATTGGTAAGTAGGTCCCATTGGTTTTTTTGATCGATGTATCCTTGAGCGGTAAGGGATTCCATCTCTTTTGTTCCTGCGGACAGAAACACATCGGCGGAAGCCCCTTGTTCAATCTGCCGTTTTAAATTGCCGGAAGAAGCGAAAGAAGGAAGTAGTTTAGTATGAGGATGCTCTGCTTCGTACTTCGCTTGCAGCTCTGTGAAAGCATCCGTTAAACTGGCGGCTGCCAGCACCGACAATTCGGTGGTTTCGGTCGAGGAATTTTGGTTGGAACAGCTGATGATGATAAATAGACAAAAAAGAGAGAACATGGTTATGATCAAGCGATGCATAGGTTTGTACCCCCGTCTGCGCTTATCGGATATCGGATCGATATAACTGTATTATACCGGATGAGAGGCTTTCTTTTTATTGTTTACCCGCCCACAGTTTGATGCTAAGTTGTAACAGAAATAGATCATCTGGATTCATGAGTGAGCGGCCGGTGAGGGATTCGATTTTACGGAGGCGATAGAGTAAGGATTGGCGGTGCAGATTTAATTCCCGGGCGGTCTGGCTGACATTACACTGGTTTCGCAAATAGGAGTTGAAGGTTTCGATTAAGTCGATCCCACGCAATTGGCTGTAATCGAAAAGGCGGCTCATAGCGGACCAGGTGATCTCCTTGATGTCCGGGTGTTCCGCCAGCTGTTCGAGTGCGCGGTAAAGGCCAGTGTCAAAGTGGAAATAACGGGTACCGGAGCTTTTGTGGCGGCGGCCGATATTGAGCGCAGAGAGTGCGGCTTGGTAACTTTGGTGGAAGGTGTGTACACCGGCTCGATTTTCACCGACTCCCCAGGATACGGAAAAATCCGGGAATCGTTCATGTAGGCGTCCTTCCAAGATGTCGAGAAACGATTGAACCGTATCGACGATGCGATCCATCGGTACCTCCAGGTAGATTACAAGTCGGTCAGGTTGGTGGCTGGTCATGATATGGCGGTGTACCGCCCTGCCGGCGTAGGCGACTTCATCGATAATTTCCCACAACGGAGAGTTGGCCGGTTCACGCTTGCCGATTTTGTGTTCCGCTTCTCCTAAGATGCAGACATAGGGGCAGGAGGTTTCATACCCTAATGCGCTACCTCGGGATTTGATCATCTCCTCAGAGGTGATTTCCCCTTTGGCCAAACTCCAGATAAAATCGCTCTTTAAGCGTGATTCCGTTTCGATGGCGGCATTCTCCTGGAGATAACAAAAGGCGGCTGCGGTGGCGGCGTGATCCAGGTAAATTTGCTCCTCCCGCTGTAGAGGCTCCTCCTCTGCGGGTATTTTGGGCAGAAGGAGAAAGAGAGAACCTTGCTGTTTTTGAGCGGAGCGGATAGGTACTTCAATACAGGTGTTTTCCGGCAGATCTACTCGTTTCCACTCTCCTTGCGAATAATTGTGGAAGGCGCTTTGAATGGGATAAGGGTGGACAATGGAATTGTGTACATCTCGCATCTGATCCCGCCAAAATTGGAGCAAGCGCTGTGCAGCGGGACTGCTGCCCATCACCTCTCCTTTTCGATCGACAAACAACACCGGATTGCCCAGCTTTCGCTGCATTACGCCCGCCAGTTTTGTCAAGTTACTCCCTTGTAGAAT
Source organism: Desmospora activa DSM 45169 (assembly GCF_003046315.1). Lineage (NCBI taxonomy): Bacteria > Bacillati > Bacillota > Bacilli > Caryophanales > Thermoactinomycetaceae > Desmospora > Desmospora activa. Next base: position 1,623,774 of record NZ_PZZP01000001.1, on the reverse strand, counting down.
CATCTGCAGCAATGCTTTTTGCGTATCCCAGGAAAAGGAGGCGAGGTGATCACGCCGTTGATCCAACTCCCGCAAAACCATTTTCATAATATCGGCAAAACGGATGTGCCAAGGGATCTCAATCAGCGGCATATCGTTTTTGTCGGCAAGTTGGATCGCTTCGGCGGGGATTTCCCGGATATGACGGCCCGTAGCCACCGCCAGGCAAGCAGCGCCAGAGTCGATCAATGCTTGCACAAAATCGCAAAAAAGAAGGGAATTGTGGCCACAGCCAACACCCGTGCTCAACACCCACTCATTGCGGCGGACAAAATTTTCAACAGGCATTTCCATCACCGAGATCGATTCTACGGGGTTATCTAGCAAGGACGATCTAGAAGTTTTGATGATTGCACCATGCATAATATTTCGTTGCAATACTTCTTTGACGGTTAAACGCATGGAACGCTCACCTCCAGATGATTAAACAACACCCCATCTTTTGATGGTATCAAATTTATTACACGGTTACACTCTTTGAAAGGAAATCTTCCATAGAGATATGAATGACAGTGGCGTGCTCAAATTGGGATCGTTCCCCGTCCATGCTGTTCACTATTTTGATGAAAAAGAGGGCGGCTCCTTTATACAATATTGTAATTGTTCAGTTTTCCAACGGTGCGTAAACTAAAGATAAGACATCATGTTGGGGGGTGGCCGCAATGAATGATTTACCCTTTTTATTGCCGGAGTACGTAGAGCGCCTCCATCGAACAAAAGAGAGCATGGAAGCGGCAGGAGTGGAAGTGCTGTTACTGACGGATCCCGCTAATCTATACTATCTATCCGGTTATGATGCCTGGTCTTTTTATGTGCATCAAATGCTAGTCGTCATTCTGGAAGAGGAACAACCGATCTGGATCGGACGTGAACAGGATGCCAATGGTGCACGTCTGACCACATGGATCCATCGGGATAATATCATTCCATATCCGGATGACTATGTACAATCGCTTCAGAAGCATCCGATGGATTTTATCGCGGACTGTTTAACGCAGATCGGTCAAGCTGATAGGCGGATCGGGGTAGAAATGGACTCTTATTATTTTACTGCACAGGCGTATGAACGATTAAAAAAAGGTATGCCTGATGCACGCTTTCAAGATTGTACCCTCTTGGTCAATCGGGTTCGCATGGTGAAGTCGGATCAGGAAATCGCCTATATGCTCAAAGCGGCACGGATCGCCGAAGGGGCGATGCAGATGGCGTTGGAATCGATCGCCCCCGGCGTGAGGGAGTGTGATGTGGCTGCCAACATCTTTCACGCCCAGGTGAGCGGTACTCCACACTTCGGCGGCGATTACCCGGCGATCGTTCCTTTGCTGCCGGCGGGTGAAAAGACCTCCACCCCCCACTTGACTTGGACGGATCGCACGTATAAACAGGGGGATACCGTCCTGGTGGAACTGGCGGGATGCTACCGGCGATATCATTCACCTTTGGCGCGCACGGCTGTGATTGGAGCTCCTTCCAGTTTAGTACGAGATTTGGCGGAAGTGGTGATCGAGGGTCTCAATACCACGCTGGATGCGGTAAAGCCCGGAATGACCTGTGAAGAGGTAGAATGGGTATGGAGGAGTTCAATTGCGAAAAATGGGTGGTTAAAAGAATCCCGCATGGGATATTCCGTCGGGTTAAACTATCCTCCCGATTGGGGAGAGCATACGGCTAGCTTCCGGCCCGGCGACCAAACGATCCTGCAACCGAACATGACTTTTCACATGATACCGGGAATGTGGTTTGATGCATATGGGGTGGAGTTAAGCGAAACCTTTCGCGTCACCGAAAACGGCTGTGAAGTGTTGGCGGATTTTCCGCGAGAGGTTTTTCAATGCCCTGTTGACTCTGGGGTTTATCATCCTCTTGGGGGGAGCGGGGCATAAGGCTCCTCAGACAAAAATAGTGGAAAGGAGTGGGTGAGAGATGATTAAGTCACATCAAGAGATACTGGATGGCACCCGATCCGTATGGGGGGGAGAAGAAGAATCCCTGCTTCAGGGAGCAACACAAGTGCCGGTTGTGCACAGTGTTTCCTATGGCTATCCCGATATCGATACTTGGCATGAGGTGGCATTGGGGAAGAAGCGGGGACACATCTATGGCCGCAACACTAATCCTACCGTTGAGGTGTTTGAGGAAAAAGTACGCCTGTTGGAAGGGGCGGAGGCGGCCACCAGCTTTTCCACTGGAATGGCGGCGATCAGTAATGTCTTGTTTACGTTTTTGTCACCGGGGGATCGGGTGGTGTCGATTAAAGATACCTATGGCGGCACCAACAAGATCTTTTTGGAATTTCTCCCTCGTTTTCATGTAGAAGTGCAATTGTGTGACACACACGACCATGATGTACTGGAAGAAGAGATTGCACGTGGGTGTCGGGTACTCTATTTGGAGACACCCACCAATCCTACGCTAAAAGTGATCGATATTCAACGGCTGGCCCGAGCGGCCCATCGTGTCGGTGCGATTGTGGTGGTAGACAACACCTTCGCCACTCCCCTCAATCAGAAACCGCTAACACTAGGAGCAGATTTGGTTATTCACAGCGCGACCAAGTTTTTAGGCGGGCATGCTGATGCCTTGGGCGGGGTGATCTGTGGATCAAAACATCTGGTAAAACAGGTATACCATTACCGCGAAATCAATGGAGCAACATTGGATCCGATGGCGGCTTACCTGTTGCTCAGAGGGATGAAGACGCTTCATCTGCGCATCCGTCAGCAGAATCATAGCGCTTTAACGATTGCTCGCTTTTTAGAGAATCATTCGGATGTAGATAACGTCTACTATCCAGGGCTGGACTCCCATGTACACCATGGGATTGCCAAGGAGCAGATGAAAGGTTATGGAGGGGTGCTCAGTTTCGCCTTAAAAGGCGGATTAGAAGCGGTGCGCCGCTTTTTGCCCCGGCTACGCCATGCACATCTGGCGGCCAATCTAGGCTCTGTGGAGACGGTAGCAGGGCCGCCGCGAACCACCAGCCACGTGGAATGCAGCGAAGAGGAACGGCAGGCGATGGGGATTCCGGAAGGGTTGATCCGCTACTCCGCCGGCATCGAGGAGACCGATGATCTATTGCAGGATTTAAAACAGGCGCTGGAAGCAGTACACGAAGCCGGAGTGAAAACATCATAAAACTAGGTCTGTGGAGGACAAAGGTTCATCTGGTAGATCTCCCACGCGATCCGAGCGATGTTTTTATCGGTTTTGGTGTAACTAACGACAGGAAAGCTGAAGTCGTTTTTGCAGAAGGGCATGGGCGGGAGTCATTCTTCTCCCTCCACTATCAAATGGAACAGGAGATCCGAATCGATCCCCGCCACCTCCATCGCACATTTAAACGAATTACGGGATCGATATAAAAAGACGCCTTCCGTTAGGAGGGCGTTTATGTTTGACAACTACAACTTTTTTTTGTAATCAAGTACAAAAACCAAACAGCGTGGTTTTGTTCATCGGCGGCAGCACGTTGAAATGCTGTTCGTATCACGGGATTTCTGGCTCGATCGGCAATGTCTAGGTAATGATCGACGGTTTCTTGTTCATCTTTAAAAGCGAAATCCAGTCCTTCTTTGTACGATTGGGGACAGGGTTCTGTTATGGTCGGGGTTGGCTGTCTGCCCGTCAAACGGGTGTAAATAGCAGAGAATGTTTGAAAGTGACGAACTTCATCCTGTCTGATTTCTTTTATCTGTTTGCGGGCTTCTTCAGTAGGGGCAACCGTTGCCAGATGGGCGTAACAAGCGATGGCACTGTATTCGCCGTTGATCGCCTGGGCGATGTTTGTGATTAACGGGGTATCTAGTTCTTGCTGAATTATTGCATACCGATACAATTGCGCTCCTCCCGTCATTTGCCTTGGAAAAGTATATGCAACAGCTCACTGTGATGTGCCCATGTTGTCTAAATGAAGTGTGTATATGAGTAATAAAGTGAAAAGGGTCTGGTTAAGGCGGTTCTGATTTAAATATTAGCGATTGAATAAACAAACATTTTGATGTATTATTATTCATCATGATCGTTCATCGCGGAGGAAATTAGGATGCACAAAATCGAGGAATTATCGCTAAATGCCTGGCCTTCATTACAAACAATGGTTTACGATGGCTGGTTGATCCGTTTTGCTAACGGCTATACCAAGCGGGCCAATTCGGTAAACCCCATCTATGGAACCAGCAACTTCACCGAACGAAAGATCAAGTATTGTGAGGATTTATATAGCGAACGGGGGCTTGTTCCCACATTTAAAATGACCTCTTTTGCCGAGCAGAAAAATTTGGATGAGGTCCTTGAGCAAAAAGGCTATATGACGATGCATCATACGAGTGTGCAAATGTTGGAGCTAACGGATCTAAAACAACCAACCCATCCATCAGTTAATATTGCAGAAAGGTTGACAGAGGAGTGGTTTGCCGCTTTTTGCCGATTGACTCAGGTCGATGTTAACAATATCGCAACTGTTAAGCAAATGTTGTTATCGATTATTCCGCAAACATGTTTTCTTGCCCTTTATCATAAGCAGGAAATTATCGCTTGTGGAATGGGGGTGTTAGAAGAAGGTTACTTCGGTATATTTAATGTTGTCACTGCCATCAATCACCGCAAGCAAGGGGTTGGAGAGCAATTATTATTACATTTGCTAAAATGGGGAAAAGAAAATGGAGCAAATCGGGCTTATCTGCAGGTGGTCCAGAATAATGAAGCGGCGATCAAACTCTATATGAAATTAGGGTTTCAAACCGCGTACCAGTACTGGTTTAGAGTGAAACAGTGATGTGGGGGAGAAAAATGTAGTCGGGGATGGAATTATAGGGGGATTATCATTGGTTTGAGTTAGTGATAAGGGGAAAAGTTGGATCCCTGGCAAACAACCCGTTCTAAGCCCAAGTTATCTATTAACACTCGGCCGAGGTCAAATCATTTTAGGATTAGTGGATGTGTCAAGAGAGCCCCACAAGCTGTGACTGCTACGGCGATGACGATCCAGATGATCATCCGTTTTAAGTCAGCCATTACAATTACGTTGTTATCAATTGATTTAGAAGGCACTCTTTTTCTCTTCATCGTGTGCACCCTTCCGTCGCTTAGAATGAAGCAAAGGCTTTCCCCAAACCGCCCAAACGGCGTTATACGGTACAACCCGTGTTATGCGATGATCGAAGTGAACGGTATCTGGTTGAAAGCGAACAGGGGCGAGCCGTGTATAAAAGGCAATCCGTTCTCCTTTGATCAACCACATCCATTGTTTTAATGGTTTCATAATCATCACCCTTCACAGGGTCGACGATATGGAAAGTATTTATTCTTCAACTTTGTGCGAAAGAAGGAATTAGTGTGGATCTGTCAGTGCTTCTTTCATTTATTGGACTGTCAGTTTTGCTTACATTGACACCGGGACCCGATATCTTATTTGTAATCACACAGAGTATCGCTCGTAACCACCGGGATGGAATGGCGGTTGCCTTGGGTTTATGTACGGGATTGCTGGTCCATACCACTGCGGCGGCGTTGGGAGTGTCAGCAATTTTACATCAGTCCGCCGTCGCGTTTCAGCTATTAAAAGTTGCCGGTGCCATTTATCTGTTATGGTTAGCATGGCAGGCATGGAAGGGGAGTCGCTATGCTTCATTTGGAGAGACGACGACCCCAATTCAATCCAGTTTCTTTGCGCTATACCGTCGCGGTGTGTGGATGAACCTGCTCAACCCCAAGGTATCACTCTTTTTTCTCGCCTTTCTGCCGCAATTTATAACCTCGACAGGAGCGCCAGTGGCGGTGCAGATGACGTTTTTGGGATTGTTGTTCCTGGTGCAGGCCTTAGTCGTCTTTCTAACCGTGGCTCGGGTGGCACAATCCTTGGGCAAAATCTTGTTTCGCAATCCAGCCTGGGCCAAACCGATTGAGCGTATAAAAGCGGTGATCTATTTGTGGTTGGGAGTTCGGGTGGCTTTGATGGAACGATAAATTGAATGTAAATAAAATTGACATAAAGATGATGATCAGTTATCGTCGAAAATCGCCCTATATAATAGGAAGAAACTCAATCACCACGGAATGTTTTAAGGGTGAGTATGGGCGTTTCAAAGGGTTTTGTCATCAAGTGAAGGGTTAACAACGGTACCTTTCTCTAAAATGAATGTGAATAAATATGACATTCAACATCGCTAGTCTCGGAATTGATTTAAGTTGGTGAAGAATTCCTGTAGGAATTCGTAAAACAGTTTTTCTGAGGGGGGCAAATCTCGGTTGGTGGGAATGATGACACCGACGGTGCGGTTTAGTTCCGGTTCGCTGACGGCAATTTTGACCGTACCCCGGGGTACGCGATCCATTAAGGTGATTTCCGGTAGAAGGGTAACTCCCAATCCGGCGGCAACCAGACCTTTGATTGCGTCAATATCCTCGCCCTCAAACGAAACCTTCGGTTCAAAACCCATTTGTTTGCAAGCGTTGACGACCAAGCGATTGAGAACAAATCCGGAAGGGAACAGGACAAAAGATTGATGCTGCAACTGATCGAGGCGTAAGGCGGGTTGGTCGGCCAATTCGTGATTGGTGGGGAGAAGGGCGACTAGTTTTTCCGAGAAAAAGATGTGCCCTTGGTATTCGCCCTTGTCTGTCGGTACGGGCGCGATAAAAGCCAATTCCACCTCGCCTTTGACCACACTATCGATTAAATGGTGAAAGGCGCCTTGTCGTAGTTGAAACCCGATGTGGGGATAGCGGGCGCGAAAGGAGGAGATTACCGTCGGCAAAATATGGGAAGCGAGGCTGCTGGGAAAACCGAGTCGGATGGTTCCGCGTTCAGGGTCCAAAAACTCATTAATCTCCTGCTTTGCTTTCTCGATTTCCCGCATCGCCGCTTCCGCATGTTCCAAAAAGATGCGTCCGAGAGGGGTGAGGCGGACATTGCGCCCTTCCCGCACAAACAGGCGGACACCCAACTCTGTTTCTAAGTTGGCAATCTGGCGGCTTACTGCGGATTGGGCCACATGTAGAGCGTGGGAGGCTTCGGTTACATGTTCGCGGCGAGCCACTTCGATAAAATACTGAATTTGCCTCCATTCCATCGCGCTTCCCTCCCTATCCATCTCATATTGAGATCGTTTATATCTTAATTATATATTGTTACTATTGATTACCGCAATTACAATTAGAACCACTAACTTCGTGACATGGAAAAGGGATTCTTATTGGAATTTCTAATTGATGAGAGGTGAGTGCTATGGCCCGTCACGAGTTTCCACAAAAACAAGGGCTTTACGATCCGGGATTTGAACACGATGCCTGTGGAATCGGTTTTGTCGCCAATCTTCGCAACAATCCATCCCATACCATTGTGAAGCAAGGATTGGAAATCTTGCGCCGAATGGTGCACCGCGGAGGACAACAGGATCCGGAAACCGGCGATGGGGCCGGTATTATGCTGCAACTTCCCCATGATTATTTTCAGAAAGAGTGTGGGAAGGCAGGCATTAACTTGCCGGAATTGGGCCGTTATGGGGTAGGCATGCTCTTTTTGCCCCAGGATTCGGAACGTCGTAAGCAGGTTGAACAGCAGTTGGAGGCGATTGTCGCTGAAGAGAACAAACGGTTGTTGGGTTGGCGCGATGTCCCCGTTGATCCTGAAGCGATTGGGAAAACCGCCCGTGACAGTCAACCGTTTATCCGCCAGGTATTTATCGGCGCGGAAGGGGAGTGGGAGAGCTCGCTCGCCTTTGAACGAAGATTGTATCTCATTCGAAAACGGTTTGAAAAAGTGGTGAGCGATGACGTTTATGTGGTCAGCCTCTCCAGCCGTACCATCGTATATAAGGGGTTGTTAACCCCACACCAAGTGGATGCCTTTTACCTGGATCTTAAAAATCCGTCGTTTACCTCTCTTTTTTCCATGGTGCACAATCGCTTTAGCACCAATACATTTCCCAGCTGGGAACGAGCCCATCCCAACCGTTACCTCTTGCATAACGGGGAAATCAACACCTTACGCGGAAATGTCAACTGGATGTTGGCTCGGGAGAAAATGTTTGCCACGGACGCCTTCGGCGATGACTTAAAGCATGTGTTGCCTGTGATGAACTTGGAGGGAAGCGATTCCTCGATCCTGGACAACTGTTTTGAGTTTTTGGCATTGTCCGGGCGTTCGTTACCCCATGTGGCGATGATGATGATTCCGGAGCCGTGGGATCAAAATGTGCATATGGCCAATCCGTTGCGGAAAGCGTTTTATGAATACCACAGCTGTCTGATGGAACCGTGGGACGGTCCGACGGCGATCGCCTTTTCCGATGGCCGCCAAATCGGGGCAGTGTTGGATCGAAATGGGTTGCGACCGGCCCGCTACTATGAGACGACGGACGGCACCTTAATCTTCTCCTCGGAAGTAGGTGTGGTCGATGTAGCGGAGGATCGAATCGCTCGCAAAGGACGCTTGGAGCCGGGGCGGATGTTGTTGGCCGATCTGGTGGATGGTCGCATCGTTGATGATAACGAGCTGAAAGAGCGGATTGCGCGGGAGCATCCCTACCGCCAGTGGTTGGTTACCCACCTGTTACCGGTGGAAAAGCTGCCAGAGCAAAAGAGGCAAGCGGAGTGGGATGATGATGAGTTGCTGCAGTTGCAGCAAGCGTATGGTTACACCTATGAGGAGCTGACGAAAAACTTGGCTCCGATGGTGACGGAAGGGAAAGATCCGATCGGTTCGATGGGAAACGATACGCCGTTGGCGATATTGTCTGATCGTCCCCAACTGTTGTACAACTACTTTAAACAGTCCTTTGCGCAGGTGACCAACCCGCCGATCGATGCGATCCGGGAAGCGTGTGTCACCTCCACCTTGACCAATCTGGGGGCAGAAGGTAATCTGCTGGACCCGCAGCCGGAACACTGCCGTCGCATTCGGTTGCGCACGCCGATCATTTCCGATACCGATTGCGCCAAATTGCGTAGCAATCCCCATCCGGAATTTCGTTCCCGCACATTAAGCATTCTGTTTGACGCCCAACAGGGAGCAAAAGCGATGGAAGCGGCGTTGACGGACTTGTTTGCTAAAGCGGATCAAGCGATTGAAGACGGTTGCACACTTCTGTTTTTATCCGATCAGGGGGTGAATGCCGCTCAGGCGCCGATTCCGACATTGTTGGCGGTAAGCGGGTTGCATCACCATCTGGTGCGAAACGGCACCCGTACTCGTGTCAGTCTGATTGTGGAGACAGGGGAAGCACGAGATGTGCATCAACTGGCGATGCTGTTGGGGTATGGAGCCGATGCGATCAATCCGTATCTGGCGTTGGCTTCCTTGCGCAAAATGGTGCGGGAAGGCGCCATTGCCGACTTTACGGAAGCTCAGGCGGAAAAAGAATATCTGCGCTCGGCGACCGATGGGATTGTGAAAGTGATGTCCAAGGTGGGGATCGCCACCATTCAAAGTTACCGTGGTGCGCAAATTTTTGAGGCGATCGGCATTGCCCAGGATGTAATCGATCGTTATTTTACCCGGACCAGCTCGCAAATTGGCGGAATCGGTGTGGATGTGATTGCGCAAGAGATGCTGATGCGCCATCAAGCGGCTTATCACGGACGGGAGCACCGCGATTACGGTTTGGAGCCGGGCAGCGATTTCCAATGGCGACGTAACGGGGAATATCATGCCTTTGCTCCTGTCACCATTCACACGTTGCAACAGGCATGCCGCAAAGGGGATTATGAAACTTTTCGCCGCTATTCCCACATGGTGGATGAGGAAAACTTGGCCTTTTTGCGGGGATTGCTCGACTTTGACAGCGGACGAGATCCCGTCCCACTGGCTGAGGTAGAGCCGGTGGAATCCATCTTTCGTCGCTTTAAAACCGGTGCGATGTCGTATGGTGCGTTGAGCGGGGAGGCACATGAAGCGCTGGCGATCGCCATGAACCGTATCGGTGGGAAGAGCAACAGCGGGGAAGGGGGAGAGTTTCCCGACCGTTTCACCCGTGATAAAAACGGAGATTGGCGCCGCAGTTCCATCAAACAGGTGGCATCGGGTCGATTTGGAGTATCTAGCCACTACTTGACCCATGCCAATGAAATTCAGATAAAAATGGCGCAGGGAGCAAAGCCGGGTGAAGGCGGCCAATTGCCGGGGAATAAAGTGTATCCCTGGATTGCGGAAGTACGGGGGTCAACGCCGGGGGTGGGACTAATTTCCCCACCACCCCATCACGATATTTACTCGATTGAAGATTTGGCGCAGCTGATCCATGATTTAAAAAACGCCAACCCAGCTGCCAAAATCAGTGTGAAGCTAGTATCCAAACCAGGTGTAGGCACTATCGCCGCCGGTGTAGCCAAAGGACTGGCCGATGTAATCGTCATCAGCGGTTACGAAGGGGGAACCGGAGCCTCACCCCGCACCAGTATCAAACATGCGGGCTTGCCGTGGGAGCTGGGTTTATCGGAGGCCCACCAAACCTTGCTCTTAAACCGGTTACGCGATCGGGTCACCCTGGAGACGGACGGGAAGATGATGACTGGACGGGATGTGGTGGTGGCTGCACTCCTCGGGGCCGAGGAGTACGGATTTTCAACAGCGCCGCTGGTGGTACTGGGCTGTATCATGATGCGGGCTTGCCACTTGGATACCTGCCCGGTGGGCGTTGCCACGCAAAACCCGGAGTTGCGCAATAAATTTAAGGGCAATCCGGACCATGTGGTGAACTTTATGCAGTTTGTCGCCCAGGAAGTACGGGAGATCATGGCTCAACTCGGATTCCGCACCATGGATGAAATGATTGGACGTAGCGATGTCTTACAGGCGCACGAACGTGTAAAATCTCACTGGAAAGCGAAATACCTCGACTTGGCACCGCTACTCTATCAACCCAATATGCCTCTGGAAGTAGGAGACTACGGTAAAAAAGAACAGGATCATCATCTGGATGAGGCGTTGGATCGTAGCCGCTTAGTCCCATTGTGCCTGCCGGCACTGGAAAAGAAAGAGCGGGTTGAAGCGACCCTGTCGATTCAGAGCACCGACCGTGTGACCGGAACCCTTCTCGGCAGTGAGGTGACCAAACGCTTTGGAGCGGAAGGACTGCCGGAGGATACGATTCGCCTGAACTTCAAAGGATCAGCAGGACAAAGCTTTGGTGCATTCCTGCCCAAAGGGGTCTCCTTAACATTGGAAGGGGATGCCAACGATTATGTGGGCAAAGGGCTTTCCGGCGGCAAGATTGCCGTCCGCCGCGCGTCTCTACTTTTGTACCGGAAGAAAACGTGGTAATCGGTAATGTGGCCTTTTATGGCGCATCCGCCGGGGAAGCGTATATCCAAGGGATGGCGGGAGAACGGTTTTGTGTACGTAACAGTGGGGTTCAAGCTGTTGTCGAGGGTGTAGGCGATCACGGCTGTGAGTATATGACGGGAGGACGCGTGGTCATTCTCGGTCCCGTCGGGAAAAACTTTGCTGCTGGAATGTCGGGCGGAGTCGCCTATGTATTGGCAAACGATTTTGATGCCTTTGCCGATCGCTGCAACCGGGAGCTCGTGTGGTTGGAAGGCATTCGCGATCTGGAAGAAGCGGAGTCGGTCCGAGAGCTAGTCCACCGGCATGTGGTTCATACCGGTAGCTCACAGGGACAGCGTGTCCTATCCAACTGGGAGTCGTCGGTACGCCATCTGGTCAAGGTGATCCCACGGGATTACAAACAGATGCTGGATCTGATCGAGCGATTGATTCAAAGCGGGATGGAGCGGGAGGAAGCGATCGCTACGGCTTTTGAACAAAAGACCAAAGGCGATGCCGCACCCCCGTCCCGACAACCGGTACTAACGTGAAGGAGGGGAGTGGCGAATGGGGAAAACGACGGGATTTATGGAATATGACCGAAAAACGGCAGAGGAGCGGGACCCGCGGACGCGGATCGGGGATTGGAATGAGTACCAATTGCCGATGGCGGAAGCAGAACTGAGAAAACAAGGGGCACGCTGTATGGATTGTGGCACTCCCTTCTGCCACACGGGAATTCTGATCGATGGAAAAGATTCCGGTTGTCCGCTGTACAATCTGATTCCGGAATGGAATGATCTTGTTTACCGGGGGCGCTGGAAGGAAGCGTTGGAGCGATTGTTACACACCAACAACTTCCCTGAATTTACCGGGCGTGTCTGCCCGGCTCCCTGTGAGGGGGCTTGTACGGTTGCCATCAATGATCCCGCAGTAGCCATTAAAAGTATCGAGCGGGAGATTATTGACCGGGGCTTTGCCGAGGGTTGGATTGTTCCAGAACCGCCGCAGACCCGTACGGGAAAACGGGTCGCCATCATCGGTTCAGGCCCTGCAGGCTTGGCGGCGGCAGACCAATTAAACCGTGCTGGCCATACTGTATCAGTCTATGAACGGGATGATCGTATCGGCGGCCTGCTGATGTATGGCATTCCCAATATGAAGCTGGAAAAAAGCTTGGTCGATCGCCGTGTCAATCTCTTGCGGGAAGAGGGCATCGCTTTTGTCACCAATACGGAAATCGGCAACGATATTACGATGGAGCAATTGCAGAACGATTACGATGCGGTCATCGTATGTACGGGTGCACAAAAACACCGGGAATTGCCGATTGAAGGACGGAAGCTAGATGGAATTCATCTGGCAATGCCGTATCTAACCCAATCGACGAAGGCGTTGTTGGATGCCAACTATGAGGCTAATATTAACGCCACAGGTAAGGATGTCATCGTCATCGGCGGTGGAGATACCGGTGCGGACTGTGTTGCTACCGCTCTGCGGCAGCGTTGCAACAGTGTCGTCCAATTCGGCCGCCATCCCCGTCAGCCGGATGAGCGAAGCGAAGACAATCCCTGGCCGGAGTATCCCTTTGTCTTTACGCTGGATTACGCCTATGAAGAAGCAACGGCGCAATTTGGACGCGATCCGCGCCAGTATTCTATTATCACCAAGCGGATTGTCGGAGACGAAAACGGCCATGTCAAGGAACTGCATACCGTGGAAGCGGAAAAGATTCCCGCTGAAAACGGAGGATACACCTTCCGCGATATTCCTGGATCGGAAAAAGTGTGGCCCACCCAACTCGTTTTGCTCGCCATCGGATTTGAGGGAGCGGAAGATTCGATCTTGGTCGGATCCGATCTTGAGCATAAAAGACGGAAAGTGAAAGCGGAATACGGCCAATACACCACCAACCTGGAGGGTGTGTTTGCCGCCGGTGATGTTCGTCGCGGTCAAAGCTTGATCGTATGGGCGATCCATGAAGGACGAGAAGCCGCTCGCGAATGTGACCGCTATCTGATGGGAACTACTCGCTTGCCATAAAGATATGGATAAAAAAGTCGGCCAATCGGCCGGCTTTTTTGCGTGGGGTTTAGTTACCTATCGTCTTCTCAGGAGTGAGTGGATCGCTAAACCATTCTTCCGCAGGCTGGATCTCTTTTTGAATGCGATAGATTTCACGCATGCAGTTTTGGAATTCCCGCTCGTCCCTACCGTCCCAGCATTGCGCGAGCAGGTGAAGGGTACGATAAATCTGTTTTTTATACCCATGCTTTTGTGACAGGGATAGCGCCTGTCGATAGCTCTGAATGGCTTGGTCACGCTTATCGTGGGATTGATAAAAATGACCTTGAATGATCAACGCCTGGATCAAGTGAAGCGCGTCGTGATCCTCTTCCCCGTATTGAATCGCTTTTTCGATCATGGTGTATGCTTCTTTTGACTGGTCCTGTTGCATCAATAGCACACTGAGAAGAGCGTAGGTATGGGCATAGCTGGGTTTATCCTCTGTAGGTAATGGTTTTTGTTCACATAGAAGGGCGGTTTTAAAACTTTCCTCCGCTTTATCCCACTCTTGTCGGTCCATGTGTACTGTGCCAATGACGGTCCAAAAGGTAAACATAGAGGAAAGATTATGGTTTCGGCGTGCAATCGCTTCTCCCTCATAGGCGAATTGCAACGCTTCATCCCACATCTTGAGCCGACGGGAAAGCTCAGAGCGAAGCCGATAAAAGGTAAGGATCATTTGGACCTCATCAGCATCTGTGAGGGAATTCCAGTGTTCACTTACGACTTGCATACTTTCCGTCAATCGGCCCAGCTGTTCCAGACAAACGGCTCGATTGCAATGTAACTGATACCATACCGGTTGAGGGGGGGCGACCGGGTGGTAGGAGCGAATACCGCTATCCATGTGGCGCAGGGCGTGTTCTAGCTCATTGCTCCCAAATGCGCACAGACCCAACTCAAGGTGACAGCGGGCTTCAATATTGCTTTCCGCGGAGGCATATTGGGCCAAATGGAGACCTTTTTGAAAGGCGCGTTCCGCTCGTTTCATATTACCCCGCTTTACATAACAACATCCCCTGAGATATTGAATTTCCGCTGAAAATGGATGCCGATCCTCCAACTCCAGCCTATTTAACAGATGGAGTGCCTCATTCGCTTCTCCAAATTCCAATCGTGATTGTGCCAGACGTAACTGGATAGACAACTCTTTTAACTGTTCTTGCTCGTCCATCATCAGATTAGGTAATTGGTCAGCATCAATCTCTAGTTTTTTTAAAAGATAATATGCTTTATCTTTGCTGACATGGGGCATACCCCGTTCAATGTTGCTGATCGTTGCAGGAGAGATATTGTCGTCAGCCAAATCCTCCAATCGCAACCCGCGATCTTTTCGTACCTTTCGGATCACTTCACCCAGCTCATGAATCTCCAATTTTTTCATAAACCTCAGCCTTTCTTCACCAAGTGTTTCACTTATTCTATCTTATCAAACGTAATATGGAAATAGTACGTATCATTGGTTGGGATGCGTTTTCCTATCCTATTTTTTCTGCGGATGATGTAGAATATCCTGTTCCATGACAACCGGGAAGTGTCGGTGATGGGCTCTGTCGCATAACATACATCAACTTTACCTGAGGGGTGAGGGTGGGTGGCGAAAAAAAAGAAACGGAAAACAAGTGAGCGACAGGTCCAAAAACCAGTTCGACAAAAAAAGAGAATCAAGGAGAGCGATTTGTATGAAAGCCGGGTGGTAGCGCCCCTACGCCGTCAGTTGCGTCGGGCTCAGGAGGCGGGACATCTCCAGGCGATTGATGAGATCTGGGGAGAATTGCAGGATGCGCAAAAACAACATCGAATGTTAATTGACAGAGGCACTTTTGTAGAACGTCCGTAACCGAAAGATGCTCAACCCACTCTTGATTTTCCCTGTGCTTGTTGGCTACGATGGGGGTAAAGCGGATGAAGGATCTGTCCGGATCAAAGGGGTGACTAGTTTGAATCGAGATTGGAGTATACAGGAAATCACCATTTCATATTCACAATTGGCCGTGTTTAATTCGGAGATAAAGACGCCTTACCCCGATTGGACGGAGGATCATGTCAGGCAGGGATTTGCTTGGATGGACGGCTCTGTCTCCTTTGGAGCCTTGTCCGATTCCACTTGTGAAATATGGGTGCGCATAGCTGAGCGAGTGGTGGAAAATGATGATGCGATTCGTTCCATTATCGTACCTTTTACCGCTTGGGACGAAACAATCAGTGTGGCTAGTGTGTTGTCCACTGAGCTTCAGTATGAAGTACCCCAAAATCGTTACGAGTTGGTGTTTCATGCGATTCCGTTGGAGCAGGATTCCGGTAGCGGGTTGTATCGTGTACGCTATGAACTTGTCTTTGTTCCCAGTGATTCACCTCAAGCGCGAATTTTAAAACAGGATGCAGCGCTTTCCTCGCCTGATTCCCTTGTGATGGTGGCGGAACCGGCGATTTAACAGACTCCCAAAATAAGCGAAAACCCAGTATCCCTTTTTGGAGATTCTGGGTTTTTTCTTTTTTACGCTCATTTGGCTTTTTTACGCCAGGACAAGATACGTTGTCGCGCTTCTGGGTCCACTTGGGAGAAAGAAGTAAAACCGGGGGTAATGTTTACTTCATAGATCCAAACATGGCGCTGACGATCGATTCCTAGATCGACTCCTAATTCATACCAACGGGGATAGGCTCGGCTGATGGTTTCGGCGGATTGTTTCGCCAGATTCTCCATTGTCTGAATCACTTTTTCCTTTTCTTCCGGTGAGTACCCGAGATCTTTGGTGAGTAAGTGATCGATAAAACGCGGTTTTCCACCGCTGTGCCGATTGGTGACAATACTTTTGGAACGTGCAACTCTGCCGACCAGTCCCGCCACTTTCCACTCTCCGTCCACACGCAAGACATGGGCGCGAATATCAAAAGGAACCCCTTTTTTTGTCACACTTTCAATGCCTTGTTGGACGACATAATAGCGGTTCATACGGACACGTTGAAACAGGGACCAGACCTTGGACAGATTGGCACGGTGGGATGTTCTTTTTGTATCACGGATCCGCATCTTGAATCGACCTTTGGGTAGGCGGTCCACCCGGATAATTCCCTTCCCGTGGCAACAATCGTTCGGTTTGAGATAGACAGAGGGAAAACGGAGAAGCATTGCGCGAAGGGATGAAAAGGATAAAAAGCGAGTGACGGGAATCGATGCGGATGTATGTGGTTTTTTCTTGAGCAGTTTTACGTTTCCCATTTTGCTGATGATACTCATGGTAAGAACACCGTCCCGTGCGATTTATGAAGTCGGTTCGATGTATCATATCGAGAATCAATCGAGTCTGGAAGTGTAGATGTCCACAGGCCGAACCCAAAAAATACGTTATTTAATCTTCTTTTCTATTTTGAAATTAGGTTTTTCCATCAATCAATTTCTACTCTACAAACATACGATGAGACATAACTTCAAAAATAGAATGGATGATAAATCATGCCAGTTCGAAGAGTGAAAGGAAAGCTGTTGAAGTATGGAGTAATGAGCCGGGACTCCCGGTTGAACCGACATCTACCGCAAACGAGACAGCTCCGGGAATCTGAGCTGCGAAGCATGCTCAAGCGATACTCTACTCTATTTATAAAACCGGATAAGGGTAGCGGCGGACATGGAATTATTCGTGTTCGGCGCTTGTCGGAATCAAAGATGAAAGTAGAGTGGGGAAGAAACCGAAGTGTCGTTCATCCGAAGGCATTGACACCGATGCTTTGCGAAATTACCAATCCCTCTCACAGATATTTAATCCAACAGGGGGTCTCATTATCCCGTGTAAACGGACGCGCTTTCGATATTCGCGTCTTTATGCAGAAGCCGAAAAATCGTTGGGTCGTTTCAGGGAAAGTAGTTCGTGTGGCTTCACGGGGACGGTTTTTAACCAATTATCATCAAGGGGCTAAACCCGCACCCGTCCCTCAGGTATTGCATCAGCTTTATCGCGGTGAAAAAGCCGCTAAAATGATGC
This sequence comes from Desmospora activa DSM 45169, assembly GCF_003046315.1. Taxonomy (NCBI): domain Bacteria; kingdom Bacillati; phylum Bacillota; class Bacilli; order Caryophanales; family Thermoactinomycetaceae; genus Desmospora; species Desmospora activa. Next base: position 1,606,422 of record NZ_PZZP01000001.1, on the reverse strand, counting down.
AAAAGATTGACTCTCTCTCATGTTTCATCACGGGTGTTGGATGCTCGCTTTCCCGGGATACGGGAATTGGGGGTCGATATTGCAGTAGACCAGAAGGGGAAGTTATGGATTTTGGAAGTGAACACCAGTCCCGCTTGTAGTACATTCCGTCTGTTGCGCGATAAGACGATGTATCGTCGCATTATCAAAAATAAGCGTGTGATTTATCGGGGTTACCGTTGAACAGTTTTAATCTAGAGGAGGTTTATCGTTGTGGCTGATCAGATTTTGTATCGAAAAGCGGAAGAAGTGTCAGGGCTGCAAAATTACATTGTCTCGTTGACAGAAGAAGAAAAGGAAGCAGTGGCTCGCATCATTGAATCGCTCCCTGCACTCGATGTTCGGCGAATGGAGAATGAAACGTTAACCCAAATTCAAGTGGCGGCACAACAACTTCCATCACGTTTAGTCGAGCATCTGGTCCGTTTCCGCCGCGAACCGAACCGTTACGGAGTGATCATGTTCCGCAACCTGCCTACAGATGCCGAATTGCCCGCAACACCGGCCGATGGTGGCTTTCCTGCGGATAAATCCACTTTTGTCAGTGAATATTGTTTATTGCAGTTTTTGCTGTTCTTGGGCGAACCGATCGCTTATGAGGATGAAAAAGCGGGTTTGTTGATTCAAAATGTCTGTCCGGTAAAAGGACAGGAAAAAAGGCAAGAAAATACTAGCTCTAACCATCTCAATTATCATACAGAGGATGGTTTTCATCCCTATCAACCGGATTACCTGTCTCTAATCGGTTTGCGCGCTGACCATGATAGAGTTGCGCAGACTCTGACCGCATCCGTTCGGGAAGTGTTGCACACCATTCCCAGTACCGCTCTTACTCTATTGCGGCAGCCGCTTTATCGCTTATCCCCCTCTTCTTCCTTCAATATCACGGGGGAGGATTACAGCGTTGTTTTACCAGTCTTGAGCGGCAGTCTGCTTGAGCCGCAGATGTGTGTTCACTTTAGCTCCATGGAGGCAGTCAACCGAGAAGCGAAATGGGCGTTGGATACATTGCGAAATGCATTATTGCATGTGGGGATCGGTTTTCAACTCAATCCCGGCGATTTACTGATTATGGATAACCGCCTGGTCGCTCATGCGCGAACCACGTTTACACCTCGCTATGACGGCAAGGATCGTTGGTTACAGCGAATGTTTACCGTAGTCGATTTTCATCGTTCTAGTTTTAGTCGTGGACAGGGAGGATATGTGTGTTCCCCATTATATGTAGAATCCATTAAAAATGGGAATTCAACTTCACTCCAGGCTTCCAAACCGGTTGTAATCGATTAACCGCCCTTTCGGTTTTCTCTTGACAATAGCCTTGATTTATCTTAAAATGGTAGGCACAAAACCTACTATTCCACTTAATTTTATGGGTGTTGGAAAATGGGATCTATTTGGCATCAATCAAGGCGATGTCCGGCACCTTTTGAACATCCGACTTTCGGCTGACCGAACCAACGGAGGCCCTCTTTCATCCAAGGGGATGGATAGAGGGCTTTTATTTTCCCTTTTGCCTCAACAGATTAAATATCGGGAGGGTCAATCATGAAACGGATGGGCAGGGTGCAAGTGACTGAAGGTTTTGCTCTACGACAAATTATCGATTTTGTACAAGTGGCCCGCTTGTATCAGAGTGATGTGATGTTGACGGATGACAACTACTCCACCAACGGGAAAGGTGTGTTAGGGCTGATTCCATTTTTTCATCAAAGGGAGAAAAGGGAATCGTTCCTGCTGATCATTGACGGAACCGATAGCGATGTGGCGTTTAAGCAGTTGGCTGCTTTTTTTGAACCGGTGGAAGCGTCAGATTGGAACGCTATCTCATGGAAATCAGTAAAGAGGGAGGTACTCTAGTATGGACAACCCCACTCATGATCCCAAGGTTTATCGCATATTGGAAGCGTTAAAAGGATTGGAGTACGGCTCTTTGCTGATTACAATTCATGATTCAAAAATGGTCCAGCTTGAACGGACGGAGAAGCATCGCTTTGTTACCGAAAGGAAGCAGGAAAACGATAACAGACATCGCTGACATCATCGTGTACTTGTATCGATCAGGATAACATTGGTAGAAACCTTCTCTGTATCCGATTCGTTGACGATTATAGGGGATTGATTACGGAGAGGAGTGAAGAGATGAAATTATATTGGAAAAAAGCTGTAACAGCTATTGCCTTAATCGGGCTTTTGACGCTCGGTTTTTCCAGTCAAACAGAAGCGGCAACACAGAAGGAGCAGGGCGGGATTGAGAGCTGGCTCTCCCAATCACTATTTGACATTCAAACCCAGTGGATTCAGATTGAGGATAGCCAATGGGCCTCTTTATTGAAGGAGTTGGCGCAAGCAGAGACAAACCAGACGGCGAAGCCAGAGGAATCTCCTGCAAAAGAAAAGCCAGCGAAACCGAAACAACAACCCTCCGCCGAAGGAAATTCTCAATCAAAACCTGCTTCCGGCAGTGAAAAAGCCGCTACTCCGTCGGAGAATGAGAGCGGATCCTCTGTTGAATCGAAGGTGTCCGACATTCAACCGATTGAGGTGGAAGTGGTGAAGCTGGTCAACCAAGAACGGGAGCAACGGGGGCTGAAACCGCTGCAAGCGGATGCGAAGCTTTCCAAAGTGGCTCGAGATAAATCGCAGGATATGATTGACAATCATTATTTTTCCCATGATTCTCCCCGTTATGGTTCACCCTTTGACATGATGAAAGCATATGGGATTTCTTATCGATCCGCCGCTGAAAACATCGCCGCCGGTCAAACATCGGCGAAACAAGTGGTTGATGGTTGGATGAACAGTGACGGTCACCGTGCAAATATCTTAAACCCCGATCTGGATACGATTGGAGTGGGATATGCCAAGGGTGGTAGCTATGGTCACTACTGGACGCAGATGTTTATACAACGGTAACGGATCTCAATCCTATAAGATGGCATACACCTCCAATTTCTTGGGGGTGTATTTTTTGGAGGAAAAGCATCTACAGTTTGGTAAACTACAACATATGGAGAGTGTAACGGGGGAAATTAAAAGGGTGGTGAGGAATGATGAGTGAGGATCGACTAACAATCATCGGTGGAACCGTGGTGACGGAAGCGGGTTCCATCGAAAAAGGTTATATCCAGATTGAGGCGGGGAAAATCGTTTCCTTCGGTAAATGGGAGGAAGGGGTGCAAAAAGACGGAGATGAGACGATTACACTCCCACCGGGATGCTGGATCTTGCCCGGTATGATCGATGTACATATTCATGGGGCAGATGGAGCCGATACCATGGATGCTTCCGAGGAATCGCTGGAACGGATTGCCCGTGCTTTGCCGCGGGAAGGTTCGACAGCCTTTTTGGCTACGACGATGACACAGGCGCCAGCGGCAATCGAACAGGCATTGCAGGTAGCGGGGGCATGGATGGAGGCTGGTGTGGTTTCCGGTGGGGCGGAATGTCTGGGTATTCATTTGGAAGGACCCTTTATATCGGCAAAACGGGCAGGGGCTCAACCGTTGGAGCACATCCACCCTCCTGATGTGGAGTTGTTTCGGCGATGGCAAGCGCTGAGTGGTAATCATATCCGTCTGGTAACGCTGGCACCGGAGGAGCCGGGAGGGATGGAGCTGATTGCTCATTTGAGAGGTACCGGAGTGATTGCCTCCATCGGTCATTCGGATGCTTCTTATGTCCAGGTAGTAGAGGCGATTGAAGCAGGAGCTTCTCATATCACCCATCTGTTTAACGGCATGCGCGGTTTTCATCACCGTGATCCCGGTGTCGTGGGGGCGGCTTGGTTGCGGGAGGAGTTGGGTGTAGAAATCATCCCCGACGGCATCCATTCCAGCGAGGATTCGCTCCTCCTCACTTATAAGCAGGTTGGGCCGGAGCGCCTGGTGTTGATTACGGATGCGATGCGGGCCAAATGTCTGCATGACGGTACATATGACTTAGGAGGACAAAGGGTGACAGTGGGGGGAAGAGAAGCACGCCTGTCAGACGGAACACTGGCTGGAAGCATCTTACCCATGCACGAAGGAGCGCTGCGGATGCAGCGGGTGGCGGCTTGCAGCTGGGATGAGATCGCCCGGATGACGGCTTTGAATGCCGCGCGGGAACTGGGGATCAGCGACCGCAAGGGAAGTATCGCCGTAGGAAAGGATGCGGACCTGGCAGTATGGGGAGCGAATGGTGAGATTGTTCTTACGATATGCCGCGGGAAGGTGGCGTATCGAAGGCCAGCGAGTGCGTAGTGATACAGACGGAAAGCATTTGTCTGAACAATCATGAAACCCTCTCGTATCTGCGAGGGGATAAAAAACTCAAACACGGGAGGGGAAATCCCCCCTCGCTATTCCGGTATCTTTTCTTCTCCATATTGTTCCTGTAACAAACGTAGAAATGCTTGATACGCTTGGTCAAGATAGACATCTTTGCGATGAATAAAGAAAAAATCAACCGTTTGGTTTGTTGCTGGTAAAGGGTGCATCACCAATTTTCCTCAGCGATCTGTTGTAGCGCCAGCGACTTTGGGATAATCGCCATCCCGAGCCCGGTAAGAGCTTACAATCAAGTAGTAAGGCTAGTGAGGGGGGAATAGGATGGATGCTTGGAAGGATTTTCGAGCATGTGGACTTAAGCATTGTCATGCGAAGGTAAATAATATTCAATTACACTTTGTCGAGGGTGGGGAACACCATACAGAGACCGTCATCCTATTACATGGATTTCCGCAAAGCTGGGTGATATGGCGCTATGTTATTTTCGACTTGTTAAAGCGCTATCATGTGATAGCCGTCGATTTGAGAGGGTATGGAGATTCCGATAAGCCAGAGGGAATGGCAGGTTATGATAAAGCCAATATGGCTAGAGATATCTATGTATTGATGAAGCATTTACAATTGGCAAAAGTGGCGTTGGTGGGGCATGACCGCGGTGCAAGGGTGGCAAGAAGGTTTGCGTTGGATTACCCCGATCATGTTGTCGGTCTCGGTTTGATCGATATTCTTCCGTTGGAATATGTATATGACCACCTATCTACCTCTGAGGCGGCGAAAAAGTATTGGCATTGGGTTTTTCAAATTGTACCTGAGTTGCCGGAAGAGCTGATTGCAGGTCGGGAGGAGAGTTATCTTTCGTTTTTATTTAGACGGGCCCCTCATTTGCTTGAACGATTAAAAGCGGATGGAGCTTGGGATGAATACGTGCGCATTTGGAAGCAGCCGGGCAGTTACCAGGCGGCATTGAACGATTACCGTGCAACTCATGAGATTGATTTGCCTCGATACCGAATGGAAAAAGAAGCGAATCGAAAAATGGACACGCCCTGCTTGTTGCTATGGGGGAAGGATGGTAATTTAGCGGAACAGCCTGTTCTTGATATATGGAATCAAGTAGCAACAACGGTCACGGGGAGAGAAATCGCGAATTGCGGTCATTATGTTCCGGAAGAACAACCTGCAGTTGTTGTAAGGGAGATTATGCCGTTCTTGGATACGGTTTTTAAAACGAGAGAGACATAGAGGATAGTCCCTATCTGGGAAATTTCGTTTAGTAAGAGGATGTTAGTAAATCCGACCCTGGAAACAGCGGTTTTATACGGAGACTTTTTTACTTTCCCCGATCTCTTCGGCCCCACACAAAATAAAAAATCTTTACTTTTCCCACCTCCCATCGTATAATTAAAGGTTAAACTTTTAGCCGAAATGGGAGTGAGTGCGTGAAGCGACGGTGGATGGCGGTGGGTGTTGGTGCAGGGGTTACGTTTTTGTGGGCGTCGTCGTATATTTTGAATCAATTTGCTTTTGCTGAGGGGATTGGACCGTTTTGGCTGGCAGGATTGCGCTATTTGGTTGCTGCCGTCACATTGGGTATGGTGATCGGATGGCGGGTGGAAGGATTGCCAGTCCTGACACTTCCATTGGTGGGAATCGTGTTGTGGCTGGGCGTGGTCAATGGAGCCATCGCCTATTTTTTATGGACATGGAGCCAACGTTGGTTGAAAGCGTATGAAAGTAGTGTGCTCAACAACCTAGTCCTAATCCAAGTAGCACTGCTGGAAGTATGGTGGCTGGCTTTCCGACCCGCTTGGTGGCAGGTACTGGGGTTAGGGTTGGTCTTTGCGGCGATTTTGTATATTCAGTTGCGGCCGTCTGAAACTGCTTCAAGATCCGTGTGGGAAATGGTCCAGCAATGGAGTTTACTTTAATCCGGTGAGCGACTCTGTCCACGCAAAGCGACCGAGGTGAGACTTGTGCTTGGGAGTGCATGGAACGAAGATGGATAACTACCCCGACTGTTCGGTGATTGGCTCTGTTAATAGCCTTGAGGGAGGACAATTGTCCTCCCTCGTTGATGTATTGAAGATTAATTTTGCCGTTGTACGTATCCAGTCAAAAATGACAGCATGGCATGGACTCCGGCTTTTACGGTGGCTCCGGCAAGATCGCGATGAGGGTCGAGGCAGACCAAGTCCATGCTGCTCACTGCGGGATGACGTCCGGCGATCAAGCAGGCGTCAAACAGCTCATCAGTGCGCATGCCTCCCGGTGTGGCGGCGGGGACACCGGGGGCATAGGCGATATCCAATACATCCATATCCAGAGTGAAGTGGATGGTGTCTACTTGTTGTGCCAAAGCATCCAGCTCTTGTTGTACGGATGCTGCTACTCCCTGCTGGCGCGCTTGTTTTAGGGTGATCCATGTTAAGCCAACCTGATCGGCATACTCCCTTAGTGAACGGGCGTTGAAGAAACCGTGTAGACCAATGTTCACCACATCATGGCCATGGATTGTGCCGTTTTCGATCAGGTTGCGGATGGGTGTGCCGTTGCTGGGGCCGTTATCATCCAGGGGGCGCAGATCAAAGTGGGTATCTAATTGTAGGATGCCTACTCGCTGTGTCGGATGCGCCTCCTTCCATCCTTTGAGGGCCATAGCGGTTATGGAGTGGTCTCCTCCCAGCAACAGTGGAAACGTGTGCGGGTGATAGCGGCGCATCGCTGCTACTGTGTCGCGAATATTGCGATGGCATTGGGCGATATCGGTCACGTGTTGGCGCACATCGCCCAGATCGAGCACGCGAAGAGGGGTCAGATCGACTCCCTCTTCCAAGTGATACGGGACAAAGGAACGCCACGCTCTTCGCATGGCGTCCGGGTTTTCACTTGCGGCGGAAGTGCTGATGGAAGAACGGGATAACGGAACACCCAATATCGTGACATCCCAGGAATCCCAATCGATGATGGTGATATGATGAGGGTCTAGTGTTTGGATCCATTGATGCACCTTGGGCTCCTCAACTGAAAAAGATCGATCCCAGTGAAAAGTGGGTGGTTGAATCATGGGGTAGGGGTACATAGTGGTGCCTCCTTTTGTTTTACGGGTCTTAAAGCGGCAACGAGGAGACGAGGGAACCGGCCTCCACTACGATTTTCCCGTTTTTGACGACGGTATGGGTGTGATTGCTGCCGAAATGGTACTGCAATCCGCGATGATCGCTGACATTATGAATGACGAGATCCGCTTGTTTGCCCACTTCTAAGCTACCGATCCGATCGGCACACCGAATGGCGTGAGCGGCATTGATGGTGGTTGCGGCTAACACCTCGGCAGGAGTCATTCCCATCCACAAACAGCCGAGGTTCATAATGAAGGGAAGAGAGACAGTAGGCGAAGAGCCGGGGTTACAATCGGTGGATAAGGCTACCGGCACACCAGCGTCAATCATACGCCGTCCGTCGGCGGCGGCAGTCATTAGAAAGAAAGCGGTACCTGGAAGGAGTACGGCAATCACACCAGCGGTAGCCATCGCTTTAATTCCAGCATGAGAAGCTTTTAACAGGTGATCAGCGGAAACGGCTTGAAGGGAGGCGGCTAACTCTGCTCCGCCGTAGGGTTCAATCTCATCTGCATGGATTTTGGGCAGTAAACCGTGCACCACACCCGCTTCCAAGATACGCCGGGACTGCTCAGGGGTAAAGACGCCTCGTTCACAGAAGACATCATTAAATTGAGCCAGCCCGCGTCGGGCTACTTCTGGGATCATTTCGTTGATCACTTCGTCTACAAAGTGATCCGGGTTCTCCCGTCGATTGACGGGGATGACATGAGCACCCATAAAGGTAGAAACGATGTCGACAGGGTGTTTTTCGTTCAGTTCCTGGGCCGCTTCCAGCTGTTTCAGTTCATGCTCCAGGTTGAGGCCATAACCGCTTTTGGCTTCGACAGTGGTGACGCCATGGAGCAAAAAGCGATCAAGGCGGTGGGCGCTCTCTGCGATCAGTTGCGCTTTGGATGCTTGACGGGTGGCGGTGGTGGTGGCATGAATCCCGCCGCCAGCTTCCATGATATCCATGTAGGATCGACCTTTAAGCCGCATATCAAATTCCGCTTCACGGCTGCCGGCAAAAACGAGGTGTGTATGGGGGTCGACCAATCCAGGGGTTACCAATTTTTCGCTTGCATCAATGATCAGGGCGTCCCCTAATTGATTCCGGTATTGGTTGCAGATTACTTCATCGCGATCAACGGCTTGGATCACACCGTTCTCAATCCAGATGCTCCCGTTGGCGATCGGATGTAGTTCCCCCATAGCCGCTCCTGTCAGTGGAGATTGGGAACTTCCGGCAAACGTGATCAACTCTGCGGCGTTGCGAATATAGATGGGACGAGTCATGGGGATGTATCCTTTCTATGGAAAAATAATGGCTAGGCCTTGTCGGATTGTAGCATCGGCAAATCCATTCCTTGATCGTGGGCGGTGCGGATGGCGGATTCGTACCCGGCATCGGCATGCCTGACTACGCCCATACCGGGATCGGTGGTTAAAACGCGCTCCAGCCGCTGTGCCGCCTCAACAGAGCCATCGGCGACGATTACCATACCGGCGTGGAGTGAATAACCCATGCCGACGCCGCCGCCATGATGAACAGAGACCCAGCTGGCGCCGCCAACGGCGTTGATCAAAGCATTTAAGATAGGCCAGTCGGCGACGGCGTCGCTGCCGTCTTTCATCCCTTCGGTTTCCCGGTTAGGAGATGCAACGGAACCGGAATCGAGATGATCCCGTCCGATTACAATGGGGGCTTTTAACTCACCTTGTGCCACCATCTCGTTGATGATGCGACCAAAGCGGGCCCGTTCACCGTAACCGAGCCAACAGATTCGGGCCGGTAACCCTTGAAATGCCACCTGTTGCTGCGCCATCCGAATCCAGCGACACAGATGAGTATTATCGGCAAACTCTCGCAGGATCACTTCGTCGGTTTTATGGATATCCGCCGGATCGCCGGAAAGGGCTACCCAGCGGAAGGGTCCTTTGCCCTCACAAAATTGCGGTCGAATATAAGCGGGAACAAAGCCGGGGAAGGAGAAGGCGTCTGTCACTCCTTCATCGTAAGCGACTTGACGGATATTGTTGCCGTAGTCAAAGGCGACGGCACCCCGTTTTTTCATCTCCAGCATCGCTTGTACATGGATCGCCATACTCTCCTTAGCGCGGGCGACCAAGGTGTCGGGATGATGGGAACGCATCTCATCCGCTTCAGCCAACATTAGCCCCTGTGGCAGGTATCCGTTTAACGGATCATGGGCAGAGGTCTGGTCCGTCACCACATCAGGGATAAATCCGATTTCCACCATTTTGGGCAAAACCTCAGCCGCATTGCCCACCAATCCAATCGAAAGTGGATTCCCCTCCGTCTTCGCCTGCTCAGCCAAACGAATCGCTTCACTCAGATCGGTTGCCATATGGTCGAGGTAGTGGGTATCCAAACGGCGCTGGATACGACTCTGATCCGCCTCCACCGCGATCATGACGCCTTCATTCAGGGTGACGGCTAATGGCTGTGCTCCACCCATTCCACCCAACCCCGCTGTGACGACAATCCGGCCTTTTAAACTTCCGCCAAAATGTTGACGAGCACAGGCGGCAAAGGTTTCATATGTCCCTTGTAAGATTCCCTGGCTGCCGATGTAGATCCAGCTTCCTGCCGTCATCTGGCCGTACATCATCAATCCTTTTCGGTCCAGCTCATGAAAGTGATTCCAATCGGCCCAGCGCGGAACCAAGTTGGAGTTGGCCAACAGCACCCGCGGCGCATCCCGGTGTGTACGGAAGACTGCTACTGGCTTACCGGATTGGATGAGAAGGGTTTCATCATTTTTCAATCGTTTCAGCGTCTCTACAATCGCCTCATAAGACTTCCAATCCCGTGCCGCTTTTCCAATCCCACCATAGACGACAAGATCCTGGGGCCGCTCCGCCACTTCCGGGTCCAGATTGTTCATCAGCATGCGTAAAGCCGCTTCCTGTACCCAACCCTGGGTGTTTAAAGTGCTTCCCCGCGGGGCTTGAATCACCTTTTTCAATGGTGGCCGCTTTTCCATCAACCATTCCTCCTCGATCGGTGGTGTCGATTGTTACCCGTTTGTCTTATCGGCAAAAGTGGAAGGCATCAGTACTATATTGGTTTTCCTCTTTAAACCTGAAAAGTCCTCCCCATCGTTATAGGGAGGACTTTTCACCGTATATAAAACTCCGTCTCATGACCCTCTTTTTTTGTCTGTTTCTGGATGCAAGTTTGTTTTGTCTGACGGAAGACCAGACATTATTTTCTGGGGAACATGAAGTTTTATCCCCTATATCAGTTATTCGCATACAAATATAATTTTGTGTCCAAATATAAATAGACGGAAGAGTGAGAATATGAGGATGGTGAAATCGAATGCAGGATAGAAGCCACATAACGATGATATCCGACGATTCACCGTATTGATCCTACATATAGGGTATAGCGAGCAAATAAGATGAATACATCTTGTTAGCATGTAGGAGGAGGGATGGATAAGAAAATGGATTGAACGGCGGAAAGTTTGTGCGGATTGTTGGGCGGACTGGCTGGCGATAAGGAAAGATTGAATGTCATTTGCTATGATAAGTAAGGAGAATATTCTTTTCGTTTACAAAAAGCAGATTTTGGATTGCTTGTGAAAAGAGGGGGAGTTAAAGCATGTCCAGTGATGCGTGGGTGACGGATCCCTTTGCTGTGGGGGCTGTCATCACCGTGCTAATTGCTGTCTCGTTCTGGTTAGATCGCCATTTTCGTTTTTTTTCATTTTTGGGTACAGCTATTTTGGTTATAACAGGGGCGGCGATTCTCGTCAATCTACAGGTGATTCCACCTTCGATCGGGCAGGCGGAAGGGGAGCTGAATCCGATCTATGTCTTTGCCGGGGATTATGGCATTCCACTAGCGATTGTGTTGTTGCTATTGTCGACGGATCTGACTAGCCTGCGCCGCTTGGGAAAGCCTGCTATCATCGCGTTTATCCTCGGTGCGTTGGGAACGGTTATCGGTGCGATGGTGGCGATTGGAGTGACGGCTACCGGTATCGGGGATGAAGCGTGGAAAGTAGGAGGTCAGTTTACAGCCAGCTATATCGGGGGCGGGGTGAACTACGCCGCAGTAGGCGATGCCTTGGGCACCTCAGAGACAATGTTTGCAACCGGTGCGGCTGCGGATAATATCATGACCAATCTGTGGATGGTGATGACGGCATTATTGCCTGTAGTGTTGCGAAGTTTTTATCCTTCGATTCGTGACAGAAGGGGAGAGATCGCTCCTCCGATGGGAACGGGCTTAACGGGAAAAGCGATTTTTACTATCCACGGTTTGGTCACACTGGCGGCTGTTACTTTTGTGATTGTAGCGATTGGCGAGTGGTTGACCCCGGTGATCAACCAGGCAGTCGGTGTGGAAATTCCTTCAGTCTTGTGGTATACCACATTGGCGTTGTTGGTTGCGTGGTTGACTCCTATTAACCGCCTTGCGGGTGGGGAAGAGATGGGCAATTTTATCTTGCATTTCTTTTTTGCAACCATGGGAGCTGGGACAATCCTTCATACGCTGGTGGAAAAAGGTCCGATCGTCTTCTTGTTTTTGGCGATTCTGGTATCCATCCATGCGTTTGTACTGTTTGGAGCGGGACGTTGGTTCAAAGTGGAGGTGGAGGTGTTGGCCACCGCCAGTCAAGCTTGTATTGGCGGCCCTTCCACCGCTGTTGCCCTGGCTAGCTCCAAGGGTTGGTACAGTCTGGTCACCCCAGCGGTACTGTTGGGGGTGTTGGGCTATGTCGTCGGCAACTACCTTGGCGTAGTAATGGGACAACTAATGCAATGGATATTGGGTGGGACAATATAACGGTTAAGAAAAACGTCGTAATGATCATCGGAGGAGAATGGAGCGGACTCCTCTTCGCTGAAAAGGAAAGAGTCGTGGAAACGGAAATCGGGCCCTGGTCCATATTCAAAAAACGCCGGCTTTTTGCCGACGTTTTTGCTTTTTCTAATCAACAGAGGGCCTGTGATCCATCAAGTGGAGGATATACTCCTTCAGGTCGACGATGCGCGGATGTTTGGGCCGTTGATCCGTCCCGGCGATAATGAGAGGGAGGTGGGAATCGATGCGATGAAGGGAACCGTGTCCACCGCCGCCTATATGTGTGGGGGAATGTTGTGCCACCAGTTCATAACCCGGTGCAGGAGTGACGATCATAAAGCGACCGGAATGGGAGTGAAAGGCCGCATACAGGCGCATCAGTCCATCGGGATATTCGCCGAAGTCAAGGCTGTTGTCTGGGCCTTCCGCTAGATCTAGGGCCTTGAATTCTCCCTCTATCTCCCAGGATTGGCCGTAGGGATCGGTCCAGGCGGAACCAGGGCGGAATCGTAGCTCTTGATCTTCGGGTTGACGGTGTACATGGATCCACCCGTCTTCCTCCCAAGCGATCAGGTCGATTCGTTCATCATGGAGCCGTTGCTGCATATCAGAGATTGTGATGGAATCATTCAACAGGTAGAGATAAGCCATGCGCTCATTGACACAGAGAACGAGATCGGTGTCAGTGGTGGCCTGTTCCCCAGAAGGGAGAATTCGATAATCCGCCAGTAGCTGGTGTAGCGGGATGGCCGGATCTTGCCCTTTTGGATGGATTCCGGTTTGTCCGCTGTCTCCGCATACCACCCATACATATTGTTTTAAAGCATCGTTCCAAGAATCAAAGCTGTTGAGCAGATTGGCCAGCTCCCGATCCAAGGTGCGAATGGCGCTTTGGTCGGAGGGCCCTTTTTTATGCAGGGGTTTATCCATATCCGGTAGATAGACAAAGGTGAAGTCAGGCATACGGTCTTGTTCGATTAGGTAACGGGTGACGGCCAAGGGATAGGCATCATTTAATCCCAGGCTATCGGTCAATCCGTCTGGTGTAGAGGTGACGTTCGACAACGGATTGGAAAACATGCCGAGGGCTAGGAAATCAGGACCCTTTACAGATAGGCGTGCCGGGAGTGTTGTGGGACCTGACAACCATGGCGGAAAAGATAGCACATGGTCGGTGTTTCCCCTGTACAGCATTCCGTTGATTGAGCCAGTGCGGGTTCCTCGTTTGGCCAATTCCTCATAGACGGTGGATACATTTGAACTGAGATGCTCTTGGTTGAGGCGGATGACGGCATCCTCCAGCACTTGATTGATGCCGTCTCGCATCACTTCACCGGTACCGGTACCATAGTTGACGATTCGCTTTTCTTCGGCGTTATACCAGATTAAACCGGGAACCCGATGTTGGTCGGGGTAAGTACCGGTCAACAACGTACTGTCGATGGTGACGGACATGGTGGGAAAGGAGCTGACCACATTCCGCTGATACTGCCCGTTTTTAAGCAGGAACGACAGAGCGGGGAGCTCTCCCTTTTTGATACCCTCATCAATGGCGTGAGACATGATGGAATCCACCATCAACCAGATCACTTTCTTGCGCCCGTCCCCTGCACGCATGCGGGAGAGATCATGTTCCTCCTGCTTTGGTTTTGTCCAGAAAAAAACGATATACAACAAAATGAGGATAACGAAAATAATGATCAACCATTTCAATATGATCACCTGCTTATGGGTCGGATGTCCAAATTTTGTCTTTCCACGCTTCTTTTTATACACCGTAAAATGAATGACTACTCACTCATAAGGTGATATAATGAAAAAAGCTTAAAGGAAGTACGGTGATGTCCATGAAACACACATTTTCGTTAGTGGTTCGCTCTACTGATGTGGATATGCTGGGCCATGTAAACAACGCCAAATATCTGCAGTATATAGAATGGGCTCGCTTTGATTGGATGCGGAAACTGGGACTGGAATTGAAAGAGATTCAAAAGCGGGGTTCCTTACCTGTAGTCGCTCGCATCGAAATCGATTACCGTCGGGAACTAACATTGGATGAAGCGGTGAAAGTTGTATCTGAGCCGCTTCGTATGGGTAAAAAAAGTTATGTCATCTTACAGCAAATTTTTAACGAAGAAGAGGAATTAGTCGCCAAAGCGGAAGTAACGATCGTGACAATCGATATTCACACCCGTCGAGCGACAGATATGCTGGAGGAAATAAAGCTAATTTTTGAAGAACAAGCGGCTAACTCGTGAAAAGCGTAAAACGTAGAATTTCAGCAAAAAGCAGAGCCCTCTGTTTCTTGGGGACTCTGTTTTTTTGATTACCTCAGCCGATCAATCATAAATATTACGGTTTGATGCAGAAAGAATACCGCTCATTGACAATGATATAAACCATCGTTAAACTGATTACGATTAACAAAACGAAATAATTACGATTTAATTGAAGGGAGAGCGGGAAATGTCTAAAATCAAAATCCCAGTGACGGTATTGAGTGGTTATTTGGGCGCAGGCAAGACGACGGTTCTCAACCATGTGCTCAATAATCGTGAGGGGTTAAAAGTGGCTGTCATTGTAAACGACATGAGCGAGATCAATATTGATGCCGATTTGGTTCGGAATGAGGGAGGCCTCTCCCGAACGGAAGAGAAATTGGTGGAGATGTCCAATGGCTGCATCTGCTGTACTCTGCGGGAAGATTTGTTGGTAGAAGTGGAACGATTGGCGGTGGAGGGGCGCTTTGACTATATTTTGATTGAATCGACAGGCATCGGTGAGCCGGTACCGGTGGCACAAACTTTCTCTTATGTGGATGAAGAAGCCGGGATCGACTTAACCTCTCTCTGCTATATTGACACCATGGTTACCGTGGTGGATGCCAATCGTTTTTGGCATGATTATTCCTCCGGTGAGTCGCTGCTGGATCGAAAAGAAGCGGCAGGAGAAGAGGATACCCGCGATGTGGTCGATTTATTGATCGATCAAATCGAGTTCTGCAATGTTCTGATCATCAATAAATGTGATCTGGTAGAGGAAGAGCAACTGGAACAGATGGAACGGCTCTTCCGTAAATTGGCGCCGGAAGCCCATATCATACGTACCACTCATGGTCAAATCGAACCAAAGCAAATTGTAAATACCGGTTTATTCGACTTTGACCAAGCGAGTCAATCGCCAGGGTGGCTCAAAGAATTGGAGCAAGGTGAACATACGCCGGAAACGGATGAATATGGGATTTCCTCTTTTGTTTATGAGCGTCGGACTCCCTTTCATCCGGAACGCCTGTATCGCTGGATGGAAGAATGGCCGGAAGAGGTGGTGCGGGCAAAAGGGTTGGTGTGGCTGGCCAGTCGCAGCGACATGGCATACAGCCTCAGCCAGGCGGGACCCTCGATCCAGATCGGTCCGGTGGCGTATTGGGTACATGCACTGTCGGAGACGGAACGGAAGGTGATCCTGATAGAGCAGCCGGAAGTGTTGCAAAAGTGGGATTCTCAGTGGGGGGATCGCATCAATCAGTTTGTTCTGATCGGGATCGATATGAAGCGGGAGGAGTTGGAGGCTTCTCTGGATGCGTGTCTATTGACAAAGGAAGAAATGAGAGGAGACTGGTCGCGGTTGTCGGACCCATTTCCCGCAGTAGAGGTACAGACCCACGCTTAATTGGGGTGGTCGGCGAAGGAGAGGGAGTGCAATGACTGAGCGACAAACCGATGTATTGATCATTGGAGCGGGTGCAGCTGGAGTAGGACTGGGAGCGCTGTTTGCACAAACTGGCTTTGATCGGTATCTAATCCTGGAACGGGAGCAGGTGGGAGCCAGCTTTTTCGCTTGGCCACAGGAGATGCGCTTAATTACTCCCTCCTTTCATGGGCATGCCTTTGGCCATTTGGATTTAAATGCAGTGATGCCGGGAACTTCACCAGCTTTCTCTTTGCGAAGGGAGCATCTATCGGGAAATGAGTACGGCCAATACTTGCAAGCGGTAGCGGATCACTTTGATTTACCTGTGCAAGTGGGAGTGGAAGTGAAACGGGTGCAAAAAGAGAACGATCACTTTTTCGTCCACACCGATCAAGGCGTTTATACTGCCCGTTTGGTGGTGTGGGCGGCAGGGGAGTTTGCTTATCCCGATCAAATGCCTTTTCCCGGAGCGGAGCATTGCCTGCATAACAGTGAAGTGGAATCGTGGGGATCTCTGTCGGGGGAAGAGCGTCTGGTGATTGGTGGATATGAGAGCGGTATGGATGCTGCTATCCATTTAGTCCATGGAGGCAAAAAGGTGATCGTGATCTCGCGGGGAACGCCATGGCTCAGTGATGAACCGGACCCGAGTGTCTCTCTTTCTCCCTACACCCGGGAACGGTTGTTGGAAGCGCTGGAGACCGGCTGTTTACGTTTATGGGGAGAGAAGGAGGTTGTTGAGGTAAAGCAGGAACAGGATCGCTACCGTGTGCGACTGCGGAGCGGGGATGCGGTGATGACAACCGAGCGCCCCATCTTAGCCACCGGTTTTCGTAGCAGTATGGAGAAAGTACGGGAGCATTTTAAGTGGGAAGGTAAACATGTTGTCTTGACGGATCGGGATGAATCCACCCAAACACCGGGGCTGTTTCTGTGTGGTCCCCGCGTGAAACACGGCGAGGTCATCTTTTGTTTCATCTATAAATTTCGGCAGCGTTTTGCTGTGGTGGCGGAGGAGATGTTGAAACGGTTAAAGGCTCCCTATGACGCTGCCGTGTTTCGGGATTATCGGGACAACCAGATGTATCTGGATGATTTGTCCTGTTGCGATGATGAGTGCATATGTTGAACCCACCGCAGACAGCCGTATTGGTCGGTTTTGAATCAGCGGGGAAGTCGACGATTTTTTCCCGTCTTACCGGCAATCGCGTCGGGGAAGAAGCGGCTGCACAGGGAAGCACGGTGATGGTGCAGACGGGGATGACAACGGATGCTGACCTCACACTGATCGATACGCCAGGCATTCGTCTGAAGACGGATAGCGAAACGACTCGCATCGCCCTGATGGAAGCGGATCACGCCGATATCATTGTGTTGGTGGTGCGAGGAACCCATGCCCGCTCGGAACTGGATCGGTTGCTCAAGGAGGATATCATCACTCACCGCCGATGGATGGTGTTGTTTACCTTTGAGGATCGGGCACCCGAATCGCTTCCGCAATTGATGGCTTATTACCGGCAACGGTTGGAGGTACCCGTTATTTCCGTCAATGCACGGGATATGTCGGAGGAGGGGCGAAGGCGGATTATCCGCTTGATGAGGGGAGCGGAGGCGCAGGAGCAACAGCGACAACTGAAAGAGCCGCCCATTTTTCATGAAGTGGAGCCACCTACAACCTGGTGGGATCATCCGATCTTTGGACGATGGGTGGCGCTGGCAACGTTATTGGGGCTATTTGCGGTCCCAGTATATGGGGCCTATCTTTTCTCCGGTGTGCTGGAACCCGGGTTGGATCGATGGGTGATCGGTCCGATTCGGTTGCAGGCGATGGGATGGCCTGCTTGGCTGCAAGCGGTATTAGCCGGGGATTACGGGTTGTTTACATTGGGGATGTATTCCTTTTTATGGGCGTTTCCGGTGGTGTTGTTTATGGGGGCCAGTATTGCCGTCACGGAGGAAACGGGTTGGAAGGACCGCATCACCGGTGCTCTCGATCCGTGGCTGCGCCATCTCAGGTTAAACGGACGCGATTTGGTGCCGGTATTAACCGGGTTTGGCTGCAATGTGGTGGCGGTGTTGCAAAGCCGAGCCTGCTCTGCTTGTACCCGCGCTTCCTGCGTTTCCTTTATCGCCTTTGGCTCGGCTTGCAGCTATCAGATCGGGGCAACCTTGTCTCTCTTTCATTCAGCAGGTCGTCCATGGCTGTTTTTGCCCTATCTCCTGTTATTGGTAGTGGTGGGGGCGATCCATTTGCGGGTGTGGTTTCCGACTCAAGCTAAGATGCAAGCGCTGCTGCCGCACAGGCGGTCGTTTTTAAACGTACCGACATGGCGGGGGTTTCAGTGGCGCATACAAAACATCATCAAGCAGTTTGTATCACAAGCGATGCCGATTTTTCTTTCCATTTGTTTGATTGCCTCCCTGATCGATTACTGGGGTTGGATGAACGCCTTCGCCGTCACGATCGGACCGCTCCTCACATGGTGGGGTCTACCGGAAGAGGCGGCTTTGGGGCTCTGGTTTTCCGTCTTGCGCAAAGACGGCATGTTGGTGTTCAATCAAGGAGATGGATTGATGCTACAAGCCCTTGATCCGGTTTCACTGTTTATACTGATTTTTCTCGCCTCAACTCTAACCGCTTGTCTGGTTACCTTGTGGACCGTGCGAAAAGAATTAGGGTGGTCTGTTTCTGTCGGTTTGATGGGTAGACAGCTGCTTACTTCGCTGGTGAGTGCAGGGGTGTTGTTAGTGGTAGGACGGCTGCTGGAGGGTGTCTCGATGATGGTGACCGGATGAATCTCCTAGGGTATTCCCTGAAGGGACGTTCGTGGAAGTTTTCTCATTTTCCAAACATAAACAGGGAAAGGGCAATAGAATAAAAGGGAGATCGCAATGAGGGGGGAGGCGACAGAGTGAACCGACGACGTTCTTCTCAAGTAAGGGTACGCCGTGCTGCGGGGGTGAAGGTGAAGCGCACCTCTACTTCTAGCTTGTTCAGCGGATCATTTTGGCAACCCTTTACACAAATATGGGGACTGTTTCAAGCGTGCCGTCAGTTTTGGGGAGTTTGTAAAAAGTGGTGGGGACCCTTAAGCAGCTTTTTGACGCCACTCGGACGTGGGCTTGGAATTGGCAAAGGGTTTATTTAAGGGAGCTTGATGAAACTCCGGACAACGGTGTGTTGTCCGGAGTTTTTATCGGCTGATGGATGGGATGTTTATCGTTTTAGTGTGAGATTTTTTAAGTTTTTCACCGCAACGGCGGTTTCCCCGGTGTTGATATATTCGATCTTAACACGGTGTCCCGGTTCCAGAAAGATTGTATAGGGAGATTGGGAGGAGCGGACAGAGAAGATCGGCTCTTCCCCCTCCAGGATAAATTGGATCAGGACGTCGTCTTGGCGGTCGGTTTTATGGACGGACTCCACTTTTCCGGAGATCGTCTCGATATCTGCACGGTCGGTCGCCACATCGGTATCTGGTTGCAAGTCTGAAGTAACCGCGTATTGATACTGGTTGAGCGCTTCCTGTTTGGATTTGCCATATCCGACCACTTTTTCATCCCGTGCATTGACAAACACAATCTGGCGTAGCACGCCGTTGCTGTCCAAGGTGGGAACGAGCCAGGTGTATTCGCCATAAATGTTGTACAAAATCGGATTGGCACCGCGCCATTGTTTTTCACGGAATGTTTTTTCCACCACTTGCGTGGCGGCACGGCCGTTTAGCATGCCGTTGGCCCCGGTGTAGTAGGTGAGCTTTCCGGTACGGGAGTTAAACATGGTGTATCCGACCATGGAGCCAGACTCCTCTTCATCTCGGGTATGATCGGTAATCCAATGCATCGCGACATTGTCTTTATCAAAGGCAGCCACGATGTCGAATAAGCCTTCCCATTCCGTCGGGCGGTGGACATCACGCATACCGAAGATGGAATTCCAGAAGCCGTGTTTGTATAATCCAAACCACCTGTTTCGTTCCCACGCTACGTCGGCGGGAAAGATTTGGTCTACAAATGCTGGTACGCGATCCAAGGGATATTGCTTCATTTCTCCCGATGCGGGATCGACTAAGATCACCCCTTGAATATCCTGGACAGCGCGAAACTTTTCAAAACGGCCGTAGCTGACGGCATAATAGGGTTTCCCGCTTTCATCCGGTTCAAATGAAGCATCCACTAACAAAAGGTCCGGGTATTGCAGGCGAACCTGGCGAAATAGATTATCTGAAAAATAGGCGGAGGGAACCACTTTCATCTTCGCTTCAACAAATCGGGCTTCTGCCCGGTGATCCTCAGCACTGACACGGATGTAACCCGGTGTGTATTCGCTTTGCCGCCACTTAAAAAAGTCTTGGTATTCCACTGGAGTCACCCAAAACAAGCTTCCATCTATTTTTTGTATCGTTGGATCGCCTAAATCGTAGTAGAAATAGTTTTCCACCTTTCCCAGGAGTTTTTCCGTTTTATAAAGGGCGTATTTTTTAGGTACTACAGGCAGGTGCTCTTCATTCATCGGTTCCAAACTTTGTTCGGATATTTCCGCTTGTGTAAATTCATATTTATCCTTGGCGATGGCGAAAGGGTAGACTGTTTTCATATAAATAAACGCCAAGAGGATAACACCCCCCAACACGCCACCCAAAAAAGTAAAAGGAATATCGACAAATAACAGGAAATCAACAATCAAGCCGACGCCTACTACCCAGACAAACCATGTCAAATAGGCGGCCGGTGTTTGATCGATCAAAACGACATAAAAGACGAAAAAGCTATAAAGAAGCCCTAACAAATAGCGTATCAACTGTAATTGCCAAAACATCCGCTCTTTCCATAACTTTCTCCATATGACGGGCGAAAGTGTGACAAACAAAAAGGAAAACAAAACAATGTGCCAAACCATATTGACCCCCCAGTCGATATTTAGTTGTATTGTGGAGGAAATCAAGGCTCCCAATATATCTTAAGCTTTTCGCGGTGGGTTCACCATGGTTTTCTCGTCCGTTTCCGGGGTGGCGAGGGGTAAAATAAAAACCCCCAGACATATGATGTTGTCCGGGGGTTTTTATTGGTCATAACGTAATAATGCCAAATAAAAACGCGAATGCCATCAAAACAATGCTAAGTCCCCACATCCATGGGAAGGAGTAACGAATATGGCCACCCATCTCTACTTTAGCTAAGCCAATCGCCAACCAAACTGCTGGAGCCAAGGGGCTGACAAAGGTTCCGATGATATTTCCCACAATCATGGCATACGCCGTTGAGGTGGCAGCGATACCATGACTGCTTGCGATTTGCTCAACGACGGGCAAGAGGGCAAAATAATAGGCATCTGTGCTAAGAATCAAATCGAATGGAACGCCAAAGATTCCGATGATCACATGTAAAATAGGGGCGATAAATGCCGGTAAAATCGTTACAAGATCAGTCGCAATCGAATCGAGCATTCCCGATCCCTTTAATATACCCAAAAACGAGCCTGCAGCCAGAATAATCGAGGCCATCAATAATGCGCTGGATGCATGGGCACGTATTCTTGCCATCTGATCGCTTACCTTTGGATAGTTCACAATCAAAGCGATGGATACCCCGATCATAAAGGTATACTCCGCTGGAATCGTTCCCTCTACCAAAGCTGCGATCACACCTAAAGTCAATAATAAATTAAACCATAGCAGTTTGGGTCTGGCTAGAGATTCATCTTTCTTCTCATCAGTGGCGGTCTCTTCGCTGTCATGATATTCAGTCGTAGGTGTCGATTGAAGTTTAGCAATCCGTCGTTTTTCCCGAACTCCCAAAAAGATCGCTAACACAATCACCAGTAATAAACCAGTGATCTGGATCGGGATCAGCGGCTTCCACAATTCTGTGGGGTTGATATTGAGCACCGCCGATGTACGACCCAGCGGCCCTGCCCATGGAAACATATTAACCACACTGGCACTTGCTCCAACTAATAAAAGAAGCAGATAGGGACTCATCTGTAAGCGCCGATATAAAGGAAGCAACGC
Organism: Desmospora activa DSM 45169; assembly: GCF_003046315.1. Classification (NCBI taxonomy): domain Bacteria; kingdom Bacillati; phylum Bacillota; class Bacilli; order Caryophanales; family Thermoactinomycetaceae; genus Desmospora; species Desmospora activa. The sequence continues at coordinate 1,584,470 of NZ_PZZP01000001.1, read as the reverse complement.
AGGTATTGTAATCAAAAATGTGGATGCACCGGAGCCGTCCAAGTGGGCGACCGCAGCGATGATGACCGTACCAACTGCGATACTCACTACATTTCCGCTGGTTAACGCAATCATTCGTCGAATCAGCGGGTCAAATAGCCCGGCATCTTGCATTATCCCAAAATATAAAATCGCAAATATAAACATGACGACTACATTGATGACAGACTGAATGCCTTCTTCAAAAAAACCGCCAATATCAGTAACACCAAAACCCGCCGCAAAAGCACCGATGATCGGGATCAATACAAGGCCGACGATTGGCGCCACTCTTCCTGTGACCAGTAGAATCACAATTGTAAGTAATGTTGCAAATCCAATCAGACTCAGCATGGTTTCTTCCCTTTCTCTGATAAGATGTGAGGTTTCAGAGTGTGTCGGTCACCTATCCATTATGAAAACGCTAACACATAAAAAAAAGAGAGATGAAGTTTTTATTCATAAATCGGATAAAAATCGTTACGTTTCTTTTGTTTCTTTTGTTTATGGGCGAGTGGGGGGTTCTTTTTTTGTTCGTCTGTTATATTATATATATAACAAACAAACGACGAGTATAGAGGAGATCGATATGCTGATTCAATTGGATGTACAATCCGAAACTCCGCTATATACACAAATCATGCATCACATTATGGAGGGTATAGCAACGGGGCAGTTAAAACCGGGTGATCCTCTCCCTTCTGTACGATCTCTCGCGGTTGATCTAGGCATTAACTTTCATACGGTCAATAAAGCGTATCAATTATTGAAGGAGAAGGGCTTTGTCCAGATTCATCGACAGAAAGGGGTTGTGATTCAACCGGGCGGCATGCCTAAAAATGATGATTTCTACCGAGAGAAATTACAAAAAGAGATTCGACCATTATTGGCGGAGGCGTTATGTCGAGGGATGGACCAGGAGCAGTTTTTACAGGTGTGTCAAACGGTGTATCAGAAAATTCACGATGGAGAGGAATGATTCAAATGGAAAAATATCTGGAATTGATTTTTTACTTGATCATCCAGATCCCTGTGTATGTTCTGCTTGCCTTAATGCCGTACCTCACTCGAAAAACGGAAAGCTTTGGCTTCAGTATTCCACGGGAGGTATATAATCGACCGGAATTAAACGGCATGCGTAAACGTTATGTCCTCTTTGTGACTGTTTGGACGGTGTTGGCCGTCTTTGGATATATCGGATGTTTATCAGTGATAAAAGTAGAGCCAGGTATCTTGATGGCTATGTGGACAGGGGGATATTTGTGCGGATCATTTGTCGTGTATCTGTTGTTTCATTTTCAGATGAAGCGATTAAAAACGGCCAATGAATGGCACAAACTGAAAAGGCAAACCGTGGTGATCGACACGCAGTTTCGCAATCGGAATATTGTCCACTCCAATGGGTGGTTTATTCCTCCATTTCTAATCGCGATTACGACAACCATTCTCTTAATCGTCAATTATCCGTCGCTTCCGGACCAACTGCCGCAGCAATACGATTTTCAAGGCAACATTACCAATACAGTAGCAAAATCCTATGGATCGGTGCTTGGGCTTTCGATTACGCAAATATCGATAACCGTTTTGTTGCTCTTGATGAATGTGATGATTGGACGTACCAAACAACAGATTGATGCTGACCGTCCCAAACAATCACTGGAGCAGAATATTATTTTTCGCCGCAGCTGGTCCGCTTTTACAATTGGTTCCTGCTATTCGCTCGTGCTTTTATTTACCTTGATGAATGTGGCGATGTTTATTCACATTCCCCCATTTGTGTTAATGATCGCGACACTGATACAGGTTGTAATTATGGTTGCATGGGCAGCGTTATTATCATTTAAGGTTGGACAAGGAGGGGATCGGCTCCAAGCAACATCGTCGGAAAAGTCGGGTGCCGTTAACCGCGATGATGATCAATATTGGAAATTAGGCCAGGTTTATTGTAATCCCCATGATCCGGCAATATTTGTGGAGAAGCGCTTTGGTATCGGCTGGACGATTAACGTTGCCAGACCAGGTTCGTGGTTGATGTTGATCGGGCTGTTGGTGATCATTCTTATACCCATTTGGCTTAGCCGTTAAATAATGATAAGGGAGGGTTTTTCCTGGCGAAGAACGGATGTGGAACAGAGGCAACAGTCCAGAACGAAGTACAGTTTTATTTGCTACAAATAGCTACACTTTTCTGGTTGTTTTGTGGTTTGTCTGGGAGCTGACGACTTTTCATCTCTAAAGCAGGGTGTATGAAACAAACAGCGGCTGTCTCTAGTGAAGGGGACAGCCGTTTACCAATTTGGCGGAATAGATGCCAACACGGCTGTTTTTTTGTATGCTAAAAGTAGTTAGGAGGAGAATGATGAGCAAAAGCAACGATCATTTGAATAAGAAATGGGAGTCGGGAATTCATACCGATTTTTCTAAGGAAATGACTTATGGTGATTATCTGCAATTGGATCACATCCTCAACAGCCAGCGGCTGTTGTCGGGTCATCATGATGAAATGTTGTTTATGATTATTCATCAAGCGTCGGAATTGTGGATGAAGCTAATCCTACACGAATTAGATGCGGCAATCCGCTCGATCCGCAATCAGGAGTTGGAACCGGCCTTTAAGATGTTAGCACGGGTATCCCGGATTCAAGAGCAGTTGATTCAATCTTGGGGTGTTTTGTCCACCTTAACCCCTGCTGAATATATGGAGTTTCGTGATCGTTTGGGGCACTCTTCCGGTTTTCAATCCTACCAAAACCGTCTGATCGAATTTTCGCTGGGTCACAAAAATCAGCGGGTGTTAGAAGTATTTAGCCATCAGCCGCAGCTGTATCAACTACTGGAGAAAGTGTTGCATGCCCCCAGTCTGTATGATGTCTCCATCCAAGCTTTAGCCCAACGCGGTTTGTCGGTGGATGCATCTCGTCTACAGCGGGATTGGAGTCAGGATTATGAAGCCCATCCCAGTGTAGAGGAAGCATGGCTTCAGGTTTACCGCGATGTTGAAAAATACTGGGATCTATACGAACTGGCAGAAAAATTGGTCGATATTGAGGATCGGCAACAACAGTGGCGTTACAACCATATGAAAACGGTGGAACGAATTATCGGTTATAAGACGGGTACCGGCGGCTCCAGCGGTGTCGGTTATTTAAAACGGGTGTTGGATCACCGCTTTTTTCCGGAGTTGTGGAGTTTACGCACCCGTTTGTAGATTGGAGGAGGTATAACAATGACGAATGCGATGAAAGAACAAGCAGCAGCCTGGGATCAAGCAGATGTCCTCAGTCGTTTTCGGGAGGAGTTTTATCTACCTGCAGGGGAAATTTATCTTGACGGCAATTCGCTGGGACTCTTGTCAAAACGTGCGGAGAAAAGCGTCTGGGAAGCTCTTTCCGCTTGGCGTGAGCGTGGCATTGACGGATGGATCGAAGGGGAACGGCCGTGGTTCCCATTTGCGGAGCGACTAGGGGCGATGATGGCGCCGTTGGTGGGAGCAGATGCGGAAGAGGTAATGGTGACGGGTTCCACGACGGTGAATCTGCATCAAATGCTGGCTACTTTTTATCGGCCGCAGGGAGCGCGCACCCATATCTTGGCGGATGTTCTTAATTTCCCTTCGGATATCTATGCGATACAAAGCCAGCTCCGTTTGCATGGGCTGGATCCAGCGGAGCATTTGCTGCAGGTGAAGAGCGAAGACGGCCATACCCTGGATGAGGATGCGATCATTGCGGCGATGAGTGATGAGGTGGCGGTGGTGGTGCTGTCGGCGGTGTTGTACCGCAGCGGGCAACTGCTGGATATGGAGCGGATTACGCAAGCCGCTCGGGAACGAGGGATTTTGATCGGATGGGATTTGTGTCACTCGATTGGGGCGGTGCCGCATCGGCTGTCGGAGTGGGGTGTTGATTTCGCTTTCTGGTGCAATTACAAGTATTTAAACAGTGGACCAGGGAGCGTCGGTGGATTGTTTGTACACAAGCGCCACCATGGTCGGCTGCCGGGTTTGGCCGGGTGGTTTGGCTCAAATAAAGAAGTGCAGTTTGATATGGATCATCACTTCACTCCTGCCAGTGATGCCGGTGCCTATCAGATCGGCACCCCGCATCTGTTGAGTGCCGCTCCTGTCTATGGATCGCTGGAGCTGTTTCGAGAGGCGGGAATGGAACAAATTCGCAGGAAATCGCTCAGTCTGACCCGTTTTTTGATGGAGTTGGTGGAGACGGAATTGGCCGGTATGGGTTTTTCCATCGTCAATCCTCGCGCCGATAATCGCCGTGGCGGACATGTGGCCTTGGTACACGAGGAGGCGGTACGAATCGCTCACGCACTTAAGGAGGCTGGCGTTATTCCCGACTTTCGCGCGCCCAATATTCTCCGCTTGGCACCGGTGGCGCTCTACAATTCTTACACAGATGTATGGGAAGCGGTACAGCGCCTCAAACGGATTATGGTGGAAAAAGAGTATGAGCGGTTTGAGAAAAAGCGAGGGGTAGTCGCATGAGTGGCTGGATCGATATTTCCCAGCCGTTGCATGCCAAGGTGCCGGTCTGGCCGGGGGATACTCCGTTTTCCTATGGGTTGACATGGACAAAGGAGCAGAGCGGCTCCGTCAATGTGGGCCAGATCACCATGAGCACCCATACCGGCACCCATATCGACGCTCCTTTTCATTTTGAGAAAGAGGGAAAGCGGGTAGGAGAGCTGGATTTGTCGGTATATGCTGGTCCGACACTGGTGGTGGTGCTGGAGGGAATCGAGCGGCTCCATCCCGAGGCGCTGGCGCAAACCGATATCTCCGGCGTAACACGGCTTCTCATCCGTACCGATGCCTGGATTGACCGCTCGCGCTTTCCGGAGACGATTCCTCTGGTAGATCCGGCGTTGGCACCGTGGTTGCAAGAACGGGGAGTTCAACTGTTGGGACTGGATCTTCCTTCAGTTGACCCGTTGGATAGTAAGGATTTGCCTGCTCACCACGCCTTGGCTCGCCATGGCATACACATTTTGGAGGGAGCGGTTTTGGATGGCGTCAAGCCTGGCCGGTATGAGTTGGTCGCTTTTCCGCTACCCTTGCAAGATGCCGACGGCAGTCCGGTGCGGGCGGTATTGAAGCCGATTTAAGGCTTTTACAAAGGCGCGGGACTTTCGGGTAGTGTACCCTTCAGTCTGTGTCGGACAATCGTCAAATTTAAAGGTTGTCTGATCGCCCCGTTACCTCAATGAAAACGGTGAAAAAGCCAAAGCTCTCCCGCGAGAAGGGAGAGCTTTTCACAAAACAAAAATCATCGGGGAAACCCATTGACTGTGATTTGCCTCTATCAATCGATTTTCAACTTTCTGGCCATAGTCATGGCGGACAGATTCGTCTCCCGTTTTTCGATCCCATTGTGACACCGCCCATGGGTGGGAAGTATCCGAGCGGACTTTATACGGTCAAGGAAACAGTGCTTTATACCAATAGAGGAATTGGGACCACCATATTGCCGTTTCGGTTTTGGTGCCGCCCTGAAATATCGGTGTTTACGTTGACCCGTGATTGATGGCGATCACCCATGCTTCTCCCCATCTTGGATATATTCAGGAAACTCGCGTAAAAACGTACGTACCACCGCCTCGTATTCCTCATCGGGAATATCGATTAAGTCTCCATTTTCAAGAGCGAAAAAGAAGGGGGGACCATTGGGATTCTCACGGTTGTAGTACATGGCTATCACCCTCTCGCGATAGCGAAACGTCGCACCTAGCACAACCGGCACCAGACCGTCTTCCGTCTCTAACTGACAAAAAAAGATCGAGTCCACTTGATCCAATATCATCTCTTCATAGGTTTCGCCGGGATAGAGCAACTCTAGCGTCTCATTCCGTTCTTCCGCGATATACAACTGCTTTTTCGCCTCTTTGGGCCACAGCAGAAGCAGGTGTTTCACATTTTCGTAGACAAAGACATATTGATGGGGTGTTTGAAAGTGGACTTGCAAAGGTTATCCTCCTATGTTGATACGTATGATGGTTCCTCAACTATATCACGGGTGATGGGAGTGAGGCTAGTAAACGAGACGGAGGAAGGATTACAAAAACGCTGATTTTCTTTTATTGCGTCTTAATTGATGACTGTTACGGTAGTAAGGAGTGTCAAAATGAACAAGATGATACCCTTTTACTATCGGTGTAGCGGGGTGAATAGATGTCTATCTCCGAATGGCTTTCAGAATTGAACGAAAAGCAAGTGGGGAGCGTTCACATATGGTGGGCCTCATTGGATCAGCCGCTTTCCTTAGTAGAAAACATGGAAAATTGTTTGTCGGCGGAAGAAGTGGACCGTGCTCGACGTCTGATTCGGCCACGGGATCGAGAACGATTTATTGTAAGCAGAGGGTTGTTACGTTACCTTTTATCGTCTTTGACAGGAAAAAAGCCGGAATCCCTTCGTTTTCAATATGGCCCGTATGGAAAGCCGATGTTACAGGGATATGATTGGGCATTTAATCTTTCCCATTCCCACGATTATGTTTGTATTGCTGTTTCCGCTCATTCCCCTGTAGGTGTAGATTTGGAACGGATCCGTCCCGAGATGGAAGTAGATAAGCTGGCGGATCTGGTGATGAGCGCTTCGGAGAAGGCGGAATGGATCCAATTGCAGGAAAAGGATCGGCAAGTGGCTTTTTTTCGATTATGGACGCGCAAAGAAGCAGTGGTTAAAGCGGCAGGAGAGGGATTATCCCGTTCTCTTCCCGGTTTTTCAGTTGGGTGGCAACCGGATCATTACGAACATGTAGATTGTGAGGGAGCCCAATGGGAAGTGGTTTCGATTCATATTACTCCAGGGTATGAGGCGGCGTTGTGTGTACGAAAAGGGTTTTTGTAAGCGAGGATAATCAGCCCCTGGAACCAATCCAGGGGTTTTTTTATCTTATTACGAAGAGGATTCCTGATCCAATACGGTGATATAAGCGATCATCGGACCTTTGTTTTCTTTTTGCTGATGGTTGTGGCAGATTAAGCGAAAGGTACCTGCTCGGTCGGCTTCAAAGCGAACGGTGGTGGATTGTCCTTTTTTAACGGTTCCTGATTGATTATAGCCTTCCAGGGTGAAATGATGCTCCTTGCCGTGGATTCCGTGTAGAACTAGACGAACCCGGTCTCCTTTGTGAACAACGATCACTCCAGGGTCCCAGCGGTACACCTCGATCACTTTTCCTCCGATCCGGGTTTCAAACTCGGTGGTGACCAGATGGTACGTTTGCTCTTCGTGAGGCGGCGTTGCCACCTCCTCCACTTCTTCCATCATTGTGTTACCGTTCGTCCATGGAATGGGACGCAGGGCAGTCGTTCCGATCAGAACAAATACAAATGCGAGACTAAGCTGCAACCACTGGCGGGAAGTGATCAATGGACTCCCTCCTTATTCTTTTTAGTTAGTGTTAACCGAAAGCAACCGCTTTAATCCAGGGGGACTCCAAAATTTAGAAATTGAATCAATTTGATCGGTTTGCATATAATAAGGTTCAAGAACAAATGTTCCGGATGTGAGTGCAATGATTGATGAAACCTTGCGGCAAGCAATTCGACAAGAAGTCCCTGTGCAAATGATTTACTTGGATCAAAAGGGATGTATCACACAGCGATGGGTACGAGTTCAGTCGATAAGTCGAGCAGATATTCTGGTCTATTGTCTGCACAAGCGCGCGTATCGACGATTTAAACGGGAGCGGGTGTTGGCTGCCGCATTGGAAGACTGGTCTTTTTCAAGATGCGGGATGACGGGGAGTACGGGTATGATTGGGGTTGATTGAGGAAAGGGGCTTGATGGCTAGGGGGCATCTTTCGCTCGAGTGATTGTTTTCCCCGCCGCAAAAGCATGCTATACTGTACAAGGAAGTTGTATCGCGGAACTTATCCGTTCCACGCAAAGACAGGCCTCTATAAAAAGGCTAAAATGCAGGAGGGTGGATCATGAGCACCGATGTAAACTCCAACAACCACGAAAACCGGGAAAACGATTTTCTGGACATGGTCGTGGGAACGATGGTTTTTACCGCCTTTTTTATGGGCATCGCGCTGGTTGGGGGCGTGTTGGCCTTTTTCCTCAAGTGAAAAATGAAACACGGCGGAGGGCTGAGCGATCAGCCCTCCCTTTCGTGGGTGTTGTCCGGCGATGGTTGGCGTGGTTGCTGATTCCGTCGCTGCTGGGAGGATGTTCCCTCGATTATGGACCGTTGTCCCAGGCGGAGACAGCATCTTCGCAAACGGACGACCGCTTTGATCAACCGATCCGATTAGTGGTCAACGGTGAGGAAAAGGTGGTTCAGGAAGCCGGCTTAATCACTCCGGAAGGAAAGCGGTTGGACATGACCCAACGCGCCTACATAAGGGATTGGAACAAGCTGCTGCAAGCATCAGGAAAATCCGTTTCAGCGCATGATCTGATTGATCGCGACTATCCGTTGGTTTGGGTTATCCGTATTCGAGGAGAGGAGCCTTTTCTTTTTCGCCTGGGGAGTGATGGCGCTTATTGGCGCGGAAAGCGATACCGGGGAGAAGTGGCCCACGATCTTTATGCGGTATCGATGGCTGCATTGGCCCAACAACGGTTGACTGAGATTACCGCCGGATCATCTTTCCGCCTGCACGCTCGCGATACCGGCCAACAATCGGATTGGTCGGATGAGGGAGACGAACAATGGATCAATATGTTGACCCAGTCGGAATTTCAAATCTCCGATCCGGGAGAGCTGGAAGGCGCTTCGCTTTTTCCTGCTTATGAAGTGGAAGTGCGTGGATTGAGTCAGCCCGCTTCGCTTCAGCTGTTGGATGAGCACCGCTTTTTGCTTGTTTACGGTGCGGAAACGTATTTGTTTGAAGGGGAAGATAGCGGCTACAGACGGGCGCAGGAGCTCTTGCTTCCACAATCGCTTTCATCGGAGGATATTCGATCGCTTTTGGAGGGAGAGTTAATGGCGACCGGCGTACCAGAGCAAAAACAAGATCCGTATCCGCCGTCCGCCGATGGGGAAGAGGCGGTACGCCAATGGCTGCGCAAGGCGCATGCCTGTAATCATAACAATCGAGCGGCGGTTGGCAAAGAGCTGCTTCTTACGCTATACTTTCAGAGAGCCGAACAGGTTCGTCCAGTGGAGATTTTTGAAAACGGTTATCGTCTGGAAAAAGGGCCCATCATCCCTTGCCATGGCATTGACCGACAGGCTCGTTCCTTAGCCGGAAAAGGGTGAGCGAAAATCCCCGCTCGATGTGGCTGGGGCCGGTCTTCAAGTGATCGCAACCAAAAACGGAAACATTTTGATGGATAGGGGGATGGAGCATGAACGTACATGAGTACCAAGGAAAAGAAGTCTTAAAACAGTACGGAGCGGTGGTTCCCCGCGGCCAAGTGGCTTTTTCGCCAGATGAGGCGGTGGAGGCGGCCCAAAACCTCGGTGGTGACCTCTGGGTGGTAAAAGCCCAGATTCACGCTGGTGGACGTGGAAAGGCCGGTGGAGTGAAGCTGGCTCGCAGCTTGGATGAAGTGAAAGCGATTGCCACCGAGCTTTTGGGCAAAACGTTGGTCACGCATCAAACCGGTCCAGAAGGAAAAGAAGTAAAGCGCCTCTTAGTCGAAGAAGGATGCGCCATCCAAAAGGAATATTACGTCGGTGTGGTGATCGATCGCTCCCACAACCGTGTTACGATGATGGCCTCGGAGGAAGGCGGAACCGAGATTGAAGAAGTAGCTGCCAACACTCCGGAAAAGATAAAAAAAGTGACGGTAGATCCCGCGGTGGGCCTGTCACCTTTCCAAGCCCGTCAACTAGCCTATGCCATCGGTATTCCCAAAAATCTGACCAACCAAGCGGTCAAATTTATGCTGGGACTGTATCAAGCCTTTGTCGATAAAGATGCTTCCTTGGCTGAGATCAATCCGCTGATCACCACGGAAGACGGTCGTGTAATGGCGTTGGACGCCAAGCTGAACTTTGATTCCAACGCGTTGTATCGCCATACCGACATTGTGGAGTTGCGGGATCTGGATGAGGAAGACCCCAAAGAGATCCAAGCCTCCAAATACGACCTCTCCTATATCGCACTAGACGGCAATATCGGTTGTATGGTGAACGGTGCCGGTCTTGCTATGGCCACTATGGACATCATTAAACACTACGGCGGGGAACCGGCCAACTTCCTCGATGTGGGAGGCGGTGCCACCACTGAGAAGGTGACGGAAGCGTTTAAAATCATTTTGGACGATCCCCATGTAAAAGGGATTCTGGTTAATATCTTCGGTGGCATCATGAAATGTGACGTCATTGCCAACGGCGTGGTGGAGGCGGCCAAACAAGTCGGCTTGGATCGTCCGCTAGTGGTCCGGTTGGAAGGGACTAACGTCGAACTGGGGAAAAAGATCCTCAATGAGTCTGGCCTTGCTATCACGGCTGCGGATTCGATGGAAGATGCCGCGCAGAAGATCGTTTCACTGGTGAAGTGACGGGCTCCACACCAACTCAACGGGAAAGGCGGGTTCAACCTTGAGCATCTTTGTCAATCAAGATACGAAAGTGATCACCCAAGGTATTACAGGATCCAATGGGCTATTCCATACCAAGCAAGCAATCGAATACGGCACCAAGATCGTCGGCGGGGTGACCCCCGGCAAAGGCGGCACCGAGGTGGAAGGAGTTCCGGTCTTCAACACGGTGAAAGAGGCGGTAGAAGCTACCGGCGCCAACGCTTCCGCCATCTATGTCCCCCCCGCTTTCGCCGCTGACGCCATCATGGAAGCGGTGGATGCGGAATTGGATTTGGTCGTTTGCATCACGGAAGGAATTCCGGTGTTGGATATGGTAAAAGTACGCCGGTATATGGAAGGGAAGAAAACACGCTTGGTCGGTCCCAACTGTCCAGGCGTCATTACCCCCGGTGAGTGCAAAATCGGAATTATGCCCGGTTATATTCATACTCCCGGAAAAGTAGGGATTGTCTCCCGTAGCGGAACGCTCACCTATGAGGCGGTTCACCAACTGACCACTCGTGGGATTGGGCAATCCACCGCCGTCGGAATCGGTGGGGACCCGGTCAACGGCACCGATTTTATCGATGTGCTAAAAGAATTTGAACAGGATGCGGATACAGCAGCAGTCATTATGATCGGGGAGATTGGCGGTACCGCGGAGGAAGAAGCGGCAGAGTGGATTCGCGCCAATATGACCAAACCGGTGGTCAGCTTTATCGGTGGTCAAACCGCACCTCCAGGAAAGCGGATGGGTCACGCCGGGGCGATTATCTCTGGCGGAAAGGGTACGGCAGCGGAAAAAATCGCGAAGCTGAAAGAGTGTGGCGTTGCTGTTGCTCCCACCCCTGCAGTTATCGGCGAAACGCTCAGCCAGGTTCTGGAAGAGAAAGGCCTTCTGGCGGATTGCATCACGAAGAACTAACAACAAATAGGAGGGGACCTCTTACAGGAGGTCCCTTTTTTTATTATCAATGAAGGTTAGGAAAGGGAGTCGGGTACTCTCAAAGTGACAGACTCTTTGAACTTACAGACCAACAAGAGGGAGGACAGCTGATGCCGCTAATCAGGTGGGAGAAGCGGGATGGTCTAATCGCGATGCATCAGATTCAGGGAATCGGATGGCATACCTTGTGTCATTTGTTGGATGCGGGGTGGGACCCTTCTACCCCGTGGACGGAAACGGTGGCAAAAAACGCGCGGGAGCGGGGAGTCCGTTCCGGAGTATTGACGCGGATCGCTTCTAAATGGACAGCCGAATGGGTTAACCAGGTCCGCTTGGAGATGGAGAAGCGGAGGATACATACCGTTACCCGTTGGGATACCGAATACCCTTCCCTGTTAAAGGAGCTGCCACAACCGCCATGGGTATTGTATGTAAAAGGGGATGCGAGTCTGTTGGCCCAACCAGGGTTAGCAATTGTAGGAACGCGTAAGCCGACAGTCTATGGAAAAGATGCGGCTGCCACCTTGGCTGAAAAAGTGGCTGCAGCTGGGTGGGTGGTTATCAGTGGCATGGCGGCAGGGGTGGATGGCTTAGCTCACAGTGCCGCTTTGGGGGCGAGTGGGAAAACCGTGGCGGTATTGGGTTCGGGAGTGGATGTCGTCTACCCCAAACACCATCGTGATCTGTATGCGCGAATCGTGCAGGCGGGCGCAGTTGTATCGGAGGTGCCGCCAGGTACACGCCCCCATCCGGGGTTGTTTCCACAGCGGAATCGTATTATCAGCGGATTGAGCTGGGGGACGATCGTGGTGGAAGCAGCGGAAAAAAGCGGCTCCCTCATTACCGCCGATTGCAGCATGGAACAGGGGAGGGAAGTATTTGCCGTACCAGGACCAATCCATTCCACACAGAGCCAAGGAGCATTGCGACTGATTCAACAAGGTGCCAAATGTGTGGTAACAGTGCAGGATATTTTTGAGGAATTTGATCACCGTCTCGATGCTCCTGTACCTTCTGATCACAGTGAAGATACGATGGAAGAAAAACTGGAACTGACGGAGGAAGAGGCGGTTTTGTTGGCTTACTTGGAGCGAGGACCGCTATCCCTGGAAGAGTTGGCCGCTTCCGTTGAACGGCCACTTGATTTTCTCCATCAGGATTTGATCCAGCTGCAGTTGAAAGGGATTGTGAAACAACTTCCGGGTGCACGCTTTCAAAGGAGAAGGGGATAACCCTGGCGGTAAAAAGAAAACAACCGATCGGCGATCACCGACCGGTTGTTTTTTGGATGGAGAATGAAAATCAAAATTCAGAGTCAGAATCAAAATCGGAGTCAAAGTCAGAGTCAAATCCGTCTGTTTCTTGGTTAAACTCTTGTTCCATATCATTCAAATCTTGTTGGATATCTTCAAAATTTTGTATTTCTTGATTCAAATCGTTTACATCCCCCATGACGCCGCCAATCAAGCCGCCAATCAATACTGTACCGACAATGGCGGAAATGATGCTAAGGGCGATCGAAACACAAAAAATGATGATACCCCACTTAGACCACTGACGTTGCTTGTGTAGAAAGTGCTCGACGCTTTCCCACGCTTTTGCTTTCCAGGCCAATTCATTTCCTTTAAGTCCTAGATAAATGGCGACTCCAAGATTAACAACAGGAATAAAGCATAACAGAGAAATCCAAACACCATGGGCAATTCCCCAAATCCAGTTTAGGAAAAAAGCACCCCAGTTCCATTTTTGAATCTCAGCGGGGACTTCTTCGGGCTGATACGATTGTACTTGTTCTTCCATCATGATGTCTCCTTATTTATCATAATAAAAATATCGACAATGCATCTCAAGATTACAATAAAGCGTGCTTCGATTTCCACAAAAATCGCATATTTAGTTCGATCTTACTATTTTAAGGATTATATAGGGGTATAAGGAGTAGCTTGCAGGTAGAATCCATCCGGGTGAGTATAAGTGAGTCAGCTCGTCGTTGGCATGAATCGTGCAAAGGAAGGGTTTTTACTGGATTTTGGGGGGGAAGCATGATATGGTACCAACTGTAGAAAAATCATTTGCGAATTCGTGCATATTGCTTGTTAAACCATAAATTTGATATCTTACAAGGGTATGGTGGAAAAAGAACGGGGCAGATTGATTTTTATCTGCTACGATTGAGCGTCTTCAAGAAGGGGGTTGCTTGATGGCTGATTCACTCGTCATCGTCGAATCGCCCGCCAAGGCCAAGACGATCGGGAAGTACTTGGGAAAGAAATATATCGTCAAGGCATCGATGGGCCATGTGCGGGATTTGCCCAAAAGTCAATTGGGCGTGGATACAGAAAATCGATTTGAACCGAAATACATCACGATTCGTGGCAAAGGGGATGTACTAAAAGAGTTGCGGGATGCGCGCAAAAAAGTAAAGCGCGTCTATTTGGCGGCGGACCCTGATCGAGAAGGGGAAGCGATCGCCTATCACCTCGCCCACAGTCTCAATCTGGAGTTGGATGAAGAATGTCGGGTGGTGTTTAACGAGATCACCAAGCAGGCGGTAAAAGATGCGTTTCGCCATCCACGCAAGATCGATATGGATCTGGTGCAGGCTCAACAAGCCCGCCGTATTTTAGACCGTTTAGTAGGTTACAACATCAGTCCTATCCTGTGGAAAAAAGTGAAAAAAGGGTTGAGCGCAGGCCGCGTACAGTCGGTGGCGGTGAAGTTGATCATCGACCGCGAAAACGAGATACGCACTTTTAAACCGGAGGAATACTGGACGGTTACCGCTCACCTGATCGTTGACAAAGAGACGTTTGAAGCCAAGTTTTACGGCTATGGCAAGAAAAAAGCGGATCTAAAGAATGAACAGGATGTCCAACGCCTGTTGGAAGCGATCAAGGGTAAGCGATTTACGGTGGAAGAAGTAAAGAAAAGCGATCGTCGACGCAACCCGGCGCCTCCGTTTATCACCAGTTCATTGCAGCAGGAAGCGGCGCGCAAGCTTAATTTTCGCGCCGGGAAAACGATGGCGCTGGCACAGCAGCTATATGAAGGGGTCGATTTGGGGAAAAAGGAAGGCACCGTCGGTCTTATCACTTATATGCGTACCGATTCCACCCGTATTTCCCCGACTGCCCAGGAAGAGGTGGGAAACTATATCAAGGAGACATTCGGTTCTTCCTATCTGCCGGCGAAACCGCGTACCCATAAGAAAAAAGCGGGTGCCCAAGATGCACACGAAGCGATCCGTCCCACTTCAGCCCTGCGCACACCAGACTCCTTAAAAGGGTACTTGGGCCGGGATCAGATGCGGCTGTATAAGTTGATCTGGGAACGGTTTGTCGCTAGCCAGATGGCACCGGCAGTGTTGGATGCGGTCTCCGCAGACATCCGTGTAGGCGATGCCCTTTTTCGCGCGACCGGGTCGAAGGTGAAGTTCCCTGGTTTTATAAAGGTGTATGTAGAGGGCAACGACGATAACAAAAAAGAAGAGGATAAATACCTACCCGCCTTAGAAGTGGGGCAACCATTAAAACGAAAATCGATCGACCCGAAACAACATTTCACCCAGCCGCCGCCGCGCTATACAGAGGCCCGTCTGGTGAAGACGTTGGAGGAAAAGGGAATTGGACGTCCCAGCACATACGCGCCTACAATCGATACCATCCAAAAACGGGGATATGTCCAACTGGAGGATCGTCGTTTAGTTCCTTCGGAGCTGGGTGAAATCGTGATCTCCTTGATGGAGGAGTTTTTCCCGGAGATATTGGATGTAACCTTTACGGTTAATATGGAAGAAAAACTGGATCATGTAGAAGAGGGTCAAGTAGACTGGGTGGAGATTTTGGAGCGGTTTTATGAGAAATTTGAAAAGCGGCTGGTGGTAGCTGAGGAGCAAATGAAGGAAGTGGAGATCAAAGATGAGGTCGCTGATGAAGATTGTGAAAAGTGCGGTCAGCCCATGGTGTACAAATTTGGCCGTTATGGCAAGTTTCTCGCCTGTTCTGGCTTCCCAGACTGCCGCAACACCAAGCCGATTATCAAATCGACGGGGGTAACCTGTCCCAAATGTAAACAAGGGGAAATCGTGGAACGTAAGAGCAAAAAACAACGTACCTTTTACGGTTGCAACCGCTATCCTGAGTGTGACTTTGTCTCTTGGGACAAACCGGACCCGCGTCCCTGCCCGCGCTGTGAAGGGCTGATGGTGGAAAAACGGCGTAAAAAAGGAACCTTGATTCGCTGTACCCAATGCGATTATGAAGAAGAAAAAAACTAGCGTCTCATCGCATATCTGGCGCCAGCTTATAAGCTGGCGCTAAATTGATGCGCGATTGATATAGCGAAAAATTACAGCTCCCCCTTTATCTGAATATTAGTTTATATCTCGTCTCCCCAGTTGCGGGGTGAAAGGGCGTATGATACGATGAGGTGGAGTTTGGGAAGGATTGACACTTGACGACAACAATAACAAAACCGAACGAGATTGCTGCGAGTGGAATCGCTGCTTTTTTGTCTGGAACGAAATAACGAGTGACTCCGTTATCGATGACGGAGCGGGAGGTTTACATGGAAACGTTTCACGCGACCACGATTTTTGCGATCCAGCATGGACAAAGCGGTGCCATGGCGGGGGATGGCCAGGTAACCTTCGGCAATCAGATGGTGATGAAACACCAAGCCAAGAAGGTGCGCCGCCTGTATCGCGGCAAAGTAGTAGCGGGTTTTGCTGGATCGGTGGCAGATGCCGTCACCTTATTTGAAAAGTTTGAGGGTAAGCTAGAGGAATTTCACGGCAATCTTCCGCGGGCAGCGGTGGAACTGGCCAAGGAATGGCGTGCAGATAAAGTATTGCGCCGCTTGGAAGCGATGTTGATTGTGATGGATAAAGAAGATCTCTTGCTTGTCTCCGGCAACGGTGAAGTGATTGAACCGGATGATGGTATGGTAGCTATCGGTTCGGGAGGGAGTTATGCACTTTCCGCTGGGCGGGCATTAAAACGGCATGCAGCGGATATGTCGGCCAAGGAGATCGCCGAAGCGGCTTTGCGGATTGCCAGTGAAGTCTGCGTGTTTACCAATGACCAGATCGTAGTAGAGGAGGCGTGATGATGGCTGCATCAGAAGCATCGGCCCGGCAGCGGTGGACGCCGCGCCAAATTGTATCGGAATTGGATAAATATATCGTGGGTCAGCAAGAAGCGAAGCGAGCCGTAGCGGTGGCGCTCCGTAACCGCTATCGCCGCACGATGTTGCCGGATGAACTGAAGGATGAGGTGGTTCCAAAAAATATCCTGATGATCGGTCCTACCGGAGTAGGGAAGACGGAAATCGCTCGCCGTCTCGCCAAATTGGTGGGGGCTCCTTTTGTAAAAGTGGAAGCGACTAAATTTACGGAAGTGGGTTATGTCGGTCGGGATGTGGAGTCGATGGTGCGCGATTTGGTGGAAACCGCTATCCGTATCGTTAAGGCGGAAAAGCTGGAACAAGTGAAAGAGAAAGCGGAAGAGATGGCGGATGAGCGGATTGTATCCATCCTGGTTCCGTCTGATAAGGGGCAGGGGGCCAATTTTAAGAATCCCTTAGAAATGTTTTTTCAAACCAATCAACAGACCGATCGCACCGATCAGGAAGAGGATGAAAAGCATCGCAAGGTTGAACAGCGTCGCCTGCAAATCCGGCGCCAACTAAAGGCTGGAATGCTGGAGGATGAGGTTATCGAGATTGAAGTGGAAGATCAGATGCCGATGTTTGATATGTTTGCCGGCTCCGGTGCGGAGCAGATGGGCATCAATATGCAGGAGATGCTGGGGCAGTTTATGCCGAAAAAGACGAAAAAACGTCGTCTTCCCGTAAAAGAGGCCCGCAAGGTGCTGATCCATGAAGAAGGACAGAAGCTGATCGATATGGATCAGGTGCAACAGGAATCCTTGAAGCGGGTGGAGGAATCGGGGATAATTTTTATCGATGAAGTGGATAAAATTGCAGGCAAGGATCAGCGGGGAGGACCGGATGTTTCCCGTGAAGGTGTACAGCGGGATATTCTGCCAATCGTGGAAGGCTCTACGATTATGACCAAATACGGCCCGGTACATACCGATCATGTTCTTTTTATCGCGGCCGGTGCATTCCACATCGCCAAACCTTCGGATATGATTCCTGAGTTGCAGGGGCGGTTTCCGATCCGGGTGGAATTGAAGGATCTGACTACCGCAGATTTTGTGCGTATTCTGACGGAACCCAAAGGGGCTTTACTCAAGCAATATACCGCTCTACTGGAAACCGAGGGAATTAAGGTTACCTTTACCGCTGAGGCGATTGAGGAAATTGCCCGCTTGGCAGCAGAGGTGAACCGCGACACGGAAAACATCGGTGCCCGTCGCCTCCATACGATGTTAGAGCGTTTGCTGGAGGAGCTTTCCTTTGAAGCGCCGGATATTACTTTGGAGGAGATTCAGATTACACCTGTCTATGTGCGGGAACGGTTGGGGGATATTGCGGGCAATCAGGATCTAAGCCAATATATTTTATAACAGGGGGGGTTGGATGGATCTGTTGACAAAAGCGCGGGAGATTCATCGTCTCCTGCTGACCACCGGCGGACAGGCCGTCAGTTTTCAGGATATGGCCCGTGTGCTGCGGGATGTGATTGTGGCCAATGTGTATGTACTCAGCCGCAAAGGGAAGGTCTTAGGATATGCCGATGTGCAACTGCATGACGCTGATCGTCTCAATCACGATGTGAGAAGAGACGGTCGGGTTCCCGACGATTATAACCACCGCTTGAAGCAAGTGACGGAAACGGTCGCCAACCAAGACGAAGCCAGTAATATCAGTTTTACTTACCAGGTGGAGGATGGTCACGAGCATCGCTACACCACCATTGTTCCCATTATTGGCGGAGGAGAGCGGTTGGGTACCCTTTTGCTCACCCGTCTAGACGAACCCTTTGTCGATGATGATCTGGTTTTGGCTGAATACGGTGCGACAGTCGTCGGGATGGAGATTATTCAGGGTAAGGCAGGGGAGGCGGAGGAGGAGGCGCGTCATCGAGCGATGGTAAAACTGGCCATCGACTCCCTCTCCTACAGTGAAATGGAAGCGGTCATTCATATTTTTAATGAGTTGGACGGGGAGGAAGGAATTCTCGTTGCTAGCAAGGTGGCTGATCGGGCTGGCATCACCCGTTCCGTCATTGTTAACGCCCTTCGTAAATTGGAGAGTGCGGGAGTGATCGATTCCCGCTCACTGGGCATGAAGGGAACCCATATCAAAGTGCTAAACGATCAATGGCTATCAGCCCTTGCCAAGAAAAGCGACGGCATAAATTTTGTTTAAACAGGGAAAGAAACTTGCTCCCTCCCTGGGGGTTGTGTTATATTAACCAATGGTGTGAACAACACACGCGGGTGGATGAAGCCGAAAGGTGCCGAGAAATCGGTTTCGGCTTTACTGGAAACCTGCGGAGGCTTAAACCAAAAGGAGGCATGATCCATGGCTGTCGTATCGATGAAGCAGCTTTTGGAAGCGGGTGTTCACTTCGGGCATCAGACTCGTCGTTGGAACCCCAAGATGGCAAAATACATTTTTACGGAACGGAACGGGATTTACATCATCGACCTGCAAAAAACGGTCAAGATGATGGAAGACACCTACAACTATGTGCGTGACTTGGCATCCCAGGGCGGCAGCGTCCTCTTTGTCGGAACCAAGAAACAAGCGCAGGACGCCGTCAAGGAAGAGGCTGAGCGCTCCGGCATGTTTTATGTCAATCATCGTTGGCTGGGTGGGACCTTGACCAACTTCCAAACCATTCGCAAGCGTATCAACCGACTGCATAAGTTGGAAGCGATGGAAGAGGACGGCACTTTTGAGGTGTTACCTAAAAAAGAAGTTGTCATGCTAAAAAAGGAACAAGCTCGTCTGGAAAAATTCCTCGGCGGGATCAAGCATATGAAACAACTTCCCGATGCGGTCTTTATCATTGATCCGCGGAAGGAGCGGATTGCGGTGGCGGAAGCGCGTAAGCTGGGCATTCCGATTATCGCGATTGTCGATACCAACTGCGACCCCGATGAGATCGACCACATCATCCCCGGAAATGACGATGCGATCCGCGCTGTTCGCCTCTTTACGTCGAAAATGGCGGATGCCGTCCTGGAAGGGAAACAGGGAGAACAGACTGCGTCCTGATTGAACGCAAAAAGGGTGGCCACGGGATGCGTGACCACCCTTTTTCTACGATTTCGTGACAAGAACTGAAGGAGGAATGGAAGATGGCGATCTCCGCCGCTCAAGTAAAGGAACTGCGCGAAAAAACCGGCGCAGGCATGATGGATTGTAAAAAAGTGTTGACTGAAGCCGATGGCGATATGGAAAAAGCGATAGAATTGTTGCGTGAAAAAGGGTTATCCAAAGCAGAAAAGAAAGCGGATCGTGTCGCTGCCGAAGGGGTTGTAGAATCCTACATACACGCCGGCGGACGCATCGGAGTTCTAGTGGAAATCAACTGTGAGACCGACTTTGTGGGCAAAACGGATGAATTCCGTTCTTTTGCCAAAGATATCGCCATGCAGATCGCCGCATTAAACCCGCTGTATGTGCGCCGGGAAGAAGTGCCGGAGGAGGAGCTTGACAAAGAACGGGAAATCCTGCGTAGTCAAGCACTACAAGAAGGTAAGCCGGAACACATCGTCGACAAAATGGTGGAAGGCCGTCTTGATAAATTTTTTGAGCGTGTTTGCCTGCTGGAGCAATCCTATATCAAAGACGGTGATAAAACGGTCAATGAGCTGGTAAAAGAGAAAATCGCCAAAATCGGGGAAAACATCGCCATTCGCCGCTTTGTCCGTTATGAGCTGGGTGAAGGATTGGAAAAACGGGAAGATGACTTCGTTCAAGAAGTGATGAGCCAAGTCAAGCAGTAAAAGCAGTGGGAACACCGGTGTGTTCCCTTTTTTTGCACAAAGTAGAGGGGAAATCCCCTGCTTTGTCGAATTGCATTACCGGGTGGAACGGGGGAATAGAATGGAACGGCCGAGGTTCAAACGGGTTGTGTTAAAATTGAGCGGTGAAGCACTAGCTGGGGAGCAAGGATACGGCATCGATCCCAAAATGATCGCTTCCATTGCAAAAGAGCTAAAAGAAGTTGTGGAGATGGGGGTGGAAGCGGCCATCGTTGTCGGTGGCGGGAATATCTGGCGTGGGATGGCGGGCAGCGCCAAAGGGATGGATCGTGCCACCGCCGATTATATGGGGATGCTGGCTACGGTGATGAACTCGCTCGCTCTGCAGGATGCACTAGAACAAGAGGGTGTCCCCACCCGTGTGCAAACATCGATCGAAATGAGGCAAGTGGCGGAACCTTACATTCGGCGACGTGCCATTCGACACCTGGAGAAAGGGCGGGTCGTCATCTTTGCATCGGGTACCGGGAACCCCTATTTTTCCACCGATACGACAGCGGCGCTGCGGGCGGCAGAAATTGAAGCCGAAGTGATCCTGATGGCCAAAAACAAAGTGGATGGGGTTTACTCCGCCGATCCCAGCCGGGATCCCGCAGCGGTCAAATATGATACTCTCACCTATATGGATGTACTGAACCAAGGGTTGGGAGTGATGGATTCCACCGCATCGACCCTTTGTATGGACAACGATATTCCATTGATCGTTTTTAGCATTGAAGGTGATGGAAACATTCGACGCGTGATTAGCGGTGAACAAATCGGAACGATTGTAAGGGGGAATGCATAAATGATCTCCGATCTTAAACAGAATACCACGGAGCGGATGGAAAAGACGATCCAAACCCTTAAACGGGATTTGGCGACGCTGCGGGCAGGCCGTGCGACACCCTCTCTGCTGGAAAAAGTGACGGTAGAGTATTACGGCAGTGAGATGCCGATCAATCAGATGGCCAATGTATCGGCGCCGGAACCGCGTTTGCTGGTCATCCAACCTTGGGATAAATCGGCATTGGCCGATATCGAACGGGCAATTTTAAAATCGGAGCTGGGGCTGACGCCAAGTAACGACGGTAACCTGATTCGTATCGCCATCCCGGCGCTGACGGAGGAGAGGCGGGCGGAGCTGGTTAAAGTCGTAAAAAAGACCGGTGAAGAAGCGAAAGTCGCCATTCGCAATATCCGGCGTGACGCCAATGACGAAGTAAAAAAGATGGAGAAGAACGGTGATATCTCGGAAGATGATTCCCGTCGCTCCCAAGATGAGGTACAAAAATTGACGGATCGTTTCATCAAAGAAGCGGACCAAGTGGTAGAGGCCAAAGAGAAAGAGGTTATGGAAGTCTAAGCATCTTCACCCCCTTCCCGGGAAGGGGGTTTTGTTTTACAGCAACAGCCCTCTGCTTTTGTGTAGAAAAGCGAGAGCAAATCAGGCATACTAGAGTTAACCGGCGTTTTTGGGGACCGTGGTGGAACCGCACGCTGCTGGGTCCGGAACCGCCGATAGACTACAAATACAGACGGGTTTTCATCTGGGAGGAACGCGGAGGAATGACAATGATCCAAAGGCTAAAAGATTGGTTGGTTGGTTACCAGTCCGCTCCCGATAAAGATGATGGCGAGTGGATTCCTCATTTGCAGGATGGGCCGCTTCCAAAGCACGTTGCCGTCATTATGGATGGAAACGGGCGATGGGCGAAAAAACGGGGGTTGCCGCGCATGGCGGGACATCGTGCGGGCATGAAAAGTGTCCGCCATGTCACACGAGCCGCAGACGACTTAGAAAAAATCGAGGCGCTTACACTGTACTCCTTCTCGACGGAAAATTGGAAGCGACCAAAAGATGAAATCAACTATTTGATGAGTCTACCTGAGGAGTTTATTCGTACGGATTTGGATGAATTGGTGGAGCGAAATATCCAAGTTCGGATGCTGGGAAACAAAGAGGAGCTACCGTCCCACACCGTAGACGCAATCGGAAAGTTTGAGGAAGCGACCGCTGATAATACGGGTATGGTCCTTAATTTTGCGATGAACTATGGTTCCCGGTTTGAGATCATCCAAGCGACCCGCAAGATTATAGATGATGTAAAATCGGGCAAGATGAATAGGGATGATGTGGACGAGACTCTCTTTAATCAATACCTTTTGACCGCCAACCTACCGGAACCGGATCTCATGATCCGAACCAGCGGAGAAATGCGTATCAGCAACTTTATGACCTGGCAATTGGCCTACAGCGAACTCTGGTTTACTGATGTATTGTGGCCGGATTTTGGCCGGAAGGAGTTTTTTGAGGCGATCCAAGATTTTCAACGCCGCTCGCGCCGATATGGGGCGGTGTAAACGGAGACGGGTGAAAAGCGGATGAAACAACGGATTGTAACGGGGGTGTTGGGAGGCGGTTTGTTTCTCGGTGTGCTATGGTCAGGGGGCTGGATGTATACATTGATGCTATCAGCCCTGGCGACAATCGGGTACGTGGAATTTTGTCGGATGAAAGCGATCAGCTGGAACCGCCCCCAGGCTTGGGTCGGCTTTGTCACCTTGTGGTTGATTCTGATGACAGGCCCCTCCGATCAAGGTTATCTATCATCCGGTGGAATATTGGAACATCCCAATAATATTCTCATCGGGCTCATCCTGTTTTTTTTATTGATGGTAGCGAGTCGCAACCGGTTGACGATTGGTGAGCTCGCCTACCTCTTATTAGGGTCTTTATACATAGGTTATGGCTTTTCTTACATGATCCAGGCCCGACTGATCACGGACGGGTTGGCATGGTCCTTGCTGGCGGTGCTCGTTACATTTGCCAGCGATACCGGTGCCTATTTTGTGGGAAGGCGGCTGGGCAACCGCAAGTTGTGGCCATCCGTCAGTCCCAATAAAACAGTAGAAGGTTCTGTAGGTGGAATGCTGGCTTCTTTACTGGTCAGCGCAATCATCGCCTTTATCTTTCCGGAGTTGGGAACGTTTTTCGCGGTAGTGGCCATTGGCTTGTTGATCAGTGTAGCGGGACAATTTGGCGATCTAATCGAATCCGCGATTAAACGGAGCGCAGGGGTGAAGGATTCCGGTACGTTGTTGCCTGGTCATGGTGGTGTGTTGGATCGTTTTGACAGCTTATTGGTGGTATTTCCGATCCTTCATCTGACACAATTGATCTAGGGCTTGTCTGGAACGGTTCACGATTGATCAGACACTTGGGGGAGGGTGAGGTTCGATGAAGAGGATCGCAATCTTGGGTTCCACCGGCTCGATTGGCCGTAGTACGCTGGAGGTGGTCAGACAGCACCCGGATCGTTTCCGGGTTTCAGCCTTAGCAGCGGGGAACAATGTAGACGAAATGGTACGTCAGGTGGAAGCTTTTCAGCCACAGCTGATTTCGATGGCGACGGAAGAAGCGGCTCAAGCGGTACGGGAACGGATCTCATTTCCGCTGGAAGTAGCCGTGGGAGAAGAGGGTCTGCTGGCGGTGGCAACCGCTCCTGATGCAACGGATGTCATGTCCGCGCTAGTGGGCAGTCAAGGACTTCCCCCTACGTTGGCGGCGATTCGCGCCGGTAAAAAAATTCACTTGGCTAATAAGGAAACCTTGGTGATGGGTGGAGAGATTGTGATGTCGGAAGCAAAACGGCATCAAGTGCCCATTCTGCCTGTAGACAGCGAGCATTCCGCCATTTTTCAATGTATGAACGGGGAACGGAAGCAGGATATCCGGCGGCTGGTCATCACCGCTTCCGGCGGTGCTTTCCGGGATTGGTCGCGGGAGGAGTTGGTTCATGCCACCCGGGATCAAGCCTTAACCCATCCCAATTGGTCAATGGGGCCCAAGGTGACGATCGACTCGGCTACATTGATGAATAAAGGGCTGGAGGTGATGGAGGCACGATGGTTATTCGACCTTCCCTACGATCAGATTGATGTGTTAATCCATCCAGAGAGTATTATCCATTCCATGGTGGAATATGAGGACGGGGCGGTGATGGCCCAATTGGGCACCCCGGATATGAAAGGTCCGATCCAGTACGCGCTCAGCCACCCGGAGCGGTGGCCGCTGGAAACGAAACGATTGGACTTGGCAGCGATTGGGCGGCTTCATTTTCGGGAAGCGGATATGAAACGGTATCCCTGCTTACGGATGGCTTATGAGGCGGGACGAGCTGGGGGTACCGTTCCCACCGTATTGAATGCAGCCAATGAGATCGCCGTTGCACGCTTTTTAGACGGGGGGCTCTCCTTTTTGGAAATTGAAGCGATGATTGAAGAGGTGCTCTCCCGGCATACACCCCAAAGCAATCCAGATTTGGAAGAGTTGTTTGCAGCGGACCGATGGGCACGGGATACGGCACGTCGTTGTGGAATCCAGGCAGGCTGATGTCTGGGATCAATCGAGGCGGTGATAGATTGTGGATCAATTACAAACGATCGTTTCCTTTATATTGGTAATTAGCGTCTTGGTGTTTATTCATGAGCTGGGACATTTTCTTTTTGCCAAACGGGCGGGGATTCTGGTACGTGAGTTTGCGATCGGCTTTGGACCGAAGATTTTCTCCGTCTTTCGCGGGGAAACCCTGTATTCCATCCGGTTGTTGCCTTTGGGTGGGTATGTGCGCATGGCCGGGGAAGATCCGGAAATTGTGGATCTCAAAACGGGAACACAGTTAATTCTGGATAAAGAGGAAGACGGACGGGTGCTGCGCATCCGTGCACCCAAGCCAGGGCAGGAAGGCGCCGGTGGGCAGGAGATTCCGATGGATCAAGGAGACCCGGTGGAAGACGATCTGCCGCCTCACCTTCCTTCTGTCGCTTCCACCACAGGCGGCAAATTATTGGATATGGATTTGGAAGATCGCTTATTTATTTTGTTGGAGGATGAATCGGGACGGGAAATCCGGCATGACCTCCATCCACAAGCGCTGATTCAGTACGATGAGCAAAACACGATTCAGATTGCTCCCCTGGATCGACAATTTGGCTCCAAATCGATTCTAGATCGCTTTTTGACGATTGCTGCCGGACCGGTGTTTAACTTTATTCTCACCATTATCCTGATTGGAATCGTAACGATGTTCATCGGTTTGGAAACACGCGTTTCGATCAATGGTGTCGTTGAAAACTCGCCGGCAGAAGGAGCGGGCATTAAGAGCGGGGATATTGTCCGCGAAATTGAGGGAAAACCTGTCACCAGTATTACCGATATTCGAATTCCGCTGGTTGAATCCCAAGGGGAGCCGGTGGATATGGTGTTGGAGCGGGCCAATCAAACTTATGAGACTCGCATTCGTCCCGAACTGTCTGAGGATCAGAACTCCTACCTCATCGGAATCGAGATGAGACAGGAAATGAGGGATGCCACGCTATCGGAGTCTGTGGTGCAAGGGTTTAAGGGAACCTATGAGATGGCAGTGGTTCTCTTCCGGAGCTTGGAGCAGCTCATTACCGGTAAGGTGGGGGTTGATAACCTGGCAGGACCGGTGGGAATTGCCGACATTACGGGACAAGCCGCAGAAGCGGGATGGATTCCATTATTGCGCTTAACGGCGGTTTTAAGCCTTAATCTGGGTATCCTCAACCTGTTGCCGATTCCGGCGCTGGATGGAAGTAGGTTGGTGTTTATTCTGGTGGAAGCGGTGCGGGGACGGCCGGTTGATCCCCATAAAGAGAGTGTGATTCATTTTGTTGGGTTTGCGTTGTTGATGATGTTGATGTTGTTTGTTACCTATAACGATATTGTGAGACTCTTTTTTAACGGGTAACGGAAGGGTCGAGGAGGGGGAACCATGAGACAACAGACGATGCTGGCCCCTACCTTGCGGGAGGTGGGAGCGGAAGCGGAGATGGCGAGTCATCGCTTGATGCTGCGGGCGGGGATGATCCGGCAACTGGCGGCGGGGGTGTATTCGTATTTGCCGCTGGGGTACCGCACATTGCGCAAGGTAGAGCAGATTGTACGAGAAGAAATAGATCGGATCGGAGCGCAAGAAGTGCTGATGCCGGCGATGAATCCGGCGGAACTGTGGAAAGAGTCGGGACGTTGGGATACATACGGTCCGGAATTGGTTACCATGCAGGATCGGCATCAACGTGAATTTTTGCTGGGACCGACTCATGAAGAGGTGATTACCCACCTTTTGCGCCACGAAGTTCGTTCTTATAAAAAATTACCGATGTCTCTCTACCAGATTCAGACGAAGTTTCGCGATGAACGGCGACCACGATCCGGACTTCTGCGGGGACGGGAATTTGTGATGAAGGATGCTTATTCCTTCCATGGAGATCTGGAAAGTTTAGACGTCACTTATCGAGATATGTATAATGCTTATGTCCGCATTTTTAGCCGTCTCGGGTTGGATTTTCGAGCGGTGGAAGCCGATTCCGGAGCGATCGGCGGTAAGGAGAGCCATGAATTTATGGTGCTGTCTGATTCCGGCGAAGATACGCTGGCGGTCTGTGAGAAGTGTGACTATGCTGCCAATGTTGAGACGGCTCAGGCAAGGATGCCGAAGGAAGGTTTTACTCCTCCCGTTGACGCGGATCGCGTTCCGGCTCCGTCAAAAGTAAGCACACCAGGTGTTTCGGCTGCTGCTGCGGTGGCGACCCATTTAAACGTCCCGCTGGAACGTGTGATTAAGAGCTTATTGTTCTTAGTAGATGACAAGCCGGTGTTGGTATTGGTGCGGGGAGATGATGATGCCAACGAGGTGAAGGTGAAAAATGCTTTAGACGCCATTGAGGTAACACTGGCGGATGAGGCAACGGTGCGTCGCATCACCGGCGCTCCCACTGGATTTGCCGGACCGGTTGGATTGCAGGAAGAAGTGCGAGTGGTGGCAGATGATGCGGTACGGGGCTTGGCTGATGCGGTGATTGGTACCAATGAAGCGGATGCCCACCTGATCCATGTCAACCCAGAGCGCGATTTTGATGTAGATGTGTACGCGGATCTCCGCACTGTGAAAGAAGGGGACGCTTGCCCCCGTTGTAACGGTACCATCCGTTTTAAACGCGGAATTGAAGTGGGACATGTGTTTAAACTAGGGACAAAGTATAGCGATGCCATGGACGGAACTTTTCTGGATGGGGAAGGAAAAGAGCAGCCCTTCATCATGGGATGTTACGGCATTGGTGTCTCCCGAGTGATGGCTGCCATCGTGGAACAGCATCACGATGAAAGCGGTATTCGGTGGCCGTTGGCGGCGGCACCGTTCCAGGTGCATCTGATTGTGGTTAACGCCAAAAAGGAAGAGCAGGCGTCATTGGCGGAAGAGCTGTATTCCCAGTTACAGCAAGCGGGTGTAGAGGTATTGTATGATAATCGCTCGGAACGGGCGGGGGTTAAATTTAAAGACTCCGATCTCATCGGAATCCCTCTGCGCCTCACGGTAGGCGGAAAAGCCGATCAAGGCCTGGTTGAATACAAATTCCGCCGTTCCGGTGAAAGCGGCGATCTGTCGGCAAATGAGCTGGACGTAAAGCTGCCTGAACTATTGAAGCGGGTGGACGGTTGATCATTTTTGACGATAAGGAAGAAAAAAGCGGAGCTCCTCTGATTGGAGGCTCCGCTTTGTTATTGGGTGTTAAAGAATTTCCATTCTTTTCACCGCTACCTTCTCGTCCCGTGTCTTTCTTTCTGGTAGACTCAAACAAGAGGAGTATGAACGATTTAATAGATATAGAATTTGGTTGGGGGTGACATGATGTCGGTAACAGAGGCCCGGCGGGAGCGCTGGGAAGCGGTGATGAAACGGGCACAGCTGCCTACAGAAATGGCAACCTATTTTACAGAGGCTTCCATCGAAAAAGTGAAGGTAAGCCGCAAACAGAAGATGTGGACGTTTTATCTCCGATTGGAAACCCCTGTCCCTCCCAATGTGATGTTTGCCATGCAAAAGCAAGTGGCGGAGGCTTTTCACCCGGTGGTGCAGGTACAATTTGTGGTTCGTTATCAACAGGCGGATTTGGAACAACTGATTGAGATGTATTGGCACTGGATCCGAAAAAAGGTGGCGCAAAATTTGTCCCCCTCTGCGGCGGGCTGGCTTTCCCGTGCTGAGTGGACAATGGTGGATTCCACCCTCACTCTATCATTTCCCAGTCGGATGATGACACAGATGGCTGTTGCCAAACAGCTGGATCAGGTGGTTTCCTCGCTGTTTCAAGAGGTATCCGGCACCCGCATCCAAGTGAAACTACAGGTGGATGCCAACTCACAAGCACAGGAGCAATTTCGAGAACAGCGCGAACAAGAAGAGAAAAAACTGATTCAAGAGGCGATGGTTTCACTGGAAGAAGCAGCCTCAGCTCCAGATGAGGGAGGAGCGGAGGAAGAGGGGCCCGTTACCATCGGGTATGATTTTAACGATGAGCCTATTTTGATCAAGGAGATCACCGATGAAGAGCGGCGGGTCTGCATTAAAGGAAAAGTATTTAAAGTGGAGATGCGGGAGCTGCGCAGCGGACGAACGCTGCTCACTTTTAACGTCACCGACTATAGTGATTCCATTGCGGTAAAAGTGTTTGCTCGCGACAAAGAAGACGCCGCTACTCTTACCCGCATCAAAGACGGCATGTGGGTGGCCTTACGGGGATCGGTCCAGTATGATACTTTTGCTCGCGATCTGGTGGTAATGGCCAACGATATCCGCGAGGTGAAGCCGTATAAGCGGATGGATACCGCTGATGAAAAACGGGTGGAACTTCATCTACATACGGCGATGAGCGCCATGGACGGGGTATACGATCCTGGGGAAATGGTGAAACGGGCGGCGGAATGGGGCCATCCCGCTGTGGCGATTACGGACCATGGGGTGTTGCAAGCGTATCCGGATGCCTTTTCCGCCGGTAAAAAGCATGGGATAAAGATCTTATACGGCTTAGAAGCCTTTGTGGTGGATGACGGGGTTTCCGTCGTCATGAATGAAGAGAAGCGGTTGCTGAAAGAAGATACCTATGTCGTCTTTGACGTAGAGACAACGGGGCTGTCGGCGATGCACGACGAAATTATTGAATTGGCCGCCGTCAAAGTGGAAAACGGCGCGATCGTCGACCGCTTTGAATCCTTTGTCAATCCTCATCGCCCGCTGTCGGCCACCATTACGGAGCTGACCAGTATCACCGATGATATGGTAAAGGATGCCCCTGATCTGGATGCGGTTTTGCCCGATTACCTGAACTTTATCGAAGGTACGGTATTGGTGGCGCACAATGCCCGCTTCGATATGGGCTTCCTGCAAGCCGGTGCTAAAAAGATTGGACGTGAGCCGGTTAAGAATCCCGTCATCGATACCTTGGAGTTGGGGCGCCTCTTGTATCCGCGCCTTAAAAACCACCGCCTCAACACTTTGTGTAAGCAATTTGACATTGACTTAACCCAGCATCACCGCGCCATCTATGATGCGGAAGCGACGGGGTATCTGTTGTGGAAAATGCTTGAGGATTGTGTGGAGCGTGAACTTCCTCGGTTGGATCAACTGAATCAGCTGACGGGTGAGCGGGATGTCTCCCGTTTGCGTCCTTTTCATGGGATTGTGCTGGTGGAGAATCTGACCGGACTTAAAAATCTATACAAAATGGTATCGGAATCCCATCTTAACTATTTCCATCGCACACCCCGCATTCCGCGCAGCCTCCTGCAAAAATATCGTGAAGGTCTGATTGTCGGCTCCGGCTGTGAAAAGGGAGAGCTATATGAGGCGGCTTTGACTAAATCACCGGAGGAAGTGGAAGCGATCGCTGAATTCTACGATTATCTGGAGATTCAGCCGATCGAGGTGAACCGTCACTTGGTGGAGAAGGAATTGGTAGAGAATGAGGAGCGGTTGCGGGACGCCAACCGACTGTTGGTGGAGATCGGAGAAAAGCTGGGCAAGCCGGTTGTGGCTACTTCCAATGCACATTATCTGGATGCGTGGGATTCCCCTTTTCGGGATATTCTCGCCTTCAATCAGACCGGGGGCTTTCGCAACAGCGGCCCTCTCTCCCCAGTGCACTTCCGCACCACCGATGAGATGCTGGCGGAGTTTTCCTATTTGGGGGAGGAAAAAGCAATTGAGGTGGTAGTAACCAATCCGCGCGCCATTGCCGACCGCATCGAGGAGATGAAGCCCTTTCCCGATGATCTGCATACACCGATTATCGAGGGGGCGGAGGAAGAGCTGCGTCAGATCTGTTATGACACCGCCAGGGAGATGTATGGCGAGCCGTTGCCTACCATTGTGGAAGAACGGTTGGAAAAAGAGTTGGGCAGTATCATTAAGCACGGGTTTGCGGTGATTTATCTCATTTCGCAGAAGTTGGTGGTCAAATCGTTGCAAGACGGTTATCTAGTGGGATCGCGTGGCTCGGTCGGCTCCTCTTTTGTCGCTACCATGAGCCATATCACCGAGGTAAATCCGCTGCCGCCTCACTATGTTTGCCCTTCATGTAAACACAGTCAATTTATCGCTGACGGCACGGTTGCCTCCGGTTTTGATCTCCCGGACAAAGATTGTCCGGAATGCGGCAGCAACATGAAAAAAGACGGCCATGATATCCCCTTTGAAACATTTCTCGGGTTTAAAGGGGACAAGGTGCCGGATATCGATCTCAACTTTTCCGGGGAGTATCAGCCCCAGGCTCATAAATATACGGAAGAGTTGTTTGGCAAAGATTATGTGTATCGCGCCGGTACCATCTCAACGGTGGCGCAGAAGACGGCCTTTGGTTATGTCAAGAAATTCGAAGAAGAAAAAGGGCAGCAATGGCGCAGTGCCGAGATTGACCGTATGGTGGAAGGATGTAGCGGGGTGAAGCGTACCACTGGGCAACATCCCGGGGGCCAGATGGTGATTCCGCAGAATCTGGAAGTGTTTGATTTTACCCCGATTCAGCGACCTGCTGACGATGTCAAATCGGAGACCATCACCACCCATTTTGATTATCACGCCATCAGTGGACGCTTGTTAAAGCTGGATATCCTGGGGCACGATGATCCGACGGTAATCCGGATGCTACAAGATCTCACTGGTGTCGATCCCCAATCGATCCCGGTAGATGATCCTGAGGTGATGAAGCTTTTTTCCGGCACGGAATCACTGGGGATCACACCGGAGGAATTGGGTACGGTAACGGGTACACTGGGTATTCCGGAGTTTGGGACGCGGTTTGTACGGCAGATGCTGGAGGATACAAAGCCGACCACCTTCAGTGAGTTAGTGCGGATCTCCGGTTTGTCCCACGGTACCGATGTTTGGCTAAACAATGCGCAGGATTTAGTGCGAAACGGTACCGCAGTCTTGTCTGAGGTGATTTCCACCCGGGACGATATTATGATCTATCTAATTTATAAAGGGATGGATCCTTCGATCGCCTTTAAACTGATGGAAAAGGTACGAAAAGGAAAAGGGCTGACCGAGGAAGAAGGGGAGTTGATGCGGCAGCATGATGTGCCGCAGTGGTATATTGACTCCTGTCGCAAGATCAAATATATGTTTCCCAAGGCGCACGCTGTCGCTTATGTGTTGATGGCGGTCCGTATCGCCTGGTTTAAGGTGTATCATCCCATCGAATACTACGCCACCTATTTCACCGTCAGGGCGGATGACTTTGATGTGGAATTGGTGTTGAAGGGGAAAGATGCGGTCAAAAAGGCGATTGTTGAGATCGAGGAAAAAGGGGTGAGTGCCAGCCCCAAAGAAAAAGGGCTGCTTACCATACTGGAATCGGTGCGGGAGATGCTGGCTCGGGGGTTGACGTTTCAACGGGTGGATTTGTACCGCTCCGATGCCACCCATTTTAAAGTGGAGGGCGATTCGTTGATTCCCCCGTTTTCATCGGTTTCCGGCATTGGAACCAATGCTGCCAAAAACATTGTGGTCGCCCGTCAAGACGGCGAATTTCTCTCCATCGAAGATCTGACGAAGCGGGCTCGGGTCACCAGTGCCGTCGTCGAAGTCCTAAAGCGACTCGGATGCTTGGATGAGATGCCGGAGAGCAATCAGTTGACGCTTTTCTAGTAAC
This sequence comes from Desmospora activa DSM 45169, assembly GCF_003046315.1. Taxonomy (NCBI): domain Bacteria; kingdom Bacillati; phylum Bacillota; class Bacilli; order Caryophanales; family Thermoactinomycetaceae; genus Desmospora; species Desmospora activa. Next base: position 1,552,045 of record NZ_PZZP01000001.1, on the reverse strand, counting down.
TATCCGTAAAGGTATTTCGCTTTCAAAATCCTATCCTCATCTCACTATTTTCGGATGACAACATTACTTTTTCAGCCATTTGTAAGGAAGCTTTGCGCATGATGCGACGGTTGTGATATGATGGCGATTGGGAATACTCTCCACCTTAGCGGGAGAGTTTCTGTTTTTCCACGTTTAAAAGGTGGGGAAACTGTTGTAAACTGTGTAAGAACGGGCTGCTTGGAGCGAGGTGCCGTGTAAAGGGAACCATCGGTGGTGTGTGCCGTTCCGCCAAACACCGACGGTCGCGGATTTGTGCCATTCTGATGGCATTGTCGTTTACGATCTTTTTGGCTATACTGATAGGAGAAATGTCCGGCCGAAAAGAGTGGGTTGTTACCCACTCTTTCCCTTTGTAGCTGTAAGAAACGGTACAGCTCGTAATAGAAGGAGGGAGTCGCATTTGAGTCGCAAGGTGCTTGAGGCTGTAGAAGAGTTGGTAAATCCGATCCTGACAGAAGAAGGGTTGGAATTGTATGACACGGAATTTACAAAGGAAGGGAAGAGTTGGTTCCTGCGCGTCTATATTGACCGACCGGATGGAAAGGTGGACCTGGACGACTGCAGCCGGGTAAGCGAGCGGCTCGGTGCAGCATTGGATCGGTCGGATCCGATCAAGGGCGGTTATTATCTGGAGGTCTCTTCCCCCGGGGCGGAACGCCCGTTAAAAAAGGACAGCCATTTTCAGCGCGCTGTCGGTGAACGTATCTTTTTAACCACCTATGAGGCCATCGACGGCCGTAAACAATTTGAAGGGACGCTGGAAACGTACACCGCGGATATGGTCACGATTGATATGGATGGGGAAGTGGTGGAAATTCCTCGTGACAAAGTGGCGAAAGCGCGACGTGTCCTCGTGTTTTAATTGAAGGGAGGAGAAATGAGCGATGAATGCAGAGTTCATCGACGCCCTAGCCCAGTTGGAAAAAGAAAAGGGCATCAGCAAAGAGGTGTTGATCGAGGCGATTGAAGCGGCCTTGATTTCAGGGTATAAGCGAAACTTCAATTCCGCCCAAAATGTGCGGGTGGATATCGACCGGAATACGGGACGGGTTCGGGTGTTTGCCCGTAAAACGGTAGTAGATGAAGTCCTTGATCCAAGGCTGGAAATCTCCCAGGATGCCGCTGCGGATATTAGCCCCACTTATCAGCTGGGGGATATTGTGGAGATTGAGGTGACACCAGCCGACTTTGGCCGGATTGCAGCGCAAACGGCGAAACAGGTGGTAACCCAACGCATTCGCGAAGCGGAACGAAGCATTATTTACGAAGAGTTTATCGACCGGGAAGAAGATATTGTAACTGGGGTTGTGCAGCGATCTGACAATCGCCACTATTTTATCGACCTGGGGCGGGTGGAGGCGTTGCTACCTCATGTGGAGACGATGCCTGGTGAACGCTTTAAGCACAATGACCGGGTTAAAGCATATATCACCCGGGTGGAGAAATCGACCAAAGGTCCGCAAGTATTTGTATCCCGTACCCATCCCGGCTTGTTAAAACGGCTGTTTGAGTTGGAGGTTCCCGAGATTTACGAGGGAATTGTGGAGATTCGCTCCGTGGCCAGGGAAGCGGGCTACCGTTCTAAGATTGCGGTTTCCTCCCGGGATGAGCAAGTGGATCCCGTCGGTGCATGTGTGGGTCATCGGGGCATGCGGGTACAGACGGTGGTCAATGAGCTGCGAGGGGAAAAAATCGATATCGTTCGTCATTCCGAAGAAGCGGTAGAATTTGTCTCCAATGCCTTAAGTCCGTCCAAGGTAGTTAGTGTCGATATCCAAGAGGGAGAAAAAGTGGCCCGTGTGGTGGTTCCCGATCACCAGTTATCACTGGCGATCGGCAAGGAAGGGCAGAACGCTCGTCTTGCAGCCAAACTGACCGGTTGGAAAATCGACATTAAAAGTGAGTCTGAAGCGTTGAGTCAGGAAGAGACAGAGCCGGAAGTTAAATCCGTTGAGGCAGAGCCGGAAGCGGTAGAGACTGAAGTCGGTTTAGCGGAATCATCCGAAAGCGCTGTCGATGGTGATCATCAGTCCTGACGTCTCCTACGGGAGTGAAGGAGGTGGATGGGTTGAAAACGCGCAAGGTACCCATGCGCAAATGTGTTGCATCCCAGGAGATGTTTCCGAAGAAAGAGTTGATCCGGGTGGTGCGCACGCCGGATGAGGAGATCCTGATTGATCCGACGGGCAAGAAATCTGGTCGTGGTGCCTATCTATGTGCCAAGCCGGAGTATGTGGAGTTGGCGAAAAAGAAAAAGGCGTTGGACCGGGCTCTTAAGACAAAAGTGGATGAGAAAGTCTACCAACAGTTAGAGTCGTATATTGCGACGGGGAAGCTGGATGAGTGATTGGCTGAATCTACTTGGCCTAGCCATGCGGGCAGGTAGTGTCATTACAGGTGAAGAGCCGGTTCTACGGACGGTTCGCAGCGGTGATGTCGCTCTGGTAATACTTGCCGCAGACGCCGGTCCCAACACAAAAAAGAAAGTATCCGATAAATGCGCGTCCTACCGGATTCCCCTGATCCAGATTTCATCAAGGCAACAATTGGGCCACGCCCTCGGTAAAGCGGAGCGGGTGGTGATCGCCGTTACCGACCCGGGCTTTGCCCGTACGATTCGGGATCGGGTTTCCAGTCATTGATGGAGGTGAGCGATTTGTCGAAAGTTCGCGTATATGAATACGCTAAACAAATGAATATGAGTAGCAAAGAAGTTTTAACCATCTTGAAACGGATGGATATCGCGGTCAATAATCATATGAGCGTGATGACTGACGATATGGTAAAACGAGTAGAGAAATTTTTTAAAGACGTAAAGCAGGGGGCGGAGAAAACGAATACCAAAGCAGAAGCAACAGAGACAAAACAGCAGGATAGAAAGCCGCAGAGACAAGGCCAGGGAAACCGGCAAGGCCAAGGTCAGGGGAATCGTCAAGGCCAAGGTCAGGGAAACCGGCAGGGTCAAGGGCCAAACCGACAAAACCAGGGGAAAAGCCAACATAAAAACGCCAACAAGGGTGGCGGAAATTTTCGCGGTAAAAAAGGCGGTCGTGACCGTCGCGGCGGCCGTCGGGGCGGACGGGGTAGTCAAGCGCCTAAGCAGGCACCAGTATTGCCAACGGAGATTGAAGTATCCGGCCCGATGTCTGTCGGGGATCTGGCTAAACTCTTGCGACGCGAAGCATCCGAAGTGATTAAAAAGCTGATGGGATTAGGCACCATGGCCACCATCAACCAAGAGATTGATGTAGACACGATTCAATTGGTCGCTGGAGAGTTTGGTGCAAAGGTCAATTACAAAGAGATTATCGATGAATCGGCGTTTGAAGAGCAAGTGGAAGAAGACGCTCCTGAAGATCTACAAGAGCGTTCACCTGTGGTTACCATTATGGGGCATGTCGACCACGGTAAAACTACTTTGCTTGATACGATCCGCCATACAAAAGTGACGGCTGGTGAAGCGGGCGGAATTACCCAGCATATCGGTGCTTACCAAGCGGAAGCCAACGATAAAAAGATCACGTTCCTGGATACGCCGGGACACGCGGCCTTTACGACGATGCGGGCCCGTGGTGCCGAAGTGACGGATATCACGATTCTGGTGGTAGCTGCTGATGACGGTGTGATGCCGCAGACGATTGAGGCCATCAATCACGCCAAAGCGGCCAATGTGCCCATTATTGTGGCGGTCAATAAAATGGATAAACCGGAGGCCAACCCCGATCGGGTGAAACAACAACTGACCGAACACGGTTTGATACCGGAGGAATGGGGCGGCGAGACTATTTTTGTACCCGTGTCCGCGGTTAATGGAGAAGGCATTGAAGAGCTGTTAGAGATGGTTTTGCTGGTGGCTGAAGTGCAGGAATATAAAGCCAACCCGAATAAACGGGCACGAGGAATTGTGATTGAGGCTGAGTTGGATAAAGGTCGTGGCGCCGTCGCTACCATTCTGGTACAAAACGGAACCCTACATGTGGGCGATGCGATCGTGGCTGGCAACTATTTCGGTAAAATCCGGGCGATGGTCAATGATCGCGGCAAACGGGTGAAATCGGCTGGCCCCTCCACACCGATCGAGATTTTAGGTTTATCCGATGTTCCGGAGGCAGGCGATCCCTTTTTAGTGTTTACGGATGAAAAGAAAGCCCGGGAGATCGCCGACAAACGGAATGAGAAGAAACGGCAAGAGGAATGGGGAGCCAGCAGCCGCGTCACCCTCGATGATTTGTATAAGCAGATTAGTGAGGGAGAGGTAAAAGACCTCAATATTATCATTAAAGCGGATGTGCAAGGTTCAGCGGAAGCGTTGCGCGGTTCTTTTGAAAAGATCGAGATCGAAGGGGTTCGCGTCAACATCGTCCACTCCGGTGCCGGGGCGATTACCGAATCTGACGTTATTTTGGCTTCAGCATCCAATGCCATCATCGTCGGTTTCAACGTACGCCCGGAACCCAATGCCCGTGCCACGGCAGAGCAGGAAAAAGTGGATATTCGCCTGCATCGGGTGATCTACAACGCGATCGAAGAGATTGAGTCGGCGATGAAAGGAATGCTGGACCCCATCTTTCGGGAGCAGATGGTGGGTCGGGCTGAGGTTCGACAAACCTTTAAGGTTTCCAAAGTGGGAACGATCGCCGGTTGTTATGTGACGGAAGGAAAAATCGTGCGTGACGGCAAAGCCCAGCTGATCCGGGACGGTGTCGTGATTCACGAAGGGGATCTCGATACACTGAAACGGTTTAAGGACGATGCCAAAGAAGTAGCCCAGGGCTATGAATGTGGCTTGACGCTGAAAGGATATAACGACATCAAAGAAGGCGACGTCATCGAAGTGTTTATCCTGGAAGAAGTGGAGCGCTGATGGCGGCGGTTGTCGGCCTGTTGGAGTGCCGCTGCCGTATGATGGGTTCCACTTCGCTCAAAGATAAGCGGAGAGCCGTCAAAAGTGGACTTGCCCGCGTGCGGCAGCGATTAGGTTTATCCGCCGCAGAGGTAGGCGAACAGGATGATCGACAGTGGGCGCAGTTGGCGGTTGCGGCCGTCAGCAGCTCCCGTGTATTAGTGGAAAAAGAATTAAATACCGCTCTGCGCCTGTTGGAAGAGGTGGAAGGGCTGGAAATAATCGACGCCGAAATCACGTATCTGTGATGGGTGGATGGAAGGCGAGTAGGAGGTATCGGCGATGGCACGCATACGTGCGAGTCGTGTCGGCGAACAGGTAAAAAAAGTGTTGAGTCAAGTGCTGCAACAGGAGATGAAAGATCCCCGAATCGGATTTGTCACAGTAACGGCTGTAGAGATGAGCGGGGATTTGCAACAAGCAAAGGTATTTATCAGTGTGCTGGGTGGGTCCGATCAGCGTGAACAAACCTTAGCGGGATTAGAGAAGGCAAAAGGTTTTTTGCGTACGGAGATCGGCAGACGCGTTCAATTGCGCCATACACCGGAGTTAATTTTTAAGTTTGATGAGTCGATTGAACACGGTCAGCATATTTCAAAGCTGCTGAAGGAAGTGAACCGGGATGGCCGGGGACCACAGTGACGTCTGGCTTCAGACGTCATCGTTTCTGCGGGAGAAAGAGCGCTATCTCGTTGTCTCCCATCTTCACCCCGACGGAGATGCCATCGGTTCCACATTGGCCGTTAAGGCGATGTTGGAGCATCTAGGCAAAGAAGTCGTCTTAACCAATGAATCGCCGATCCCACCTAAATTTCAATTCTTGCCCGGCTGCGATAGGATTCTGCCGCCGACGGAGTTGGATGGATGCTCTTTTGATGGCGTTGTTGCCGTTGATGTGGCCGATCGGGAACGAATGGGAGTGGTGTGGGAGTATATCCCCGCAGATATCCCGTTGTTAAATATTGATCACCATCCCACCAATGATCGCTTTGGCACGGTTAATCTGGTGGTGGAGGATGCGGCGGCAACGGCCCAAATTCTCTATACGGTAGCAAAAGTGATGGATATACCCTTTTCGTCTTCCTTGGCGCTTGCTTTGTACACGGGCTTGCTGACGGATACAGGCGGATTTCGCTACTCCAACACGACGCCAGAGGTGATGGAGATGGCGGCTTCTCTCTTGCGTCACGGTGTGAACGCAGGGGAAGTAGCGGATCGGGTGATCGAAACGATGAGCCGGGGTCAGTTGGCCTTGCTGCAGCGGGGATTGTCCAACCTTCGCTTTACCGCTGACGGCCGCGTCGGCTGGATCTGGTTGACTCGGCTCGATTTTCAAGAATCCGGGGCGGAAGAGGACGATCTGGACGGCATTGTCAACTATGCCCGCAATGTGATCGGAGTCGATGTCGGGTTGTTATTTCGGGAAACGGAAGGCGATAAGGTGAAGGTAAGCCTTCGTTCCAGAGAAATCGTCGATGTGGCTGAGCTGGCTCATTCCTTCGGCGGAGGCGGCCATGCTCGTGCTGCGGGATGCACCTTGACGGGAAGCCGCGAAGAAGTGGAGCCGATGATGTTGGAACGGGTGAATGCCTGTTTAGAGGGAGGGAGGGAGTGATGTTGCATGGCGTTTTGCCGGTGGCAAAGCCAAGCGGCATGACTTCTCACGATGTAGTTTCCCGTGTGCGGCGTCTTACCCGTCAAAAAAAGATCGGTCATACAGGCACGCTTGATCCGGAAGTGACAGGGGTGCTTCCCCTCTGTCTGGGGCAGGCGACCCGGATTGTAGAGATCGTGCAGGAGATGCCTAAGCGATACCGTGGTTCATTGGTATTGGGCATGGCGACAGATACCCAGGATCAGACCGGGCGCGTGATTGAAGAGGCGGAAGTGTCCCCTCTCGATATCAACCAGGTGGACGAGGTGTTGCGCCGATTTGAAGGAGTGATCCGGCAAACACCTCCGATGTACTCCGCTGTCAAGATTGACGGCAAACGGCTGTATGAATGGGCGAGAGAGGGAAAAGAGGTGGAGCGCCCTTCGCGGGAAGTGGTGATCCATCGGTTGACCCGCGTCGGGTTTGAACCGGGCCCTCGACCGCGCCTTGACCTGGATGTCTGGTGTTCCAAAGGAACCTATATCCGTACCCTCTGTGTCGATATTGGACGAGCATTGGGAGCGCCTGCACATATGTCGGCACTGGTGCGAGTACAGAGCGGCCCCTTTTCGTTACAGGATGCCTGGTCACTGGAATCATTGGAGGAAGTGGCGCAGCGGGGGGATTGGAATCAGGTATTGGTAAGTGTTGGTGAAGCCTTGTCCCATCTTCCTGCAGTCACGATCACTGATGACGAGCAAAAACGGGTAGAAAACGGCGTCCCTCTTCCTTGGAACGGTGAGCCAACCGACGCAAAACCCGGCACCCGCTTTCGCATCTTGACGGAAGACGGGAACTGTCATGCATTGTATCGCTTGATGGAAGATCAACCGGTCCTTAAACCGGAAAAAGTTTTTCGGGTCAGGTGAAACCGATGGAAACGATCCAACTAAACTATCGACACATTCCAACTCCCGATACCCCATTGTCTATGGCGATCGGTTACTTTGACGGGGTTCACCTCGGGCATCAAGCGGTAATCAAACAGGCGGTAGACGTTGCAAAGGCGTCGCAAGCGACTGCGGCAGTGATGACTTTTGACCCCCATCCCCGCGAAGTTTTAGGCAAAAAAAATGGGATCAATCAGTATCTGACACCACTTCCGGAAAAGTTGGATCAGTTTCAACGTCTGGGTGTGGAGCGGGTCTATGTGATGCAGTTTAACCGTGCGTTTGCCGCCTTGAGCAAGGAAGCGTTTGTACAGGATGTGTTGCTTCCGCTGGGTGTGAACAGCGTCTCTGTTGGTTATAATTTCAACTTTGGACGTGGAGCCGAAGGGAAGCCGGAAGACCTTTCTCTTCTGGGACAAGGGCGTATCCAAGTAGAGGTAGTGGGTCCGGTCGATTGGGATGGCCAGCCGGTTTCCAGCAGTCGCCTTCGCACCTATCTGGATCAAGGAGAGGTGGAAAAAGCGATTTCCATTTTGGGGCGCCCCTACGGGCTACGGGGACATGTGATTCCCGGTGATCAACGGGGGCGAACCATCGGTTATCCTACCGCCAATTTATCCGTGAAGGAGCCTTATCGAATTCCGGCTACCGGTGTCTATGTGATAGAAGTATATCGGGGGGAATCCTCGTTTCCCGGCATGATGAATGTAGGGTTTCGCCCCACTTTTGCCAAAGATAACCCCTCTTTGCGATTAGAAGCTCATCTGTTTGATTTCTCCGGGGATTTGTATGGGGAGGAGTTAACGGCTGTATTTCTCCATCGCTTGCGCGGGGAGGAACGATTTGCATCGGTTGAGGCATTGGTTGATCAGCTTCGCAGCGATGAGAGAAATGCCCGGGCGTGGCTATCAGGGAGAGGAGAGTCCTCATTTACTTCTTCATGAAAGTTATGCTATACTGTTTGGGAATCAAAGGGGCCGCCTACTATCGCGGTCCCCTTTGATAGGCGGGGAAACCCGCTCAACCCTGGCTCGGAGAATCGACAGCCTCGGCGATTGCCTGGGCTACGGGGGTTTTCAAAAATAGGAGGTGAACGTCATGGGCCTTTCCCTGGAAAAGAAGCAGGAGATCATTAATGAGTTTAAGACTCATGAGAATGATACCGGGTCTCCGGAAGTGCAGATCGCAATCTTGACCACGCGGATCAACGAGTTAAACGAACATTTGCGTGAGCACAAGAAAGATCACCACTCCCGCCGCGGACTACTCAAGATGGTCGGACAACGCCGTAATCTTCTCAACTACCTGAAGAAGAACGATATCGCGCGGTACCGGTCATTGATCGGAAAATTGGGTTTGCGCCGGTAACACGAACAAAGCGGGGATATCCCCGCTTTTTTCAGTAGAAACCGGAAGCGCTCTACATATTTTTCAACCTGTTGCTTCAATGGGGTTGTAATGATGCGGAGGAAGGAAATACTGGAGTGGTAGAGAAGTGTTCATGTGCCTTTTACGAGAGGAGGAAAAACAGCGACGATGGAATCGACCATTTATGAAACGGCGTTGGCCGGCCGCAAACTAACCTTGGAGATCGGCAAGTACGCCAAGCAAGCTAACGGTGCCGTCATGGTTCGTTACGGCGAAACGGCTGTATTGGCGACGGCGACTGCCTCCAAAGAGCCGAAGGATTTACCCTTTTTTCCGTTGACGGTTAACTATGAAGAGCGACTGTATGCCGTTGGAAAAATCCCAGGTGGATTTATCAAGCGGGAAGGGCGGCCCAGTGAAAAAGCGATTTTAGCCAGTCGGCTAATCGACCGACCGATTCGTCCCTTGTTTCCCGATGGTTTTCGTAACGAAGTGCAGGTTGTGACGACAGTGATGTCTGTCGACCAGGATTGCTCAACCGAGATTGCAGCGATGATTGGTGCTTCAGTGGCTCTGTCCATCTCCGACATTCCTTTTGCCGGTCCGATCTCCGGTGTAATCGTAGGCCGGATCGACGGGCAATTGGTGATCAATCCGACGGTGGAGCAGATGGAAAAAAGCGATCTTCATCTGGTGGTCGCCGGTACCAAACACGGTGTCAACATGGTAGAGGCGGGAGCAGAGGAAATCCCCGAAGATATCATGTTGGAAGCGATTCTGTTGGGACACGAAGCGATCAAGGAAATGGTCGCTTTCCAAGAGAAGATTGTGGCGGAGATCGGGGCGGAGAAAATTGAGCCGCAACTACACGCGATCGATCCTGAATTGGACCAACGGGTACGGGAGCTGGCGGTCGTACCCATGGTGGAAGCGGCGCAGGTGTTGGAGAAACACGCCCGCCAAGAAGCGATTGACCGCGTAAAAGAAGAGGTTTTGGAACAGTTGGCGGAAGCGTACCCGGAAGGAGAGCAGCAGAAGGGTATTCAGGAAGTGTTGGATGCGGTGCTGAAGGAAGAGGTTCGCCGCATGATCTTGGTAGAGAAGAAGCGTCCCGACGGTCGTTCTCCTGAGGAGATTCGCCCTTTGTCCAGTGAGGTAGGGATTTTGCCCCGTACCCACGGTTCCGGTCTGTTCCGGCGTGGACAGACACAAGTGCTCACCGTCTGCACATTGGGAGCGCTGGGAGATGTACAGATTTTGGATGGGTTGGACTTAGAAGAATCGAAGCGCTTTATGCACCATTACAATTTCCCTCCCTTCAGCGTGGGAGAAGCGCGGCCTCTGCGGGCACCGGGTCGGCGTGAAGTGGGGCACGGCGCGTTGGGCGAGCGGGCATTGGAGCCGATCATTCCGTCAGAGGACGAGTTCCCTTATACGATTCGCCTGGTATCGGAAGTGTTGGAATCCAACGGTTCTACTTCACAAGCCAGTATCTGCGCTTCCACACTGGCCTTGATGGATGCTGGTGTCCCAATTCATTCTCCCGTTGCCGGAATTGCGATGGGGTTGGTGAAAGAAGGGGACCAAGTGACGGTGCTCACGGATATCCAGGGGATGGAAGACCACTTGGGTGATATGGATTTTAAAGTGGCAGGCACACCCAAAGGGGTTACCGCTTTACAGATGGACATCAAAATTGAGGAAATTGATCGTGGTGTACTGGAAGAGGCGTTGGCACAAGCCCATCGTGCGCGCTTACAACTGCTGGAGAACATGCAGGCGGCTATACCTGAACCGCGTCAGGAACTTTCCCCGTATGCACCTAAAATTCTCACCTTACGCATTCATCCCGACAAGATTCGCGATGTGATCGGGCCTAGTGGCCGTATGATCAATAAGATCATCGATGAGACCGGGGTTAAAATCGATATTGAACAGGATGGACGCGTTTATATCGCTTCAACCGACCCCGCCCAAAACAAAAAAGCGAAACAGATTATCGAGGATCTGGTGCGGGAAGTGATGGTGGGAGAAACTTACACCGGCACCGTGAAACGGGTGGAGAAGTATGGAGCGTTTGTGGAGGTCCTACCCGGTAAGGAAGGGTTGGTACACATCTCCCAGCTGGATCAAAACCGGGTCAACAAGGTGACGGATGTGGTTAATCTGGGAGACAGCATCCTGGTCAAAGTGACTGAGATTGACAACCAAGGCCGGATCAACCTGTCCCGCAAGGCGGTTTTGCAGGATAACAGCTGATTTTTCTTCCGGCTATTTTCCGGACGAGAAAAAGAGTCAGAGCGATCTGCCTCTTTTTTGTTTGCGCTTTAATGCCGTATTTGTGCTTTGTATAGGAGTTTGCCCCCGTGCATAAGTTAGTGATGATCACGGGAGGTGTAAGCTATGGAGAACAGATTGAAGATGCGGTGGTTATTGTTGGCGGTTCCGGTGGTTGGGCTGATTCTGTTTATTCCATCGGTTAGCGCATATGTGTCAGCGGTAAAAGCAGGTGAGGCGGAGCCGGTATTTCAACAGGATCAATTACGACAATGGATTGAGGAAGAAGCGGATAGACGGGATGAACCCCCCCGTGATGCGCGCCTGGACTCCATTTGGAAGGCAATTCCCGATTACGAGGGCATTACGATCGATCGGGAAGCGACTTATCAATTGGCCAAAAAACGAGGGGAGAAACGTCCCAGCCATTGGATTGTCAAAACGGTACCGTCAAAGGTGTCGCTCTCTGATCTGGGAGCGCAACCCATTTATCGTGGCAATGAACAGAAGCCGATGGCGGCGCTGATGATTAATGTCGCCTGGGGAACGGAACACTTGCCGACAATGTTGGAGATCTTACAGCGTGAAAGGGTGAAGGCGACCTTTTTTTTGGACGGGTCCTGGCTAAAAAAACACCCAAAAGAAGCTTTGCAATTGTTGGAGCAGGGGCATCAATTGGGAAACCATGCCTACTCACACCCGTTGATGAGTGGGATGGAGGCGTTTAAGATCAAGCGGGAGATTGAAAAAACGGAAGCGCTGATCCGCGACTTAGGCGTTCGCTCGCAATTTTTTGCGCCACCGGCAGGGGATTACGATCAACAAGTAGTAACAATCGCGCATCAGTTGGGCATGAAAACCGTATTGTGGACAGTGGATACGGTAGATTGGAAAAAATCTTCGTCTCCCGGATGGATGGTGGATCGGGTAAAAAAGGGGATCGGCAATGGATCGCTGGTTTTGATGCATCCGACCGATCGAACGGTGATCGCTTTACCCAAAATCATAAGCACGATCAAGGAAAAAGGATTAAAACTGGGGACTGTGGACGAGGTTCTCTCATCCAAACGAGTGGAACATGTTGAGTCCGTTCCGGGCTTTTGATATATTGGGGATACTTCGCGGAAAATACTTACAAAACGATGGTGGGCCGGAAGGGGACAAGCCGGGTGATACATAAACACACGTTGCCAAACGGGGTGCGCGTAGTGGCGGAACATATCCCACACGTTCGATCCGTAACCTTAGGGCTTTGGGTCGGAACCGGATCCCGGTATGAGGCGGTAGACAACAATGGTATTTCTCACTTTATTGAACACATGTTGTTTAAAGGGACCAAAAAGCGGACAGCCCGGCAGTTGGCGGAAACCTTTGATGAGATTGGCGGTCAAGTGAATGCTTTTACATCGAAGGAGATGACTTGTTACTATGCTAAGGTGTTGGACCAGCATCTGGATATCGCGCTAGAGGTGTTGGCCGACATGTTTTTTGAATCTACCTTCCAAGCGGAGGATGTGGACAAAGAGCGAAAAGTGATTGAAGAGGAGATTCGAATGGTGGAGGATACGCCAGACGATATTGTGCATGACTGGTTATCCGCGGCGGCGATGGAAAACCATTCGCTTGGTCTTCCTATCCTAGGCCATCGCGATAATCTCCGCCGCTTTGATCGAAATGCCCTCGTCACTTTTCGAGATGAAAACTATACACCGGATCGGTTGGTAATTGCCCTGGCTGGTCATCTACCGGATGATTATCTCGATCGGGTCGCCGGTTATTTCGCAGCCTGGACAAATCGGGGGAAAGAAGATCGTCCCACTGTTCCGCAGTTTACCTCCGGTGTGATCCACCGCAAAAAAGAGACGGAACAGACGCATTTGTGCCTGGGATTTCCCGGCATCTCTATTCGTGATTCTCGTATTTATTCACTTATTTTGCTAAACAATCTCGTTGGAGGAAACATGAGCTCCCGTCTCTTTCAGCAGGTACGCGAAGAGCGGGGGTTGGCCTACTCTGTTTATTCATATTTTAGTGCATACAGCGATAGTGGTCTGTTTATTTTGTATGTTGGTACGGGACAAGGACAGGAGAACGAGGTATTGCACCTCCTGTTTCAGATCCTGGATGAGGTTCGACAGCACGGTGTGACGGAAAAAGAGCTGCACAAGGGAAAAGAGCAATTAAAAGGTAGTCTGATGATGAGCTTGGAAAGCACCAATAACCGGATGAGCCGACTCGGCAAAAATGAGCTGCTCCTGGGAAAACACCGCTCATTGGATGAAGTGGTGGCGGCGGTAGAAGCGTTGACGCGGCAAGATTTACTGGAGACGGCGCAGGCGATTTTCTCCCATCCGACAGCACTGTCGGTCGTTTCCCCGGATGGTGCGATTCCATCCGCATATAGGAGGGATGCACTTGTTGGTTGATGTAAAGATTCAGCCGGTGGTCGGAGCCGAAGATTTGCCGCTGCCTCGACAGATGACAGCGGGAGCGAGTGGGTTTGATCTGTTAGCTGCGGTAGAGACGGAGGTACGGTTGGAGCGGGGTGAGCGGAAGCTGATCCCGACGGGGATTAGGCTGGAGATGCCCATCGGTTTAGAAGCACAAGTTCGCCCTCGCAGCGGTTTAGCGTTGAAATACGGGGTTACGACGCTTAATTCTCCCGGGACGATCGATGCGGATTATCGGGGTGAGATCGGTGTTATTCTGATCAATTGGGGAGAGACAGCCTTCATGATTCAGCGTGGAGAGCGGATTGCACAGTTGGTATTTCAAACGGTTCCATCGGTGCGGTTGATTCCAGGGGCTGATTTGACGGTGACGGAGCGGGGCAGTGGCGGATTTGGACATACAGGAAAATAATGCGGGAGGGAACCAGGTGAATGCCACAGATTTAAAATCGCTGGAACAGGAACTGGAGAAAATGAGACAAGTCCTTCATCAACAAGTAGGAGGAAATGTTTCCGCTCTTTCACATGCTGCGGTACTGCCCATCAGTCGCCGTTTGGATTATCTGTTAAACCGATATTATGAGCTAAAACAGAAACAATCCTTTTGAAAACGGCCGCCGGATTACCGGCGGCTTTATGTTGTGCGGTCATAAGGAAACGGAAGCAGGGATAGGTTGTAAGGAAACAGTTTGTCAACCACCTTGCAATGGGAGGAGAACATACCGATGCGCTGGAGCGAATTTGCAGAAAAAGAGTTGATCGATATGGCAGGAGGGGAGAAGATGGGGGTAGTGGGGCACGCCGATCTGGTGATCGATCCGGCGACAGGTCAGATTCATTCGTTGTTGTTACCGATTCCGTCCACTTCCTGGTTCGGCAAAAAGCAAGGACACCGGGAAATCCATTGGCATCATATTAAAAAGATTGGACCGGAGATGGTAATTGTGGAGGGGAAGCGAGGATCCAACAACGATCCGTATTAAAGACAAGGAACGACTCCATTCACCCCATCATATGATGTCAGCAGAAGCCACGCTTCCTGCAGATGAGGCGCCTTGAAGAAGGCGCTTTTTCTGGGAAAGGGGTTGGATGGGGGAGATGTTGACAGGTAAACATGTCGCTTTTCTCGGCGGAGATGCCCGCCAGTTGGAAGTGATCAAAAACTGCATCCAACTAAACGCCAATGTAAGTCTGATCGGATTTGACAATTTGGAAAGCCCGTTTAGTGGAGCGGTTAGACGCGACCTAGATCCAAAGTGGTTTGCCACCATTGATTTATTGATTTTGCCGATTTTGGGTACGGACGAGGACGGGCATGTGGACAGTATTTTTACGACACGATCGTTAGTGCTCACCCAGGATCATATCGGTAAGCTTCCTTCCCATGCCATGGTGGTGGCGGGTATGGCGAAATCATATCTTCAAAATCTTTGCTCCCATAATGGTGTGCAATTGGTGGAGCTGTTAAAACGGGATGATGTCGCCATCTATAACTCCATTCCCACGGTGGAAGGAGCCTTAATGATGGCCATCCAGAGCACCAATATCACCATTCACGGTTCCCGCAGTCTGGTATTGGGGTTGGGACGAGTCGGATTAACCTTGGCCCGCACCCTGCACGCGATAGGTGCTCGCGTAAAAGTAGGGGTACGAACAACGGCTCAAGTGGCGAGAGCGGTGGAAATGGGAATCACCCCTTTTTACACCGAGAATTTGGCCGATGAAGTGGAGGATGTTGATCTTCTCTTCAATACGGTGCCAGAGCTGATTGTAACGGAGCCGGTACTGGCGGTGATGCCGAGTACGGCGGTTATTATCGATCTGGCGTCAAAACCGGGAGGGACCGATTTCGCTTTTGCTAAAAAACGCGGCATTAAAGCGATGTTAGCCCCTAGTCTACCAGGCATAGTCGCTTCCAAGACCGCCGGTCGCATCTTGGCACAGACGATCACGGGCCTGCTATCGGAAGAGCTCGCGGAGGAGGGTCAATCATGAATTTCAGCGGCAAGACGATCGGGTTTGGCATGACGGGATCTCATTGTACTCATGAGGAAGTGCTACCACAGATGGAGCGCCTCGTTTCCATGGGAGCGAGGGTGGTGCCTATTTTATCCCATACGGTACAAACCGTGGACAGCAAATTTGGGGAAGCGGCCCAGTGGTTACGCCAAATTCGTTCCATCACTGGGGAGGAGCCAATTACTTCCGTTCCAGAGGCAGAGCCGATCGGTCCTAAAAAACTGCTGGATTGTATGTTGATCGCTCCCTGCACCGGCAATAGTCTCGCCCGTTTGGCCAATGCTTTAACCGACGGACCGGTTTTGATGGCCGCCAAAGCGCAGATGCGCAACCGTCGTCCGGTTGTGGTGGCCATCTCCACCAATGATGCCTTAGGCTTAAATGCTTCCAATCTGGCTCGACTGTTGCCGGCCAAGTATATTTATTTTGTTCCCTTTGGTCAGGATAACCCTTTTGCAAAGCCGAACTCGTTGGTAGCAGAGATGGATCGGATTCCGGATGCAGTGGATGCCGCGATGCGTGGAGAGCAAATCCAGCCATTGATAGTTGAAAAATACCGTGCTCCTGCCCCATAATAGAGATTAAGTTTAAGAGAACCGGATAAAAGACAAGGCCTTCCTCCTTTGGAATGAAGGCCCTTGCCTCTTTTATCCCACTTTTATAAGGGGGAACTGATACAATGCCATCACAACAGGTGACAGTGGCTGTTTTGGGAGCGACAGGTGCTGTTGGAGAACAGATCCTAAAAAACCTTGAAAATCGATCCTTTCCAGTAAAAGAACTTCGACCGCTCGCTTCTGCACGTTCCGCTGGTAAAACCGTCTCTTTTCGCGGGGAGGAAGTAACCGTGTTGGAGGCGACACCCGACGCATTTGAAGGGGTGGATATCGCCCTGTTTAGTGCGGGGGGGAGCATCAGCGAGAAATTGGCTCCAGAAGCGGTGAAACGGGGAGCCGTTGTGGTGGATAATACCAATGCATTCCGCATGGACCCCGATGTCCCTCTGGTCGTACCGGAAGTAAATGCCCATGAAATCAAGAATCATCACGGCATTATCGCCAACCCCAACTGTTCTACCATCCAGATGGTGGTGGCGCTGAAGCCGTTATATGATCGGTTTGGATTTGACCGTGTGATTGTATCCACCTACCAGGCAGTGTCCGGTTCCGGTGCCCAGGCGATGGAAGAGTTGCAAGCCCAATCCCGGGCTTATCTCTCCGGTGAAGAGATAAAAACGGAAATCATGCCTGTGGGTAAATTGGATAAACACTACCCGATTGCCTTCAATGCGATTCCACAATGCGATGTGGCCCAGGAGAACGGGTTTACGCTGGAAGAGATGAAGATGGTGCGCGAAACCAAGAAGATCTTTGGCGATGAGTCCATCGGTGTGACCGCCACATGTGTCCGGGTGCCGGTTCTCCGCGGTCACAGTGAAAGTGTCTATGTGGAGCTGAAGCGGGATTTCGATCTGGAAGAAGTGCGTACGGCATTGCGTGAGGCGGAAGGCGTGGTGCTAGAGGATGACATCCATCAACAATTGTATCCGATGCCGCTGGAGAAAGCGGGTCAAGATGAGGTGTTTGTCGGCCGGGTACGTCGGGATACAGTAAACCCCCGTGCGCTCAACCTGTGGGTTGTATCCGATAACTTGTTAAAAGGGGCGGCCACCAACGCTGTCCAAATCGCAGAAAAACTGGTACAACAATAGAGTGGAAGGGAACGTGCCCATGAAAATCCGAGTACAAAAGTTCGGAGGAACCTCGGTGGCTACGCCGGAACGACGGGAACGAGTGCTGCACCATATCCGTCAAGGGCTGGCTGAGGGGTGTCGCTTGGTGGTGGTGGTTTCCGCCATGGGACGGAAAGGGGACCCCTATGCGACGGATACCTTTCTGGACTGGATCGGGCAGAATGGACGCTCACTCCCCCCGCGGGAACATGATTTACTTTTAAGTTGCGGTGAGATTATCTCCGCGTCCACCTTGTCCAGCCTGCTCAATCACAAGGAAATTCCCAATACGGTTTTAACAGGCGGTCAGGCCGGTATTATTACCAACGATAATCATATGAACGCTCAAATTATGTCGATCAATCCCACACGAGTGATCGAAGAATTGGAACAGGGACGTGTGGTGGTTTTAGCCGGGTTTCAGGGTCGAACCACCGAGGGTGAGGTAACGACATTGGGGCGCGGGGGGAGCGATACGACAGCTACCGCTCTAGGCGTCGCCCTCCATGCGGATGTAGTAGATATTTTTACGGATGTGGAAGGAATCATGACGGCAGATCCTCGGATTGTGGATGATGCAGCCGCTTTGCATTCGGTCACATACAGTGAGATCTGCAATTTGGCTTTTTCCGGGGCGAAGGTGATTCACCCGCGTGCGGTGGAATTGGCGATGCAGACCAATGTACCGATCCGTGTCCGCTCTACGATGAGCGACTCTCCCGGCACGCTGGTCACCAATGCAACCCAGACCGATCATCTCGCCAGAGAACTGCGCGAACGTTTAATCACCGGGGTTACACAGATGCCGGACATTACCCAGATCCAGATCCCGGTGAAAGAGGGGCAATTGGATCTGCAATTATCCGTATTTAAAGCGATGGCGGAAAATCGGATCAGTGTTGACTTTATCAATATCAACCCCAGCCTGGTTACCTACACCGTTCACAACCAAGTAGCAGATCGGGCTCATGCGATTTTACGGGAGATGGGTCTGGAACCGGAACTTAATCGCAACTGCGCCAAAGTCTCCGTCGTAGGGGCGGGGATTGCGGGTGTACCGGGAGTCATGTCCCGTATTGCGGAAGCGTTGACTGATGAGGATATCCAAATCTTGCAAGCGGCTGACTCCCATACCACCATCTGGGTGTTGGTGCGAGGGGAAGACATGGTAAAAGCGGTGCGGGCGCTTCACCGCAAATTTGACCTTCATAATCTACCACAGCCCGCACAGTATATGTAAAGGCGAAGATCATTTAGGGGGATGGAGACAGTGCAATTTGGAAGACTGCTGACAGCGATGATAACACCTTTCACATCGGATGGAACCGTGGATTGGCCCCGGTTTGACGCGGTTTTGGAACATCTGATCAATCATGGGTCCGATTCTGTAGTGATTGCGGGTACCACCGGGGAGTCACCCACACTTGCCCACGATGAAAAGCTGCAACTGTTTAAACGGGCGGTACAACGGGCTCAAGGTCGGGTAAAGGTGATCGCCGGCACCGGAAGTAACGATACAATCGCTTCCCAGAAGCTAACACAGGAAGCGGAAGCAATCGGGGTAAACGGTGTGATGTTGGTGGTCCCTTATTACAATAAACCGACCCAGGAGGGGCTGTATCAGCACTTCCGAAAAGTAGCCGGGGCCACCTCCCTTCCCGTCATGCTGTACAATGTCCCAGGGCGGACAGCGCTCCATATGGATGTAGATACGATGGTACGGCTCACCCATGATGTGCCGAACATCACTTCCATTAAAGAATCCAGCGGTCGCCTGGTGGATGTGATGAAACTGGCTGCCCACAAACGGGAAGATGTTGAGCTGTACAGCGGAATGGATGAACTGATCATCCCCTACCTCGCTTCCGGGGCGGACGGCGTTGTCAGTGTGGCCAGTCATGTAGCCGGACTGGATATGAAGCAGATGATTGAAGCCTTTATCAATGGGGAGATAAAAACAGCGACGGCGATGCAGCAACGATTGATACCCTTGGTAGAAGCGTTGTTTATGACTTCCAGTCCTGCTCCGCTGAAATATGCCCTCTCCCGGATGGGATTGTGTGAGGAAAGCGTTCGTCAGCCGATTTTACCGCTTTCCGACGCAGAGAAAAAAGAGATGGACTCCATTTTGCAGGGGTTTGTTTTGGCGGAAGCCTAGTTGCCTCGTCAGGCAGGCAAAAGGCCACTCTCACTGCTCTTATTGTCATAGCAAGGACGGACAATAATCAAACACTTAAATATCAGTAGCAGCCGTGCCCACGAGTAGGGACGGCTTTTTTTGTTACTAAAGATTACCCAAATATCCCCTCGTTTTACGTCTGAGTCAAGGCATTGACGGAAATGGAAGATCTTTGTGTTGCCAGCTTGCAAGTGGGCCGTCGGATTGTATATAATATCGATAAGTGACTTGTGCGGTTAATTTGGGTGGCTGACAACTGAATAGTACAGGAGGAATTTTTTTGACTAAAAACAACTCACGAAGCAAATTGACGATTTTTGCTCTCGGTGGGTTGGATGAAATCGGGAAAAACATGTACGTGGTACGGTACGGTGACGATATTGTTGTCATTGATTCCGGTTTGATGTTTCCGGAAGAAGAGATGTTGGGAATTGACGTGGTAATTCCCGATGTTACGTACTTGGTTGAGAATCAGGACAAGGTTCGCGGAATCCTGCTGACACATGGACACGAGGATCACATTGGCGGGCTTCCCTACATTTTGAAACAACTTAATGTGCCGATTTTCGGCACGAAGTTGACCATGGGTCTTGTTGAACATAAACTGCGTGAAGCCCACTTATTAAACCAAACCAAACGGGTGCTGGTTAACAATCGCTCAGAAATCAAACTGGGTTCGATCAAGGCGACGTTCTTTCGAACCAATCACAGTATCCCTGACTCAGTGGGCGTCTGTCTGGAAACGCCGGAAGGAAACGTGGTACACACCGGTGATTTTAAGTTTGATATGACACCGGTGAACGGAAAGGAAGCGGATATACACAAGATGGCCGAGATCGGGCAGAAAGGCGTCTTATGTCTGCTTTCCGACAGTACCAACGCAGAACGTCCCGGCTTTACCGGTTCAGAGCGGGAAGTGGGAGAAGCGATTGAAAACTTGTTTCGGAAATCGAAACAACGGGTGATTGTTGCCACTTTTGCCTCCAATATTCACCGTATCCAACAAGTAGTGGATGCGACTTGCAAATATAACCGTAAGTTGGCGGTGATCGGTCGCAGCATGGTAAATGTGGTCAATATCGGCATGGAGTTGGGCTATTTACACGTTCCGCCCGATCTCTTAATTGACCCGGATGATATCAACCGCCTGCCGGCTCATAAGGTGACAGTGATGTCGACTGGGAGTCAAGGCGAGCCGATGTCAGCATTGACCCGCATGGCACACGGATCTCATCGCAAGATTGAGATTTTACCAGGAGATACGGTGATCCTGGCAGCTACTCCGATCCCCGGTAACGAGAAAGCGGTGGCTCGTACGGTAAACCAGTTGTTCCGGGTAGGGGCTGATGTTTTTTACAGCAACAATACCCAACAAGGTGTCCACGTGTCCGGACACGGATCGCAGGAAGACCTCAAACTGATGCTTAACCTGATGAAACCTCAATTTTTTATCCCGATTCATGGTGAGCACCGTATGTTACGGGCTCACGGCCAACTTGCCGAAAGTATCGGTGTGCCGTCGGAAAACATCTTTGTCTGCGACAATGGGGATGCGGTTGAAATCTCCGGCGGAAAAGCGCGCTATGGAACGAAAATCACAACAGGTAACGTCTTGATCGATGGTCTGGGCGTTGGCGATGTCGGAAACATCGTCTTACGTGATCGAAAATTGTTGTCCCAAGACGGAATTCTGGTGGTTGTGGTGACTCTCAGCAAAAATAACGGAAAGGTTTTGTCCGGACCGGACATTATCTCCCGCGGGTTCGTCTATGTACGGGAATCCGAGAAATTGTTGGAAGAAGCCAACCGCATTGTCACCCAAACGATGGAAAAATGCGCCAATGAACGCGTCAGCGAATGGGCTTCTCTGAAGACCAGCATCCGCGATGCATTGGGTCGGTACCTTTACGACCAAACCCGCCGTCGCCCGATGATCCTGCCGATCATCATGGAAGTATAATATCCAGCAGTCACCCAAAAGCCAAGAAGCCGTGATCCTATAGGGATTGCGGCTTCTTGGTTTTTTAGGATGTTTGCCCAGTTGGAGAAGGATGGTCGTGTGTGGCGTGCAGCTTCCTGTAGAAAATTGATTATTTCCGAGATAGGTGCCGATTCCGATTGATTCCTTTTTCATAAATTAGGGTAGCTCCATTTTTGGCGAAAGGAGAATGAAATGAAAAAAACAGCAAAATTAAGAAAGATGATTCAGACGAATAACCTGGATTTCATCA